>JADFPI010000014.1 GCA_022562395.1 Patescibacteria group bacterium | reverse complement strand
CAGCCTCCTTTGCTGAAAGACACTATCCTTTTGAAGGAAAAGTAGATCTGAAAGAGTTTTTTCCGCCTGATTTTATTGTTGAATACACGGGACAAATAAGGGCGTGGTTTTATGTGCTTCATGTAATTGCTAGTGCTCTTTTCGAATCTCCTGCTTTTAAAAACGTTGTTGTTACGGGGGTGATTTTAGGAACAGACGGCAGGAAGATGAGCAAAAACTATGGCAACTATCCTGACCCTGAGGTGATGCTTAAAAAACACGGAGGTGACGCTTTACGATTATATCTGATGGGAAGCCCTGTTATGAAGGGTGAAGATATCTTAATCTCTGAGGACGAGTACAAAAACCAGGTGCGTGGGTTTTTACTAATACTTTGGAATGTCTACAAATTTTTTGTTACTTATGCGAATTTACATAATTGGGAGCCACCTAAAGACAAATTGAAACCCAAAAACGCTCTAGATAGATGGATACTTTCTCGAATGAATGGAAGTATAGGAAATATAACCAAGAATGGGTTTGAAAAATTTGACACAGCAGAAGTAGTTAACTTAGCAAAAATATTTATTGTTAGAGATCTTTCTGCCTGGTATGTAAGAAGAAGTAGAGATAGGTTTTCTCATTTGAATGATGACGAGAAGGATAGGAACGAGGCACTATTCACTTTATGGAAAGTGTTAACTACCTATTCTCAGGCCTTGGCCCCAGTAATTCCGTTTTTAACAGAGGAAATTTATAAGAACCTTACGAAGGAGGCGTCTGTCCACCTAACTAATTGGCCAAGAGTCGATGAATCTTTGAAAGATGAGGATCTGGAAACAGATATGGAGGAAAAAGTAAGAGCTGTGGTTGTGCGTGCACATGCAGAGCGAAAAAAGGCGCAAATCCCCGTTAGGCGACCCTTGTTGTCGATGGCAACGACGATAGCAAAGCCCATGTCTAACTTAGAAGCATTGGTGAAGGACGAGATAAATGTTAAGAACATAGCTTGGGGTCAAACAGAAGACAAAATCGATATTAAAGAAACGCCAGGACTTATCGAAGAGGCCAAAACTAGGGAGCTGATAAGAAAAATTCAAGTAGAAAGGAAAAACATGGGTATGAATCTTGCCCAAAAAATAAAACTAGATTCTCCCTGGCTCCCGAAAAGTAAGGAACTTGCTCGATTACTAAAGACTAAAACGCTGGCCAAAAGTGTAAAAAGAGGAAAATTTAGTGTTTCTAAATCTTCATAAGGCTCGATAGAGGGTTTTAGTATACGTATGAGGGAAATTGTAAGAGGATATAAACCGGATTATTTTCTTTTGACGACGATACTACTACTTCTTGTATTTAGTGTTTTGATACTCAATTCTATATCTCCGTCACTTTTCCCTGTCTATTATCTATACATTGTGCTGGCAATTGCCGCATTCGTAATTTTTTTGCAAATAGATTTTGAAGTGCTGTCAGTATTTTCTAACCATATGTATATTGGGTCCATCATGTTTTTGGTTTTACCACTGATAATAGGTCAAGTGACAAGGGGGGCGATAAGGTGGATTCCTATTGGTCCTTTGTCGATACAGCCGTCCGAGATAGTAAGGCCCTTTTTACTTGTTTTCTTCGCAAACTATTTAACAAAAGACGAAATAACGGTTAAAAAATTAATAAAAACGGCGGCGCTTCTTCTTTTGCCCACATTATTAATTTTTATTCAACCATCTCTTGGGGTCGCAATTTTAACGGTTGTCGGATTCATTGGAGTACTTTTCGCTTTATCTTTTAAGAAAAAATATTTACTTTTTGCGGTTACTGCTTTTTTAATACTGTTGCCCGCGATGTGGGGAATTCTTGCGCCCTACCAAAAAGCAAGACTGACTACTTTTCTAAGACCGTCATCAGATCCAACTGGAGCGGGTTACAACGCCATTCAGTCAATGATAGCGGTCGGTTCCGGTAAGTTGTTTGGAAGGGGACTAGGAAAAGGCAGTCAGGCTCAACTCGCTTTTTTACCGGAAAAGCACACCGATTTCATATTCGCCTCGATTGCAGAGGAATTGGGTTTTGTTGGTAGTCTTCTTACAATGGCTGGTCTTTTGTTTATCCTTTGGAGATTGACATACATAATCAATAATACCCAAAATCCGGCGGCTCGCGCTTATGTATCGGGTTTGTTCTTGGTTTTGTTTGTACAGATTATCGTCCATATTGGCATGAACATGGGGCTTTTGCCAATTACAGGAATACCGTTGCCTTTGGTTTCAGCCGGTGGTTCATCTCTTTTAGCGACAGTGATCTCATTGGCAATTGCCCAGAGAACACAAAAAGTAGCCTCTACTTGAGGAATGTCAACTTTAAAGCTAAAATACTTAAGTCAGAATGAAAAAATACGCAGTTATAAAAATTAAAGGGCAGCAGTATAAAGTAAGCGAAAAAGATGAGATTCTCGTGGATAAGTTAGGAGAAGATAAAGCCGAGGCGGAAGTTTTGCTTTTGGTGGACGATGGAAAAGTTAAGATAGGAAAACCTGTCGTTAAAGGGGCTAAAGTTAATTTAAAGATAGTCGAAAAAGAAATAAAAGGTAAAAAACTTCATGTTATGAAATTTAAGGCAAAATCGAGATATAGAAAAAAAATAGGCTTTAGACCGGTTTATTCTAGGCTTCTTGTAGAAAAAATCTCCGGATAATACTGTATCAAACCATAACTTTCTACTCTCTTGACAGCTGTGAAAATTTGGACTAGACTTTTTGGAAGAAAACAAATGGCCAAGAAAAAACAAGCAGGAAAACTACGACAACATAAAAGACCCGATGGTAAAAGACTGGGGGTAAAAGTAGGCAACGGTGAGAAAGTAAGTCCCGGCATGGTTCTTATAAGACAGCGTGGGACTAAATACCGGGCAGGAGCAGGGGTTAGTGTGGGTCGAGACCACACTCTTTTTGCAATAAAGGAGGGCCAGGTTGAATTTGGTCGAAAATTGGGGAAAACCCAAGTATCAATTAAGTAAATTGACCTAATTGACCTAAAAGTTTAGAAATTAGAGCAATTAGAAATTAGAAATTTTCAGGATATGGCTGAAGAGATAGTATCAATAGCAGTTAACGAGCTGCAATCAAATCCTCTGCAGCCTCGTGGGTCAATTACCACGGAGAGTTTAGTTGATCTCGTGGATTCTATCAAGGAACACGGAATTTTGGAGCCTTTGTTGGTAGCCAAAACCCCGGCTGGTTTTCAGATAATTGCAGGGGAGAGAAGGTGGCGGGCTGCAAAGTTAGCTGGGCTTAGTCATATTCCCTCGGTCATTCGAGAAACTTCACCCCGAGGGATGCTCGAGATGGCTTTGGTTGAAAATGTCCAGAGAATTGACCTAAATCCACTTGAGCGCGCGTCTGGATTTGAGCGTTTAATGAACGAGTTTGGCTTAACAACCAGCGAAGTGGCTGCAAGGATAGGAAAGTCGGTTTCCTATGTTTCCAATTCAATCCGCCTTCTTACATTGCCTGACGCGCTGAAAGATGGGCTACTTTCCGGCCTGGTTTCCGAGGGACACGCTAGAGCTTTGGCGGCGATTGACGACCAGGATTTGATGGTCGAGGCATACAAAATAATATTAAGAGAAAGCGGTTCAGTTAGACGCGCAGAAGAGCTGGCAAGGAGGATGAAGGCAAAGTCCAAACAGCCTAGAAAGCCGGGAGAAAGAGTTGAGAGTGTGAGGATAGTTTCAGAAGAAATTGACAAAATGCAGGAGGATATGCAAAAAGTTATGGAAAAAGAGTCGAAAGAAGACAATAAAACTTTCGTAAAACTTGCCCGAACTCAAAGAGAAACAAGAGTGACCTTTATTTTTAAAGGAGGGCTTGAGGATACGGAAGATAGGTTACAGATAATTTTCAAGGCTATCACGAAATAACCTGGTAAGCTTCGTTAAAAAAGCGATTTCAAAGGTATAAGTTATTAGGATTCTCCGAAGGTATAAATAATTTCCTCTACTAACCCTACGTTTGGCGGTGGCCAATAAATAAACCAGGCGCGTCCTGTAATTTTGTCCTTTGAGACAAATCCCCAGGCGCGCGAGTCAGAAGAATACGGTCGGTTATCGCCTAAAACTAAAAATTGGTCTTTAGGAACCACGATTTTTTCTCCTTCACTCAAGAAAGAACCTCCGGAGGTAATAAGTTGGGCGTCAAGGTAAAGCTCGTTTAATGTTTTCCCATTAATATGAACTTTTCCGCTTTCTATTGAAACCCTGTCTCCGGGTAAGCCGATGATGCGTTTTATAAATTCGTCTTCGTAAGTTGGTGGTGCTTTGAAAACAATGACGTCTCCCCTTTCTGGCTCGTTAAATTTATAAGTAACTTTGTCAGTTAAAAGAAATTCACCGTCCGGATAGTTTGGTTCCATCGAAGCCCCCTTAATCTTGTGAGGTTGTAGGACTAAAAGATAGATAAACAGAAATATGGAGATTGCAAAGACTATAGTTTGTAAAATATCCAAAAGAAACCCACCAAGTTTTCTTAGCATGAGATAATTATATTGGCTAAATTTACTTTATTCAAACTCCGCCCCGGCGGGGCCAGGTACCAGGCGGTACTTGGCGGAGTAGTGAACAAACTTTCCTTTAAAAACCATGGACTCTTTAGACCGTCAGGTCGCAAGGCTCGCTTGGTCCGCGGATGTTTATTTGGATTGAGGAGTGGTGTAAATAATGATAAAATTGTAGCTTAGCGAAAAGAACCCGTGGCTCAGTGGTAGAGCGCTCCGTTCACATCGGAGAGGTCGTAGGTTCGAATCCTACCGGGTTCACCAAGCCCAGGAAGTCAAGAGCCTGGTCCTTGTAATAGCCGACCCTTGGCACTCCCGTCTGCTCAGGCATCTCCTTATGGGTGGTTCTTTTCCCTCGAGCTTCATCAATCTGGAAATAGTGGATTAAGACTTGATACCTTCTTGGGTGCACTCTTTTTAACTGTTCCCATCTATCGGGGTTTTCCTTTTTGAACTTAATTATTTTCTGCCACATTGGCCACTGGTTTCTCAGTAATGTTTTTGGCGGCAGAATATCGCCTACTTTGTAGAGTCCTTCTCGTGTACTTTAGCCAACCTGCGGAAAAGTCCTCTTGATCGTGTCAATACGCTTTGATCATGGGAAGGATATCCTATTAGGTGTAATAGTGCTGCCACATCTGTCTGCACCCTGCGGTATGGGAGACCCATTTTATCTGCTATTTCGCCTACATTCAGCGGTTTCTCTCCCAAATACAACTTGAGCATTTCCACGGCCTCAAAACCATACTCTTCCATTAGATTAAACAGATTTCGCTCTGCTTCCTTTTCAGGGCTACTTAGCATTTCTTCATATACCGCTTCTTTAGCTTCATAATCCCTAATAATAGAAGAGTCGTAGCCAGGAACGTCATTGAGGTGTTCTATCTTAATTTCAAGACCGCTTTCAGTCAAAATTCTTTTGGCAGAAGGAGAAAGCTTGCTTTGCGCAAGGCTAGGAACAATTGATATTGTTGTTAAGTTGGGACAGATCTCTAGTAATCTAGTAACTGTCTCCACGGCCACTGCTTTTTGTCGAGACAAATGCGCTTTCCTTACTTCATTCGGGTTTGCTAGCCGATTGACTTCATTTATTGACCTAATAATTTCCGTTCCGGGAGGTAAGTCTGTGTAGCCTTCTTCCCCCTTAGTTATTTGAAGTTCTACATCTTTCTCTTCCAAAATCCTCCGGGCTGTTTTAGAAGGGTACTTTCTTGCCAGAACGGGACTAATTCGAACAGTCGTTAGGTTAGGATACAGTTCAACCAGTCTTTCCACGGCCGGGATGGTAGTGGCACGATAATTGGTTAAATGAATTACTTTTATCTCCTCAGGATTTTCTAATGCCTCAATTTCTGCCAACGATCTGACCGCCAATCGTTTTGTTGTTTTCCCTTCTTCCTCTTCAAGCCTGAAGCCACCTTCGCCTCCGGATTGCCTAAAATATATCTGTCCTGCTTCTCTTTCTAGCATGGTGGTGTGTATTATAAGTCAAAAATCACTTAGGGGAAAGTTTTTTTTGATATACTTTAGCTAAATAATGAAACAGAAAAGGCTTTTTTTTCTCATTCTTTGGCTTCTAATTTTAGTTCCGGGGCCAATTACTGTTTTAAAAATAACGCCGATTGCAAGATTAACTTTCGAAGACGTTCCCTTATTACTTAATTTCCTCTTAAGAATAGCAGGTTTATTAGCTTTCAGCATGCTTTTTGTCCAATTAATTCTCGGTGCTTTCATGACGCGCTTTACCCAAAAACTTGGGGGTTGGGCTTTTAAGTTTCATGTTACCCACGGTGCATTTTTGTATTCTTTGATTTTAGCTCACCCTATTCTTTTTGTACTTTTCAATTTTAAAGCGAAGGGTGTATTAGACCCGTTCTACGTTTTTACCCAATTTTGTGTGATTTGTTCGGAAAGGCAAGAGATTTGGTACACTTTTGGCAGGATTTCCTTTTGGCTAATATCAATGGCGGTACTGGCGGCTATATTGCGCAAAGAATCTTGGTGGAGAGTTCATTGGCGGAAATTCCATCTTCTTAATTATGTGGCTTTCTTTTTAGTCGCAATTCACGCCTGGTTCTCCGGGACGGACGTTTGGGTTTCTCCCTTTGTGTTAGTTTATTGGCTTTCGGTTGGGGGGGTAAGTGCCACCGTAATTTACAAACTATATCCTTTTGCAAAAAAATATTTTCGCTCTAGCACCTCGTAAGATGAAAGTTTCAGTGTGTATCACCGTATTCAACGAGGAAAAGACGATTGGCAAGCTTCTAGATTCACTTTTGGCTCAAACTAAAAAGCCTAAAGAAATAGTGATAGTTGACGCAGCCTCATCTGACAGAACTGTTGAAATAATCAAACACCGTCAAAAAAAGAACAAAAGAATAAAGCATCTTATCGAGCCCGGTAATGTTGCTCACGGAAGAAATACTTCGATAGAGGTTGCCAGATATTCGATAATTGTCCACACCGACGCCGGATGCACCGCTAGTCCCGATTGGTTGGAAAAGATAGTTTCACCGTTCAAACATAAAGAAATAGATGTTATCGCCGGTTTTTACAGCTTGGCTGCAAAAACTCCATTGCAAAAAGCGATGAATGTTTTCCACGGTGTGCCGCAAGAGCGCTTTGAGGCAACAACCTTTTTTCCTTCGGCACGCTCTTTTGCTTTTAGGAAAAAAGTATGGGAGGAAGTTGGCGGATATAACGAGAAACTTGAAAAAGCGGGGGAAGATACCGAGTTTATCTATAAAATTACTAGGAGGGGATTTAGGATGGTAAAAGTTATGGAGGCGCAAGTATTATGGAATGAACCGGCCGAGTTCAGTTTAAAAGATTCGTTAAAGAAGTTTTATCAATACGGCAAAGGAGACGCTCAAGCAGGCCTTTGGCTACACCCAAAAAAACAAGTCGCCGCCCACAATATAAAAATCTCAGCAGTTTTTGTCAGGTATTTATTAGGACTTTTGTTATTATTTCTATCTTTGATAAAGGTGGGTTTTTTAGTTTTTTTGTCTTTTAGTTTTTTAGTTTACCTTGCCTGGTCTATTTTCAAATGGCGGGATGTTATAAAAGATTGGAAAGCTAGAGCTTGGCTTCCTGTTGTCCAGATATCATCAGATGTTACAGTGATGGCTGGCTTTATTTACGGTAAAATAGTGAGGTAGATGGGATATTTCAAAGACACTTTAAGGGGCGTCTCCTGGATGGGAGGCTTAAGAGTGTCAACACGCCTATTGGCCTTTGTAAAAATTGCCATACTGGCAAGAATTTTAACCCCTTCTCAATTTGGGCTATTTGGCATAGCGCTTTTGGTTTTGGCTTTTCTTGAAACAATGACCGAATCTGGAATTAATATCTTTTTAATCCAAGAGAAGGCAAAATTGGAAAAATATAACGACACGGCTTGGTTAGTTTCTATATTCAGAGGATTATTGATAAGTTTAATAATTTTTCTAAGTGCAAACGCAATTTCTTCTTTTTTTAAATCCGAGGAGGCGCGTAATTTAATTCTTCTAATTTCTCTGATTCCTTTGGTTCGCGGCTTTATTAACCCGGCAATCGTTAAATTCCAAAAAGAACTTAGATTCAATTATGAGTTTTTGATAAGGCTGTCAATTTATTCTCTCGATGCGTTAGTGGCTGTTTTTTTGGCATTAATAACACGGTCCGCCGTAAGTCTGGTTTGGGGAATGCTTGCCGGGGTAATTCTAGAGGTAATAATTTCGCATGTCTTTATCAAGCCTAAACCTAGATTTAACTTTGAAATAGAAAAGATTAAAAAGGTTTTTCATCGGGGTAAATGGATTACCCTTGCAGGTATCTTTCAATATCTGTTTAAACAAGGCGACGATATTGTCGTTGGGCGACTTCTTAATGCCAGTGCGCTTGGACTTTATCAGGTTGCCTATAAGATTTCCACGCTTCCAATTACCGAAGTAGCCGATACTGTTATTAAGGTTACGTTTCCTGTCTATGTAAAAATTTCGGATGATAAAAAAAGGCTAAGAAAGGCATTTTTTAAGACTGCTCTGGCAGTTTTTGCAGTAACTTTTCCTTTCGGTTTAATTATATTTATGTTTTCGAAAGAGGTAATCCTAATACTTCTTGGCCCAAATTGGTTGGGAGCGGTGGGAGTATTAAAGGTTCTGGCGGCATTTGGAGCGATAAGAGCTTTATCGATTACCGCAAATCCTTTATTTTTATCTTTAAAAAAGCAAAATTATTTAACCGTAGTTACTTTTGTAGGGATAGTCGGATTGGCAGCGACAATATTTCCTTTAATCGCCAGCTATGGAATAATTGGAGCAGCACTATCTGCCTTAATCGGCGCCATTGTAGCCATGCCGGTATATCTTTACTATACCTTTAGAATTTTGACTTAGCATGAATTTGACCTGCGTAATTCTTACCAAAAATGAGGAAGAAAATATTTCAGAGTGTATAAAAAGTGTATATTTTTGTGATGAAGTCATAATAATTGACGACTATTCCACCGACAAAACCACTGAAATTGCCAGAAAATTAGGAGCAAGAGTATATAAAAGAAGTTTAAATGACGATTTTGCCAGTCAAAGAAACTTTGGACTAGCCAAAGCTACAAGCAAATGGGCCTTATTTTTAGACGCGGATGAGCGTATAGCGGTTGCCCTCCGCGATGAGATAATTCAAATGGTCAATAACCCTTTAATTACCTACGAGGGATTTTTTCTAAAAAGGAAGGACGTTGTCTGGGGAAAGGAGATTAATCAAGGGGAGGTTGGGAGAGTTAAGCTTTTGAGACTAGCAAAAAAAAGTAGTGGAAAATGGAGGAGGAGAGTTCATGAAATTTGGCAAATAAAAGGGAAGACAAAGGCTTTGGTTAATCCAATTCTTCATTATCCTCACTCGAACTTAAGGGAGTTTATTAAAGATATAAATTATTTTTCAACCCTTCACTCATCAGCAAATAGACAAGAAAGAAAAAACGCAAGTTTAGCAAAGATAGTTATTTGGCCCTTAGGTAAATTTGTTTATAATTGGATATTCAAGTTGGGATTTCGAGACAAGACGGCCGGATTTGTTACTGCTGGAGTGATGAGTTTTCACTCTTTTCTAGCCTGGAGTAAATTATGGTTTCTGCAAAGGAAAGACTTTACAAGCGTTTAATTTTTGTCTATCTAGTTCTTTTTCCTTTTGGGCAAATTTTGCGAACGAGCATAAGTCTTTATGGTAGAAATATCCGTCTTCACCCGGTCGATTTCGTCGCTCTGATAATTTTTCTTCTTTGGATTTTTGAAAAAAGCAGAAGGCCAAAAATTTATACCTGGATTAAAGCTTTGGTAGTAACCTCCGTTTTTTCGCTTCTGTTTTCTTTGAGCCTTTTTCAATTAGAAGAAATTTACGTAGGGGCAATGTATCTAGTCCGGGTTTTTGCCTATATTTCGGTGTTTTTAATTTCTTGGGATGTGGTGAGGGAGAAGGCGCAATTAAAAAGCAACTTATTTATGTCTTTAATAGCAGTTTCTTTAGCAACGGCAATTTTCGGATGGATTCAGTATTTTCTATATCCTGATTTACGCTCGCTGGCGGCTTATGGTTGGGATGACCATTATTTTCGCCTAATTGGAACATTTCTTGACCCGGGATTTACAAGCATTATTTTGGTATTTGGGTTGATAGCCACACTGGCAAAATATCATCGAGTGAAAAGTAAAAGGCTGGTTTTTCTTTCTGCATTTTTTCTAATAACAATAGCCTTCACCTACTCACGGGCGGGTTATTTGGCAACCTTGGGAGGACTTTTAACTCTTTTGTATTTGAAAGGTAAGATAAGAGTTTTTTTGGTGTCAGTAGTCGTTTTCATCTTGTCCATACTTATTTTGCCTAAGCCGGGTGGAGAAGGGGTAAATCTAGGGAGAACCACTAGTATTTTTGCTCGGGTAGCTAATTATTCGGAGACATTGCAAATTTTTAAAAAGTCTCCCGTGTTTGGGGTGGGTTTTAATAACCTTTGTATTTATCGCGAGCGGTACTTGGGTTACCTTTCTACAGACGCACACTCCTGCGGCGGGGCAGATTCCAGCCTACTATTTATATTGGCGGTGACAGGCATTTTAGGGTTATTTGTATTTGCAGGCCTGGCAATATACCTTGTTAAGAATGTATCTTCAAACACTTTCGGACTGACACTATTGGCAAGTATGAGCGCTGTTTTTATCCATAGCTTTTTCCACAATTCCCTTTTTTACCCATGGGTAATGGGGTATTTTGCCATTCTTTCGGCAATTGGGCTAAAGAAATCTAAGGGGAAAAGTTAAGGGTTAACTTTTCTTCGGTTACATTTCCGGCAGCATCTTTTGCTTTTACATTGAGTTCGTTTGAACCTTCAGAAAGAGTAGTGGCAAAGGAGAAAGCCCCGTCATCTTCGACAGCTACAAACCTATCATTAATAGTTAAAGATGCACCCGGTTCTGTCTGACCTTCAATGACCACTTGTCTTTGCTTTGCTCCGTAAAAATCGCTGCCGTCCTCAGGCGTTAGTAGTTCAAGCGTCGGTTCTTCAGTGTCATACAAAACGCTTATTGTTGGTGTTTCTTGGCTTTCGTTCCCGGCAGAATCGACAGCTTTGGCAAAAATTCTATTTTCACCGAGCCTTAGATTAACGGAAAATGAAAATTTGCCTTCAGAATCCACCAGCAATTCTCTTTCTTTTCCATTAAGCGAAAACACTAAAGTGGCTGCGGGCTCAGCCGAACCTGATATTTCAATACTTTGTTCATTGGTAGCCTCCGGTAGAATGTTGATTTGGGGAGGGGCTGGCGGGGTTGTGTCGATTTTTTCAATAGGTTGGCTACTTTGTTTGAGGCCTGTTAACAGGGTTGCGAATTTAGCTATGGTAGGCAGGCCGAAGACAAATAGGACAACTAGGGCGGCAATTGTCAGAAAGGCAAAGAAAACTGCCTGGCGTTTGTTTTTTCTTTCCTCTGTTCTTGCGAGTCTTGAGTAAGGTCTTCTCATTTTTTACTTCAAGATGTTTATTCCTGTCCAATATATCTTACTTTATTTAGCCTTAAATTCCCAGATAGGTCTCCTTTCCGATAACCCCGCAATTTCCCTGAGTCCTGAAAATACAACCCTAGTCCAATTCTTTCTAATAATGCCCCCATCATTGGTAATGTTGAAGGAGAATCTGAGTGTTCTATCTTTCCCATTATCTCCAAAACTCTGCTAGTTTCGTTGAGGTTGTGTTCAGCATGTTCAAAATTTTCTGTTTGAACCATGGCAGTTATCCACTCGTTTGTTGCTATAAGCATGATATAGCCTACTCGGGGAAACCGGGAAAATAAGTCCACGTCATCTGAACTGGGTAGAGCAGTTATATCCGGACCAGGATGTGTGTGGTAATAAATTAGTGGTTTTACAAGCCTATTAAGGAATTTGAGCGAGAAGGCACTTATCTCGACACTTTCTCGATCCCCGTACCTAATAGGAGGTTTGACGAAGCCGATATTTTTAACAAAGTAAACAAATTGTCCGCGTTCTTCACCCGTTTCTTTTGTCATAAAGATCGCATCTTCGAGACTCTCCAGGGCGTCGGAGGGAATCTCGAAGGATAAAGGGAGCTCTTTGGGATTTTTTGGAAAACTCTCGAGGCCCAACAGGTAGTAATACAACTCCCTTGAAGATTTAACCTTTTCTATAGGAAAGCCCCTTTTAAATTCTGCCGACATTTAGTTAAGCGTTGTAGGAAAAGGGCAGCCCCTGAGCCGACGGGTGGATTCGAACCACCGACCTTTCCCTTACGAAGGGACTGCTCTACCACTAAAGCTACGTCGGCGAGTATCAAATTATACCATTGAAGCTAAAAAAGAGTCTAATATCCGGGGAATTTTTCGCTTCGGACACGCCCTGCAGAAACATCCAGTTGGCCCATAATTTTTTCCATGGCGTCAACTATCACCGGAGAACCGCACAACCAGAAGGTTAAATTTCCAATTTTCAATTTCCAATTTTCAATTAACTTTTTAATCATTTGTTCATCAATTCGGCCGGTTAACCCGTTCCATTCCTGCCCGCCTGTAGGCAGGTTTCTCGTTGATTCTTCCGGTCTTGTGACTGTCATGGAAAGTTTGAAATTGTCCGCTTCTTTTGCCCAGTTTTCTAGTTCTTTTTGAAATGAAATTTGCTCGGGTAGAGAGTTTGAATAAATAAGGTGAATTTGGGTGCCTGTATTTTTGTCAATGGCGTACTTTATCATGCTTCTGAAGGGTGTAATTCCTATGCCTCCTGCAATCATTACCTGTGGGCCTTTCTCTTTTTCATCTAATACAAAAGTCCCTTCCGGTCCTTCGCCTTCAATTTCTGTACCAACCGCTAGCTCATTCAAAGTTTGCTTAAATCCTGATTCTTTTCTAACCCTGGTAGTTATGCGAATTATCTTTCCTTCTGTTGGGGATGAGGAAAGAGTGAAATGTCTGGTTGCTCCTCTTGTGTCTTTATATTTGAGTTTTGGGACTGTTATATAAAAATACTGCCCGGGAAGATAGTCAAAATCCTTTTCCGTCTCAAAAAAGAAAGACTTCGTCCCTTGAGCTTCTTTTCGTTTTTCAACTAACTTTAATTTCACAAAATAATAATAACACAGAAGTCTAGGCCGATTGTGAATTTGACAGTTTGTCCTGTTGGGGCGTGGCCGGCGGAGCCGCCCTTACTACCAGACTGAAGTAATGGTAAAATAAGCGCAGCTTAATATTTAATATAAGGGCAGATTAGAAAGTTGCTACTGAATTAATTCAGTATTTAATTCAGTAGTTAATTTGCCCCTGGGCTGGACTAGGTTGGCAATAGTTGTCTGCAGCTTCGGCGAAAAAGTGGAGCGGCGGACCGGGATCGAACCGGCGACCTTCTGCTTGGGAAGCAGATGTTCTGCCAACTGAACTACCGCCGCAAAAGCCGTGGAAAATACCAGTGTATTATACCACCTTAGCGGGGTAGGGTTAGAATATTTCCCGCGTGGATTATATTCGGATTTACAAGTTCGTTTTCGCTAGCAATATCGGACCATCTGTATCCGTCTCCGTAAGCCCTCACCGAAATATCCCAGAGGTTATCTCCGTCAAGGACGGTGTAAGTGGCGCCAGAAATTGGCTCCAACTCTTCCGGTGTTTCTACCACTTGTGTAGTAGTTGGTTGTTTCGGCTCGACATCCGGGATAGCTAACTCTTGGTTTGTCTCGATAACACCAGGATTAGTGAGGTTATTTTCGCTAGCGATGTCAACCCAGTTGTACCCGGAGCCATACTGTTTTTCGGCAATACTCCAAAGAGTCTCTCCGGCTGCGACAGTATAAGTAACTGTGCCTTGACCTCTTACGATTTGTGGCTGTTCTTCTACCAAAGTTCCGCTCTCTTCCGGGATTTGGCCTGTTTCCAAATTTCTAAAATAGTTAACGACTAAGACTCCAATTACAAGAATTACCAACGCTCCAAGAACCATACTAATTGTGGATTCGTTGAGTTTTAAAGCTTTAAGTATTCCTTTTAAGTTCAACTTATTCACCCCCTAAAGGGGCAGTTTGAAGCAGTTTGATTTAGTAGAAAGAATTTATAGGAGTACTGTCGAAATGTCAATAGGTATTAGGCGGGGCTGTTAATATCCGAAGGTAGGTAAATGCCTGTTGTCCGGGCTTACTCTAGCAATTTGTTCGTTGGTCAAAGGAACGACAACTTTAATGGTATCCGCAGGAGTACCTTGAAGTACTTGGTTAAGATCAAGCTTAATAAGTGAAATTGCTACAATTTCAGCCTCTTCTGTAATTCCGTTTGGTAAATAAAACTTTAAAATGATTTTTCTATCTGTATTTTGGGCTTGATTAAACTCCTTAAGTAGCGATTCTCCCTTGCCCAGCCTTACTTGAAAGCTGGTTTGGAAATACCGCTCAATATGCGACTTGTCTTTGTCAGTAACATTTCCAAAAGGTTCGAAGTGTGGTCGACTTGTTCTTTGCCAAACGATTTCTTTGCCGGACATTATCCAGGATTATACCAAATAAAACGAGGTCAGCGGCTTAACTACATGCACTCTTGTTTGGTATATTCGAGTAAGGTATAATTCTATTGTTTTGGGGCTGTAGCTCAATTGGCTAGAGTATCCGCCTGTCACGCGGAAGGTTGCGGGTTCGAGTCCCGTCAGCCCCGCTAGCCTCGTTTTCTTCTGGTATAATTTGTTTAATGCCACTTAAAATCAAAGATATTATTTGGATACCAGAAAGTGGTAATCTTGAAAAAGAGAGGAAATGGATAGAAAAGGAAATTAAAAGCACTGGTATAAAAAAACTACAAACTTTATCAATAAGAGCTTCAAAGGCAAAAGGTACTGCTTATACTCCCTACTCAAAATATAATGTAGGAGCTGCACTACTGAGAAAATCAGGCAAAGTAGATGAGGGTCAAAACATAGAAGTTGTTACTTATTCAGAAACTGGACACGCGGAAGAGCAAGCGATTAAAAATGCTGTCTCAAAGGGCGCCGTAAAGGAAGGTGGTAGAAAGTTTATCAAGGCTATTGCCGTATCTCATGCTAAAGATACGGCTCCCTGCGGTAAATGCAGGCAGATTATCGTGGAATTTTGTGATAATGCGCTGGTAATTGTTGCAGACAGTAAAGGTACTATTAAAAGAATTACCTCAATAAAATTATTACTGCCTTACGCATTTACCGCGAGTGACCTACGCATAAAGTAGTTCCTGGCAAAGTTTACAAGCTCCTGAGTAATTATCTCCCTCAAAACAGCATTCCGAGTAATATTTGTTCTCCATCGTGCCTAGAGGTTAACCAATAGGTTTGTTTCGCAATATCGCTTGAGCAGACTCAATCGCTGAGCATCGTTCGGAAAACGACATACAGTGATGTTATTAGCCCTAAAATGGTGATTTGCTTAATAAGCGAAGGCTTTTATGGGTTTATCTTGGGTTTAATGTGTCTGGCGTAGAATCTAGATATAGGTGATTTATCTTGTAGATTAAGTTCGATATCTGCATCTGCGTAAAAAGCCCCCAAATCCCGTCCGTTATTATGAATCATCACATGTGCTTTCCCTTCAGGAACAGTGAGTCCTATACCCCTTTTAGTCTCGTATGCTTCTCCAGCAACGGCTGTTACTTCGACAGTAACGCTATGTTGGTTTGCAACTTGTTGAAATGCTTTAACTTTTTCTAGGGCCCAAATACCCCTGACGGAATTGCCTCTTAAAACTTCTCTTTCGTATGACATAGGCATCATTATATAATAGAATGGGTTAGTTTTCAATAAAACTCACTAGCCATTACTAAATCTCATTCCCCTCAAACGAAGTTCCTGAAATAGTCAACTAGAGCCCGCAATTATGAAGTTTGATAATAACTACCGATATTTTCAGGCAACACACCCAAACCTAAAAGAATTTTGTATTGTTCAGTCAAACCCTCCACAAAGTGTTCCATTTTAGACATATCAAGCCCGCCCCTCGGGCAGTGAGCTCAGGGCCGAACTGCTCAGTGCAAACTGCAAACTGTATGAGTAGAGAGATAGACTCACTCCACGAATTAAGCACAAGAGACCTAGTTTCTTTGTACATTTCAATTCCGCTTAACAATCAAGTTACCTGGCCTGATTTGGCTTCCGAGGTTGCCCATGACTTTAAATCTATTTCAGAAGAGACAGAAGACGTAGTTAAGCTGGTACAAAATGGGCTTTTGGACATCGACGCGGCTGAGAAACTAATAATTGAGGCTCACGAGAGCCTTGCCGAGCGTTACCCTGAATATAAGAAGGAATTCAACTTTTCACAGCTTTTTACGAGAGCAAAAGCGTGGATTGGACAATCAATTGTGATAGATAGGAAAGAGGGTAGAAGTGAGACTTTTAAGAGTGCGCAAGAAAATGTAGCCAGACTCATATTACAGGTAGAAGTCTCTGCGAATACAAGAAGGCCGATTTTAGCTACCTACTTATACCAAGGCTTGCTACATTCTGGGCTTATAAATGAGGCAGAACAGGTTGCCGAGAAAACATTCGTGGATGTCATAATTGTTGAAAGTCCAGAAGAAGCACGAGCTATGGCCAGGAAGTTTGGCGAGACTGACCCTATAAACATACAAGAAGGAGTAGCCTCTGTGCCGACCCCAAAAAGCAAGTCGCCCTATCAGAATTAAACACTCTTATTTGTTGGGTATGGGCATTAGGTTATAATTTGTTTACATGAAGCTTCATAAAAACATGACCAATTTAGAGATAGCCGAGCTTCTTCGGGCCGTAGCTGCTTCCTATCAGCTTAAAGGTGAGGGCATGAACCGTTTCAGAATTATCGCTTATAGCCGAGCAGCCGACGCAGTTGAGCATTTATCAAGCGAAGCCAAGGATTTATGGGATGATGGAAAGCTTGCCGATGTGGCGGGAATAGGCGTGAGTATATCTGACCACCTGGATGAGATCTTTAAAACTGGAGAGTCAAAACATTTTGAGAAAGTTATGAAAGGCTTACCTCCAGCTATGTTTGAGCTTATGAAAGTGCCGGGAATAGGACCAAAAACTGCTTTTAAAATTACTGATAGGCTCAAAATTGGAGGAAAAAACCCGATTGAGAGTCTTGAGAAAGCTATTAAGAAGGGAAAGATAGAGGAACTTGAGGGTATGGGGAAAGATTCGCAGCAATCTTTACTGGAGTCTATAAAGGAGGTTAGAGGCCGCACGAGGAGGCTTCTTTTGCCTTACGCCAGCCAGGTTGCCGGAGAGTTAATTACCTGGCTTAAGAAAAGTAGTTACGTAGAAAGAGCTGACGCTCTGGGTAGTTTAAGAAGATATGCCTCAACTGTTGGCGATGTTGACCTTGCTGCAGCTACAAATAAGCCTGCAAAGGTAATTGAGCACTTTACAAAATATCCAAGGGCAACCCGAGTGTTAGAAAAAGGTGATAGGACAGCCTCGATAATTATTCCCGGTGATAGACAGGTAGACTTGATGGTGGAAACTCCAGAAGGTTATGGAGCCCTCCTTCAGCATTTTACCGGTTCCAAGCACCACAATATTGCCCTTAGGGAATTTGCTATAAAGAAAGGTTTAAGCCTCTCTGACTATGGAATCAAAAAACGAATAACGAATCACAAATCACGAATCATGAAATTTAAAACTGAAGAACAGTTTTACAATTTTCTTGGCATGGATTGGATACCTCCTGAGTTGCGTGAAGATACCGGAGAAATAGAAGCTGCTTTAAGTAACAAATTGCCAAAATTAGTCGAAGTTAAGGAAATTAGGGCAGATTTACAAATTCACTCATCATTTGATATAGAGACTAGCCACGACTTAGGTGAATCCTCTATGAAAGCTCTTGTGAAAAAGGCGGATGAATTAGAATATGAGTATATTGCCTTCACAGAGCACAATCCAAGTAAAAGTAAACACAACGCAAGGCAAACTATTGAGATACTTAAAAGAAAAAAGGAAGCTGTTGAGAAAATAAATTACTCGATTAGGAGTAAAAAGCGAAGTCGTATAAAAAAAGTGTTCAATAGTCTTGAGATTGATATACTTCCAAATGGAAAGCTACCTGTTCCTGAAGAGGGATTGGAACTTTTAGATTTTGCCTTGATATCGATTCATTCTAGTTTTAGACTCTCAAGAGAAGAAATGACGAGAAGAGTTATGACTGCGTTTGAATATCCAAACGTTAAAATATTTGCCCACCCGACAGGAAGAAAGTTAAATGAGCGTGAGGGAGTAGAACTCAACTGGCCGGAGATTCTGGAATTTTGTAAGAAGAAAAATAAGTGGATCGAGATTAATGCCGAACCCATGAGGCTTGATTTGCCGGATGTTTTAGTAAAAGAAGCCGTGAAAGAAGGTGTGAAACTTACTTTGGGTACTGATGCGCACCATGTCGATGGAATGGAGAATATGCAATATGGAGTTTCCGTTGCCAGACGCGGTTGGGCAACTAAACACGATATTGTAAATACGAGGTCATTGGCCGAATTTGAAAAATTGCTAGCGCACTAGAAAACTAGTACACTAGTGCATTAGATGAGAAAAGGCACCAGTCCCATGAGATATGAAATTATCTAACGGGACGGGGTCCCGTGAGATGCCCAAAGGGCTATCTCACTGGGAGGAGGTGAAAAAATGATGGAAATCTTTTTGATAGCAGTTGCCGTTATTCTACTGATTTGGGTGGTTACAACCTACAATTTTTTTGTTTCCAGTAAAGCAAGAATTAAAGCGGCCATTCAGGAAATTGGTAATCAACTCAAGAGGCAAGCAAACCTTATTCCCAATCTTCAATCTTCTGTTAAAGGCTATTTAAAACACGAAAAAAGAATTTTCAAGGATTTGACGGACGCAAGGCGCGCAATTAGCTCTGCAGTGAAATCTGGCGATATCCAGAAAATGGCGGATGCTGGTGCTAAGTTAGCATCTGTTTTGCCGAGCTTAAAAATTGCCGTGGAAGACACTCCTGAAATAAAGGGGTCAAAGACCGTAACCAACTTGATGGATGAACTCAGAGACACGGCCGACAAGGTGATGTATGCTAGAAGGCTGGTTATAGATTTGACAGCTGACTACAATGTGCGACGAGTAAAAATGCCTTCAGCAATCTTAGCCAGTATTTTCAAGTTTACAGAGCAACCTGGGTTAATAACTCCAGAAAAAGGCGAGCATGTTGAGGTGTCTAGCGGGGATTTAAAGACACCTAAAGTGAAACTTTAGATTCATTCTGGAGGCAGAAAGCCGATGGAATCTTACGGGGTGCTATTGCTTTACTCCAGGATTACCATGATTAATATCTACGAAGCTCAAGCGGCGAATAAAAGGAAAAGCTTGGCAATTATGGTGCTTTTCGTTATTTTCATAACGGCCTCCGTTTATATTCTCTCTCAAGCTTTCTCGGTCTATTTAGGCTACCAGCCGGGAGGTTTGGGGTTTGCCGGGATAGCCTTGATAATCTCGGGGCTGATGAGTTTCGGAAGCTATTATTATAGCGATAAAATCGTCTTAAAAATATCAGGTGCTAAACCTGCCGACCGCAAGCGTGACTTTAAATTCTTTACCGTTGCCGAGAATTTAAGTATTGCCGCAGGCCTTCCCAAGCCCAAGCTTTATGTAATAGAGGACTCTGCTCCAAATGCATTTGCCACCGGTCGCGATCCCGAGCACGCCGTGGTTTGTGCGACGACCGGGTTGATTGCAAAGCTAAATAGAACCGAGCTTGAGGGAGTTATTGCCCACGAACTCTCCCATATTAAAAACTACGATATCCGGCTGATGTCAATTGTCGTAGTTTTAGTTGGCATGGTGGCTCTTTTGGGCGATTTTTTCTTGAGGATGAGTTTTTATGGAAGAGGCAGAGGTAGAAAATCGGGGCAGGTTGGAGCAATAATTTTGATTGTCGGGTTATTATTTGCCATTCTTTCACCAATTATCGCAAAACTTATTCAGTTGGCTGTTGCCAGGCAACGTGAATTTTTTGCGGACGCCAGCTCCGTGGCCATAACCAGACAACCATCAGGATTAATTTCGGCTCTAAAAAAAATTTCAGCTGACCATGAACCGCTTGAGGTGGCCAATAAAGCTACTGCCCATCTTTATATAGTAAACCCCTTTAAGGATAAGGCGAAAAGCGGCGTCGGCCGGTTCGCGGGCCTCTTCAACACCCACCCGCCAATGGGTCAGCGAATAAAAGCTCTTCAGAAGATGGTATGATTTAAAAATAATGACCGTATTAATAATAACTTTACTGTTGGCTGTTATTTTCCTCTATATAATCTACAACAAGCTTTACAAAAGACGCTAAATATTACTTGCTCAACTATGCTACCTGGCGTTATCATAATGGCATGGGAAAGCTTAGTAAAAAGGACGTCGAGCATGTAGCAAAGCTTGCAAACCTTCCCCTTAAAGAAAACGAAATCGAAAAATTCAGCAAACAACTCTCAAAGATTGTCGGTTATGTCGACGAGTTAAATGAAGTTGATACCTCAAAGATTGAGCCTACACACCAAACAACGGGGCTTCAAAGCGTAGTCCGTAAAGATAAAGTTGAAATTGAGGATTGCCTTAATCAGAAGGAGGCGCTTTCAGGGAGTGAAAAAGTGCACAATGGATACTTTGTCGTACCGGCAATATTAGAAGGAAAAAGGAGAGGAGGTAAAAAATAACATCTTCCCCGCTTTAAAAGGCAGGGTTTTCATCTCTACAGCAAAGCTGTACGGCTTCGTCGTAAAGAAAGATGTTGTTACAGCTTCAATTCATCTCCGATTGAATCGGGGTATTCTTGAAGCTTTTAATAGGATGGACATACCTTTAACTATTAGGCAGACGCAAAAAGCTTTGTTCGAAAAAAGATTTTCAATGGTCGAGTTGGTTGACGCCTATTTTGCCAGAATAGAAAAGCTAGACAAGGCTCTTAATAGTTTTTTGACTCTTAATAAAGAAGAAGCTTATAAAAAGGCTAAAAAAGTAGACGGCCTGATTACAGATTACGGAAAAGAAATTTTAAAAGATAAACCGCTTCTAGGTGTAACCGTCGCCCACAAGGATTTGTTTTTGACTAAGGGTTTAAGAACAACAGCCGCCTCAAAAGTTCTAGAGTATTACATTCCCGCTTATTCAGCGACGGTAGTGGCGAGGTTAAACGAGGCGGGTTGTATTATTTTGGGAAAAACAAATTGTGACGCCTGGGCGCACGGTGCCTCGGGAGAAAACTCGGATTATGGCCCGACAATAAATCCTTGGGGAAAAACTTATGTTCCGGGTGGTTCGTCTAGTGGCTCGGCAACGGCAGTAGCCGCAAGCTTTTCCTTAATTGCCACCGGGACGGATACAGGTGGGTCAGTAAGACAACCTGCAAATTTTTGTGGTGTTTATGGGTTAAAGCCTACTTACGGAGCCGTTTCCAGATACGGAATAGTCGCCATGGCTTCTTCTGTTGACTCTGTCGGGCATTTTGCAAGAACTGTTTCCGATATAGAGAAAATTTTTGATATAACCAAAGGAGAAGATGGGAAAGATGGGACAGTAAAAAACTCAAAACTCAAAACTCAAAACTCAAAACTCAAGATTGGTGTTCCTAAAGAGTATTTTGTTAAAGGGCTCGACAAAGAAGTTGAGAAGGCAGTTTTGCAAGCAACGGTGACTTTTAAGAAAAAAGGGATAGAGGTGGTCGGTATATCACTACCGCATACAAAATATGCAATTTCCGTTTACTACATTATTCAACCCGCGGAAGTTTCATCAAATTTAAGTCGATACGATGGAATACGCTACGGAAATGAAAGAGACGCATTTGGGGATGAAGCGAAAAGAAGAATAATGCTGGGAACTTATGTTTTATCTTCGGGTTACTACGACGCTTACTATTTGAAAGCACAAAAAGTTAGAACCAAGATAATAGAGGATTTTGAAAAGGTATTTGATCCGTCTAATGGCGGAGTAGACGCAATAATCGCGCCGGTTTCGCCCACAGCGGCGTTCAAACTAGGAGAAAAATCACTTGATCCATTAAAGATGTATCTGGCAGACGTTTATACGGTTGCCGCCAATGTAGCCGGAATTCCGGGCCTATCGGTTCCCAGTGGTTTTACAAGGAAAGGTTTGCCATTGGGCTTTCAGCTTATGGGACCGAGATATTCGGAGAGGATTTTATTCAAATTAGGAAATATTTATGAAAAGGCGACTAATGCTAAACCGCAAGTTGCGCTAGAGTAAAATGGAAGATTTCAGACCACTTTTGAAAAATTCGAAGTTTTTATATCTTTGGGTTTCACAAATTCTTTCTCAGCTTACAATCCACATTATGAATTTTATTCTTTTGATTAGGATTTTTAACCAAACGGGCTCAACAATCGCCACCTCGCTTTTGTGGATATCATACGCGCTGCCAGCTTTGCTGGTTGGACCTTTTGCGGCCGCATTAATTGACATATACGACAAGAGGAAAATTTTAATGATCTCCAATTTTTTACAAGCTGTTGTGATATTGGGATTTGCGCTAACTTACGAAGGGCGTCTCTTTTTACTTTATGGAGTTGCCTTTGCCTATTCTTTCTTAAATCATTTCTACGTTCCGTCTGAACTTGCCTCGCTGCCTTCACTTGTTTTTAAAAAACACTTACCGCAGTCAAATGGGTTGTTTTTCCTTACCCAAACAGCATCTTTAATAGTAGGCTTTGGAGTAGCAGGGTTATTAGTTCAAGTTTTAGGATTCGACAACACCCTGTTTTTGTCGGCAGGATTTCTTTTCCTAGCTTTTATCAGCGTGAGCTTCTTGCCGCAAATGAAGGGCGAGGATTCATTCCCTAAAGCCTACGAACAAGCCATTGCGGAATTTTTTAAAAGAATTGTCGAAGGTTATATGTTTATAAAAAAACACAAAGGGGTACTTTATCCTTTTTTACTTTTAATGGGTTTCCAAGTTGCTCTGGTAGTATTGGTTATTAACATGCCGCTTGTTGCTACTGATATTTTGAAAGTAAGCGCCAACGCATCCGGGCTATATGTTGCCTTGCCTGCCGGAGTAGGTTCTGCCATTGGTGCCTTAACCATACCCAGGCTTTTAAAAAGAGGCTGGAGGAAAAAAAGAGCGATAGAAACTTTTTTAGTGTTGATTACTACAGCAATATTTTTACTTGCCTTTTTGGTACCAGAATTGGAACCTTCTTCTAGAATACTTTTTGGTGAATTAATAATAATATTGGGAAGTTTATTTTTTGTGGGAGTTTTAATTCCCACTCAAACTTTTCTGCAAGAAGTGACCCCCGGTGGATTAAGGGGCAGAGTCTTTGGAAATTATTGGTTTTTGGTGACGATTTTGACAATTTTACCGGTTCTTTTTTCCGGCGCACTGACGGAGCTTTTTGGAATTAGACTTCTTCTTTTTCTTGTGGCCGGATTTGCCTTCGCTATCTTGATGTTTTCAAAAAAGTATGGCCCTAAAATGCTCGAAGAAGCCATCTCACTTAAGAAAAAATGAAGGAATATAAAGTAAATATTGGCTTAGAAGTGCATATTGAGCTTGCAACGGAGTCTAAAATGTTTTGCAGGTGTTCAGCGAGGCACTTTGGCAAAAAACCCAATACTCAAGTTTGTCCTATATGTTTGGGTCTTCCCGGGGCCTTACCCTACACCAATCAGCAAGCCGTAGAGGATGCAATTTTTTTGGGCCTTGCTTTTAATTGCCATGTGAATGAGTTTTCTAAGTTTGATAGAAAGCACTATTTTTACCCCGACCTCCCCAAAGGTTTTCAGATAAGTCAATATGATCTCCCGCTCTGTATCAATGGTCAATGGTCAATGGTCAATGGTCAAAAGATTACGATTAGGAGAATTCATCTGGAGGAGGATACGGCCAAGCTTATTCACCAGGAGATTGACGGTAAAAGGGTGTCTCTGATTGATTTCAATCGAAGCGGAGTTCCACTTGTTGAAATGGTGACCGAACCGGATTTTGTGACGCCCGCGCAAGTAAAAGAATTTTTAAAAGAAGTACAGAGGGTTGTCCGTTATCTTGGAATTTCAAATGCGGATATGGAAAAGGGGAGTATGAGATTGGAAGCGAATGTGTCGTTGCAAAAAACAAAAAGTTTGCCGGATTACAAAGTTGAGTTAAAAAATATAAACTCCTTTAGGTTTTTGACTAAGGCACTTAAGTCGGAAATTCAAAGGCAAAAAAAAGTTTTATCAGGTGGGGGAAAGTTGGTTCAAGAAACAAGAGGTTATAATGAGGCAAATGGAAGGACTTTTTCCCAAAGGACTAAAGAGGAAGCGCAGGATTATAGATATTTTCCAGAGCCGGATATTCCCCCGCTTAGTTTTACCAAAGCACAAATTGCAAAACTTAAAAGTAAAATTCCTGAATTACCTAGCGCCAAGATGGAAAGATTCATCAAGGATTTTAAAATTACCCAAAATTACGCCCAAGTTTTAACTACCGACAAGGCTCGTGCTGATTACTTTGAAGAAGTAATTGCCTTGGGGAAAAAACACCAGCTTTCGGGTAAGACATTGGCTGATTTGATTGTTAATAAAAACTTGGACATACAATTCCCTGAGCCAGCTGGCTTGGTAAGAAAGGTGATTGAATTAACAAAAAAAGAATTCGCCGGCCAGGCCGAGGTTGGGAAGGCGGTGATTGGTGTTTTGTCCGAAGAAAAAAAGGCGGTCGCCGATTTTAAAAAAGGAAAAAGGGAAGTAGTCGGTTTTCTTATAGGTAAGGTTCAGAAGCAGCTGGAAGGGAAAGGTGAACCGAAAAAAATTCGTGAAATAATTTTGAAGGAGTTAAAATCTACTTAAAAAATTGAATTTCTTAAAGTAAATTTAGAGTGTAATATATATACATGGCCCAGAAATTTGTTCACCTACACGTCCACACGGAGTATTCTCTTTTGGATGGTTTAAGCAAAATCACTAAACTTTTTAAGCATGTAAAAGAGTCAGGAATGGATTCGATTGCCATCACCGACCACGGAGTTCTATATGGAGCTATAGAGTTTTATAAAAAGGGAAAAAAGTCTGGTATTAAGCCTATTCTTGGAATGGAGGCGTACACGACAAATGTAGATATGAGGACAAAGCCCGAGCGCGGAAAGTTTAAAAACTTTCACCTTCTGCTTCTCGCAAAAAATAAACTCGGCTACAAAAACTTGATGAAGTTAACCTCCGTCGCCCATCTAGAAGGCTATTATTACAGGCCAAGGGTTGACAGGGAAACGCTGAAAAAATATTCAGGGGGGCTCATTTGCACTTCAGCCTGCGCCCAAGGAGAAATAGCTCAAGCTTTAATTAACTCTAACTTTGAAGAGGCTAAAAAAATTGCGACTTGGTTTTACGGGGTTTTTGGAGAAGACTATTATTTGGAAGTCCAAAAACACGAATATGGCAATTATATAAAGGATGCAAAGGAAAGTGAAATAAAACGAGAACTTGCAAATCAAGCCGAGAGTGAGAAAAAAGTTCTGTCAGGAGTTAAGAAATTAAGCCGAGAGCTAGGAATTCCTATTCTAGCAACAAACGACGTCCACTATATCAAAAGGCAAGATGCCGAGGCGCAAGATGCACTGGTGTGTATCGCGACGGGTAAAAGTACCTCCGACATTAAACGTCTCCGATTCATCGATACGCCCGACTACTATATAAAAACTCCCGATGAGATGAGTCAGCTTTTCCACGACATTCCGGGAGCTTTAGAAAACACGGTTAAAATCGCCCAACAATGTAACGTGACAATCACCTTGAATAAGTGGTTTTTCCCCAAGTATTCCTTGGAGAAAAGAACTCCGGAAAAAGAGTTAGAAGAAAAGGTTTGGGAAGGAATTCGCGAAAGGGTCAATAGAGTTACCGAAGAGGTAAAGAAAAGACTTAAGTTTGAGCTGGCTACCATAAAAAAGAAAGGGTATGCAACATACTTTCTGATAGTTTCCGATATGGCGACCTGGGCTAATGAGCACGGAATTATTACCAATACTAGGGGCTCCACCGCAGGCTCCCTTGTTGCCTACGCCCTCGGAATTGTCAATATCAATCCTTTAAACTACGACCTTCCCTTCGAGCGTTTTTTGACTCCATGGAGGCCTTCTCCTCCGGATATTGATTTTGACATAGCAGACGATAGGCGCGAGGAGATTATCAACTACATTGGAGAAAAATACGGCCACGACAAAGTCGCTCAAATTTGCACCTTTGGCCGGATGATGGCAAGAGGCAGCGTGCGTGATATAGCCAGAGTTTTGGGTTATCCTTACGCAACCGGAGATAGAATTTCCAAGCTCATTCCCTTTGGCTCACAAGGATTTCCCATGAGTATAGACAAAGCCTTAAAAATTACTCCCGAACTCAAAAATATTTATGACGAAGACGAAGACGCAAAAAAAATTATTGATCTTGCTCGACAAGTGGAAGGCAATGCGAGGCATATCTCCGTCCACGCTGCCGGTGTTGTTATTGCACCCAAAGATATTACCGAGTTTAGTCCGGTTCAACTCGACCCGGAAGGTAAGAAAATTATTACCCAATACGACATGAACGCACTCGACCCCAACGTCTCCCCGGGGGAGGCAGTCGGTCTTTTAAAATTTGATTTACTAGGTCTTCGTAATTTATCAATTTTGGGAAGTGCTATAGAGATTGTAAAAAATTCTCGTGGGGAAGAGATTGAGCTTTCGAAGATTCCTTTAGACGATACTAAAACATTTGAAATGCTATCACGTGGGGAAACGATGGGAGTTTTTCAGCTCTCAGGTGGTGGAATGACAAGATATCTCAAAGAACTAAAACCAACACGTGTCGAGGATTTGATGGCAATGGTGGCGCTTTTCAGACCCGGGCCTATGAGTCAAATTCCCGAGTATATTGAGCGAAAAAACAACCCGGGAAAGGTTTCCTATTTCGACCCAAGAATGAAAGAGTATCTGGCCAAATCATATGGCCTCATCGTTTATCAAGATGATGTATTTTTGACCGCGATTAATATCGCGGGTTATTCGTGGGAAGAGGCAGACAAATTCAGAAAAGCCGTAGCCAAAAAGATTCCGGATGAGATGGAGCGGCAAAAAGAAAAGTTTGTCAAAGGAGCCGTTAAAAAAGGTATGTCAGATGAAAAAGCCGAGGAATTATTTAAATTACTAGAGCCGTTTTCGGGTTACGGATTTAATAAGGCACACGCAGCTTCCTACGGAATAGTAGCGTATCAAACAGCCTACCTCAAGGCGAATTACCCCGTTGAGTTTATGTGTGCCTTGTTAACTGCAGAGTCTAACGATGCCGATAAAGTCTCGGCAGCCGTTGGCGAGTGTAAAAATATGAAAATTAAAGTTTTACCGCCCGATATTAGTGAAAGTGATGTTGGTTTCACAATTGTCGTTGATAAAGACTCGTTGGAAGGAAAGGCCATTAGATTTGGACTAAGCGCTATCAAAAACGTGGGGCGGGCGGCAATTGAAGCAATTTTGGAGGCGAGGGACGCGGGTAAATTTGTTTCGTTTGCCGATTTTTGTGCAAAAGTCGACGCTCGGCGCGTCAACAAAAAAGTCTTGGAGAGTCTTATAAAAGTCGGAGCCCTTTCGTCTTTTGGCAAGCGCGCGTTTTTACTTTCGGTAATGGATGAAGTCAGAGCAAAGATGGCAAAGCCCAAAGGCGCGAAGGGCCAGCAGGGGCTTTTTGGCTCCGACGAAATAAAAGATTCCAAAAGTTTAAAACTAGACGATAATAATGTTAGCGAGTTTAGTCCGGAGGAGCTTCAGACTTTGGAGCGCCAACTTTTAGGTTTTTCTCTTTCAGCAAGGCCTTTGGGGGAGCGCGTACGCGAGCTTGAGAACGAGGCAACCCACAAAATATTTGAGGTATCTCCCAGGCAGAATCTTGGTGAGATGGTGAGAGTTGCGGCTGTCGTTTCCGATGTAAGGGTAGTGGTCACCAAAAGAAGCGGGCAGGAGATGGCTTTTGTGAGAGTCGAGGACGAGACAGGCTCGATAGATTTGGTGGTATTTCCAAAAATTTTTAGAATAACAAGAAACTTTTGGATGGATAATATAGCGCTTCTTATTACCGGCAGAGTTGACTCAAGGGAGGAATCGCCTACACTAATTGTAGAGTCGATTCATACCAAGGAGACGCTAGAAGAAGTTAACAAAAATTTGTTTATTAAGATTCCAAAACAGACAGGAGAAACAGAGCTAAAAAGACTAAGGTCTTTACTTTTGGCAAATTCGGGTGATCAAAGTGTAACCATGGTTTTTGAGGGGAACAATAGAGAAAAAATAAAGCTACCTTTCAAGGTCAACTGGACCGAAACTCTGGCATACCAAATTTCAGAAATTCTTGAATAACAACAGCTCTTTGGCTAAAATACCGCTATGGCACTAACCGCTCAACACAAAGATAGCGAATTTGCAATTGGAGATACGGTAAGCGTGGTGCAGGAAGTTAAAGAGGGGGACAAGACTCGCAAACAGTCTTTTGAGGGTATCGTGATTTCAATAAAGGGAAAAGGAGAAAATAAATCGTTTACCGTGAGAAGAATTGGCGCGCAGAAAGTTGGCATAGAGAGAATTTTCCCGCTTGCAGCCCCGACAATTGAAAAAGTGCAAGTGGTGAGAAAGGGGCTTAGAGGTACAAGGCGCGCGAAACTTTACTACACTCGCGAACAATCACAGCGTGAAATAGAAAAAATTTACTCCAGGGCTAAAAGGAGAGAGAAGTCAAAAGCAGCCAAGAAAACCCAAAAAGCCCAAAAAACTTAAATTAACCCTGTCTCCCTTGCTCTTTCTCTGATATATCTTTTTAGTTCGCCTTCTTTAGCTCTCTCTAAATGCTGTGTCGCCATAAAATAATAAGGTAGGTTGTTGTATAGCATGACGGCTTTTAGAAACGTGCTGGAGTTGTCCAACAGGTATCTTTGATTGCCCTAAGGGAATCGACAAAAAGAGAGGCAGCGTCTACCCGAAAGTGAAATCCGGCCATTCTTGCGGCTTTGCTTACCGATAATAAAGGTGGATTTTCTCTCTGTGCAAGTGTTTGGCGCAGCCTCCTTTTAACTTTATTAAGCGCCCTTTGAATCTCTGAGTCGCTTTCAGACGTCTCAAGTATTTTCTGCAATTCCTTTATTTTCACTAGGCGCCCTAAATTTATAAGGCACCTCCTGTCCCCACTTCTTAAGAGTTCTGCGAGTTCCCGTTAACTCCTTATCAGTCAATTTCAATTTTTTTTTAATTTCTTCGTAGGTTAAGCGTTCGCTTAAAAGCTGAGATACGCGGAAACTTTCCCCCCCTAAAGACTTTGATGTTCTCTCTCGACTTTTCAAACTTCGGGGTTTAGCAATTTTTATTTCTGACAAAGGGAAGGTAGAGCGTGTTTCGTCACTTGCGTTTGACCAAAGGGAGCTCAAAGCTCTATCTATACTTTGTCTGAGTACCTTTTTGTTGTTTAGCCTTGGGTAAATATCGGCTATTTCCCTATAAGTTGCGGGTGTTTCGAGGTAAATTCCCAAAATATTTAAGTCCCTAAATCTTTTTTTATTTTCCCCGCGGGGCGGGCTGCGAAACTCATGCAGTGTCCTCTCTACTGCTCTGTCTTTAATCGCTGCTTTCAGAAACTTATGAGTTTCTGGGTGGGCATATACAATTGAACATTCTCTTTCTCTTTGCATGCGGCTATTATACCTCGTGTAATCCTCGCTATGCTCGGATTAGAGGGCAGAGCAAATTAGAAGTCTAGCAGTCTGGTAGAATGAAATGAGTTATCAGTATGAACCAAAAAGGAAGTACTAGGAGCTTTGGTGAGCAAGGTGAAGAATACGCAGTGGAGCTTCTTAAGAAGAAAGGCTACGAGATAATTGAGAAAAACTTCAGAACTAAGTTTGGCGAGATAGATATAGTGGCAAGGGAAGGGGAGCGTATAGTGTTTGTTGAGGTAAAAACTCGCTGGAGTAAAAAGTTTGGGCTTCCAGAGGAAGCAGTAACCCCGAGGAAATTAGCTAAAATAAGGCGCGTCGCACAATATTTTTTGCTATCCCATCCTCGCCTACCTCAAAAAGCGCAAATTGAGGTTGTGGCAATTGAAGTTAATAAAGGAAAAGTTACTTCGGCTAAAATTATTAAAGTTGACTGAAATGTTGAAAATTCGCCGGCTACCTGTTGGTCAATTACAAACAAATTGTTATTTGGTTATTGGGGGTGAAGAGGCTTTAATTATCGATCCCGGCGATGATGCAGACTATATAATGAGGATTTTGCAGGATGAAGAAGTAAAACCTACGAAAATTATTGCCACCCACGGACACTACGACCATATTTTGGCAGCAGGCGAGCTCAAACTCGCCTACCAAATTCCCTTTTTAATGCATAATAAAGATGAATTTTTGCTAAAAAGAATGGGCTCTTCTGCGGCACACTTTAGTAAAATTTCCGCCGACCCCCCACCCAAAATTGATAAATACTTAAAAGAAGAGGACACTTTAGTCATTAGCCATCAGCCATTATTTATCAGTGCCACTCCCGGTCACACTCCGGGCTCAATAAGCTTATACTCAAAAGAAGCAAGTGTAATTTTTGTCGGAGACGTTATTTTTGCCGGCGGTGGTGTCGGAAGAACGGATTTTGCTTACTCAAGCTTGAGCGATTTAAAGAAATCAATAAAAAAACTTCTTAAACTTCCCCCCAACACAATTGTCTATAGCGGCCACGGTGATGAAACTACTATTGGCAATTGGAGAAATTTTAATCGGTAACTTCCACTCCACGCCAAAAGGCAACATAATCTTTTATCCGGGCAGCTGCGTGGCTTGGGTGAGGATAGTACCAGGCTCCTCCTGGTGAAACTTCCCCTTCGACTTCCACATTGTAGTAGCTCGCGTCTCCTTTCCAGTAGCAAACGCTGTGCTCATCCGAGGGTTTGAAATATTTCTTTTTAATAGAAGCTGGTGGAAAATAATGGTTCCCCTCAACGACAACAGTTTTGTCGGACTCGGCAATCACCTTTTTGTTGAAAATGGCTTTCATACTTTTATATTAGACTAGCTGTCAAACAAATCTTTGATTTTTTGACAAAATTCTTCTAGGGCAAGGGAGTCAGGAAATTACCTAGCAGAAAGCACTTCACTTTTAAGGAGTCTAAAATTGCTTTTTCAATCTAAATATAGTATATTATAGGCTTGCATTTGGCACCTTGACAGTAAAAGGGTTCGGAAAGGAGGCATCTAAAGATGCCAGATTATGGAAGATGGGACACGGAGGAACTGAAGAAGGAGGCAAGAGACAGGGTAGTGATCGTTGGTCACGACAAGTTGGAGCGGGATGAGCTCCAGGCGGCGCTAAAGCTCGATGACATCACGGGGATGGTCTTTAAGTGGGTGTACCGGCTGATCACAATCAATATCCTAGCGTGGACAGGGATTTTCTTGTTGGCTGGTCCCACTTACGCGTTTGGTATTGACCTTTACTGGGCGCGCCTGTACGCTGCCGCAACCATGTTACTTCTAAGCCTTCTTGGGTTTTTCCCAGTGGCCTTTTTAGAGAGACGGGAAGAAGAGCTCAAGGAATCGCTGAAGAAGGCCCGGGAGATATCGTAGTCCGAACCGTAACATATGGTTCGGAGAAAGGATGGCTAAAATGCCTGAGTACTCAAGATGGGCAACCGAGGAATTGGCAATCGAGGCACGCGAT
>JADFPI010000013.1 GCA_022562395.1 Patescibacteria group bacterium | reverse complement strand
CTTGCAAGCTACGCTTATAAGACATACTTTGTACGTCTTGCAAGCTACGCTTATAAGACATACTTTGTACGTCTTGCAAGCTACGCTTATAAGACATACTTTGTACGTCTTGCAAGCTACGCTTATAGCACATCTTCGAGATTGAACAGATTACTTAAAAGAAGGACATTTTAAAAAACTTGATACCTAATGATAATTACTACATAATTGTAAGTAGAATACTTTTGAATTTTGAGTTTTGAGTTTAATATTATGCCTGCCCAAGTAGTCAACAATGCCAATAGACAAAATGGAGAGCAAGGAAATAATCTTGCGGACATTTTAGTTAACCAGAGAGCCCTATCTTCCGAGCGCGGTAAAAGTGTCAAACTTGCCCAGATTCAGACAGGAAAGCCTCAAGAGGAAATTATCAAGGAGCAAAATTTAGTAAACGAAGCCCAACTCGTTCGTGCTGTGGCAACTCTTCACAATATTCCCTATGTAGATTTAGATACAAGTCCAGTTGAACCGGAGGCATTAGCTATTTTACCCCAAGAGGTTGCCGAGCGTTTTACTACCTTTCCACTTTCTGTAAATAAATCTACTAAAGAGCTAGTTTTGGCCATGGCAAACCCACTTGATTTGGCCGCAATTGAGTTTATAGAGCAAAAGACCGGAATGCGGGTAAAAACCCGAGCCGCTGAACCTTCAAAGGTAGAACAGTTGATTTCAACTCATTATGTTACCAGTTTAACTCAAGAGGTAACTGCCGCGCTTAAAGACGTTGTTCCAGATAGAGAAAGACTCAGAACCCTAGAGACAGCAAGAACGGGACTGATAAGAGAAGAAAAAATTGCCGAGATTGTTAGACATGTTTTGGAGTTTGCCGTAAAAGCAAGGGCCTCTGATGTTCACATTGAGCCTATGGAAAAGTCAACTCGAGTGCGCTATAGAATTGACGGAATTCTTTATGAAAAGCTAACCATGCCCAAAGAACTTCATGACGCGCTTATTTCAAGAATTAAGATTTTATCAGGCATGAAAATAGACGAAAAAAGAATGCCTCAAGACGGCAGGTTTAATTTTAAAACAGGAAGCGAAGAGGTTGATTTGCGTGTATCTACCCTTCCCGCAACCTGGGGAGAAAAGGTAGTGCTCCGGCTTCTGCAAAAAACTGGAGGAATTCCCGATTTAGACGAGCTAGGCTTAAGAGGAAGAGGCTTAAAGAATTTACAAGACGCAGTTTTGCGGCCTCACGGGATTATTCTAATCTGCGGACCCACCGGAAGCGGAAAGACGACCACTCTTTACTCGATTATCTCTAAAATTAGTACTCCAAAGGTAAATATTATTACCTTGGAAGACCCGATTGAATATAAAATTTCAGGAGTAAATCAGGTTCAAATAAACCCAGTAGCCGGGCTAACTTTTGCTTCCGGCTTAAGGTCGCTTTTGAGACAAGACCCGGATATTATCTTGGTTGGAGAGATTAGAGACAAGGAAACAGCGGACTTGGCTATTCAAGCTTCCCTCACCGGACATTTGGTTTTTTCGACTCTGCATACAAACGACTCAGCCGGTGCCCTTCCCAGACTCTTGGATATGGGGGTTGAGCCTTACCTTTTAGCTTCCTCAATGACGGCAGTCGCCGCCCAAAGAGTAGTCAGACGAATACATCTTGAGTGTAAGAAAAGTTATAAACCCGACCCCAAAATAGTTCAAAACATAAAAAATGTATTAGGACCTATTATGCAAGACGATAAAGATTTTCTACTTTACAAAGGAGAAGGTGACCCCGAATGTAATAACACCGGTTATTTTGGAAGAATTGGAATATTTGAGGTCTTGCCAATTTCCGAAAAAATTGCAAAACTAATATTAGAGAGGGCGCCGTCCTCTGCGATAGAAAAGAGAGCACGAGAAGAAGGGATGATATCCTTAAAGCAAGACGGTTATCTTAGGGTTATTGAGGGAATTACTACCATGGATGAGGTCTTGAGGGTAGCAGAGGAATAACCCTTGAAGGTTGAAAAAAGGTTATGGAGATAAAAGAATTACTACAGCTAGCCATTGACAGAAAAGCTTCTGACTTGCATCTGATAGTCGGAGTTCCCCCAACCTTTCGGATTGAAAGTGTTCTTGTTCCGATTGCCAAAGAAGCCCTGCTGACTCCTGAAAAAGTTGAAGAACACCTTAAAAAGATTATGTCACCGGAGCAAGTGGAAAGAATTGCCGTAAACAAAGAGATAGATTTCTCACTCGCCTTTTCTGACAAATCTCGTTTTAGGGCAAATGCTTATACTCAACGCGGCACACTGGCAGCCTCTTTCAGAAGAATTCCCATAGAAATACCGACGATTGAAGATTTAGGCTTGCCAAAAATCTTACATACGTTTACTCCTCTAAAGCAAGGCTTAATACTGGTGACCGGGCCGACAGGGCACGGAAAATCAACGACCTTGGCTGCTGTGCTAGATGAAATTAATGCAACGCGCAGTGTACACATTGTGACTATTGAAGACCCAATTGAGTTTATATTTAAGCCCAAAAAATCGATAATTTCACAGAGGGAAATGCAAAAAGACACCCTTTCTTGGACTACAGCTTTGCGTTCTGCCTTGCGGGAAGACCCGGACATTGTGATGGTTGGAGAAATCCGCGATTACGAGACGATGACGGCGACAATGACTGTTGCAGAAACGGGGCATTTAGTCTTTGCCACCCTTCATACCAATTCGGCTTCACAAGCAATCGATAGGATGATAGATATCTTTCCAAGGGAGCAGCAGCAGCAAGTACGCCTGCAGCTTTCAAGTGTTTTAGAGGCAGTGTTTTCTATGCGCTTAATCCCTGCAATTGGCGGCGGACTGGTTGTTGCCCATGAAGTAATGCTTGGAACTACCGCAGTAAAAACGGTCATTCGAGAAGGGAAAACTCACCAACTCGATAATATTGTTCAGACTTCACAGGAGGTGGGCATGAACTCTTTGGAGTCTTCCTTAGCTTCTCTTGTTAAAGCCGGCAAAATTGAACTCGAGATGGCAAGGTCGTACTCCTTAAGGCCTGAAGAGCTCAACCGCCTCGTAAAAGGGGTTGCCCGCAAGTCAAAATAGGACTTTAAGCTAAAGTGAAGAAGTATAATTATCGAGCAAAAGACAAACAAGGAAAAGCCGTTACGGGCCGGGTTGAAGCAAGCTCTCCCGAAGTAGCCGCTAGGCTTATTAGAGAAAGGGAGCTTGTTCTTATTTCTTTGAAACCGGTCAGAGAAAGTCCTCTTTTAATGATAAGGAGATTAAGAGGAAAGGTGTCCCCTAGTGAAGTTAGCACTTTTACCAGACAACTCGCTACCATGGTTAATGCTGGGCTTCCCATCACCGAGGCACTAAGCATCTTGAGAACTCAGGCAAGAGGCGGTATGCAGGCAGTGGTTGTGCAAGTATTGGCAGACGTTGAAGGTGGTGAACCTTTTTCTAAAGCGCTGTCGAAGCATCCGAAAGTCTTTACGCCAACTTACATTGCTTTGATTAAGGCAGGTGAAGCGGGGGGAGTAATGGATAAAGTATTATCTAGGCTGGCCGATAATCTTGAAAAGCGCCAGGAGTTTAGGGGAAAGGTTAAGGGGGCGCTGATATATCCGACGATAATATTGATCGGAATGGTGGTGGTAGGCTTTATAATGGTAATCTTTGTTGTTCCCAGGCTCACTATTCTTTACACCGAGTTTGACGCAGAGCTTCCGCTACCCACGAGAATTCTAATAGGAATTTCAACTTTGGCACTCAAGCTTTGGCCCTTGATGTTAATCGCTTTAGCCTCCGGCCTTTATGCATTTAGGCTTTATTCCAAAACTCCAAGGGGAAGAAGGAAACTCGACGAGCTATTATTTAAAATTCCCATCATGGGCGAGCTTCAGAAGCAAATTATTTTAGCCGAGCTCACTAGATCTCTCTCTCTTATGATTGGCGCCGGAGTATCTATCTTAGAAGGATTAAATATCACCGCCGGAGTGGTAGGAAATAAAGTTTTATCAGAAGCGTTAGAAGATACGGCCCAGCAGGTTGAAAAAGGTTTTCCAATTGCTTACTCTTTTGCAAGACACAAAGAAGCATTTCCGTTTATTCTTTCGCAAATGATCGCAGTTGGAGAGGAGACTGGAAAAATGGAAGAAGTTTTGGGCAAAATCAGCCACATTTTTGAGGTGGAAAGCGACCAAAAAGTGAAAGGGTTAACAAGTGCCATAGAGCCCTTGGTGATGATTGTTTTGGGGCTAGGAGTCGGATTTCTGGTCATTGCAATAATTTTGCCAATTTACAACCTGACGAGCCAGTTCTAGCGACCTTTAAACAGGCGGGTCTTGACAAAAACTATTGTGTTAATAATACTTAAATATAGCAAGCAATATATTGCCTTTGATAGGGGGAAAGTATCTTTGACTGCCAAACTTGAAAAAAACCGCAATCTTAAGCGGGCCGGTTTTACCCTAGTTGAGCTTCTTATAGTCATTGCTCTTATCGGAGTTTTAGTTTTGGTTGTTCTTGCCGCAATAAACCCCATCGAGCAAGTCAACAAGGCAAGAGACACAAGATTTCGCTCTGATGGAGCACAGCTTCTGGCGGCAATTGATAGATACTTTACCAGTCAAAGTGAGTTTACTTGGGTGACTGTTGATTCAACGACTTATTCTAATGACACGGCTCTCGGATATATGACCGCTGCGAACCAGCTCGTTGGTGTTTGTGGTGCTACCTGTTCTGCCGATGGAGTATTAATTACAAATCTTGAACTCAAGGAGTCTTTCAGAGGTAGAGATTTTCTTACTGCAACTACGGACAACAAAAGGATTCACGTAGGGAAAGAAGCTGGTGCTTCTGCTTCTGCTTACGCATGTTTTTACCCACAGTCGAAGTCAATAAGAGATAAAGCGATAGCAGGAGGTAAAGTTTACACTTTGAGTATGACTGGCAACGGAGAGAGGACGGTAACAAGCACTTGCGATTCGACTTGGACCACTTCTTGTTACATTTGTGTACCTGAATAAGGAGCTGCCTTGATGATGGCCATACTTATTTTGGTGGCTGGAATGGCAATCGGTTCCTTTTTAGGAGCACTTTCCTACCGACTTCCCAGAGGACAAACGGTAATGGAAGGGCGATCGCTTTGTGACCACTGCAAAAGAAAGATAGCCTGGCAAGATAATATTCCGTTTTTTTCTTACCTTTTCCTTGGCGGAAGATGTAGGCACTGCAACAGGCAAATTTCCAAAAGATATCCTTTTATTGAGCTTTCAACAGGACTTATATTTTTAGGGATTTATTTTCTCCTGAACAATTGTTCAGGAGAACTCGCGCAAACACTTTGTAACTGGAAAGTGTCTCTGAAACTACTAACGCTGCCTTTCTTGTTGTTTGTCGCCTCGGTAATGATTACAATTTTTGTAATTGATTTGGAGCAAAAGTTAATACCCGATGAATTATCCCTTTTTGGTTTTTTGATTGTTTTGGTGGCAGCTATTTTTTTGGCCTCTTTTTTTGCCAATGTTTTCGCTGGATTTTTGGTTTCAGTTATTCTTCTTCTTATCCACCTGGTAACTAAGGGGCGTGGAATGGGCTTGGGGGATGTGAAACTTGCGCTTTTTGCCGGGACATTTTTAGGCTGGCCTTACGCGTTAACTTGGCTTTTTATCGCTTTCTTGACCGGCGCAGCAGTGGGAATCATACTGATTTTAGCTGGCCGTGCTTCCTTCGGAAAGCAGATACCTTTTGGGCCTTTTTTGGTTTTTTCGTTTTTCATTACAATCGTCGTCGGGTCAAATTTTTTGAACCTAATTCTAAAATAGAAAGATGATAAGTCCGGTAGTTAAACCTTCTCTCAAAAAAATTAGAGGATTTGTTTTTGTCGAAATTTTGCTGGTGCTGTCATTATTAGGTATTTTGACGGCAATGGGTATAGCAGTTTATAGGGGTCAGCTTTTGAAAGGCTACGACGCAAGACGAAAAGGAGACTTGGACAGAATATCAAAAGCTGTTTCAGAATACGAGATAGATTTTAACTGTTACCCTGATAGTATTCCTGCGTGCGACATAACTCCCCACGCACTCAGCGACTACGTTAACAAAATTCCTTGTGATCCAGAGACTCAATCAGATTATTTATATGAGGCGGAAGGAGGTAGCTGTCCTGGTTGGTACAGAATTTATGCTGTCTTAGGAAACACAAAGGACCCAATTATAAGTGAGCTGGGTTGTACTTACGGATGCGGCGCGGGTTTCTGGTACAACTATTACGCTTCGTCACCGAATGCCCCCGACCCGCAACAGGGAGATGCTTCAACCACTCCTACTCCCCAGGTAACACTAAGCGCAACCCCCACTCCCACTGCTACGCCTAGCCCCACTCCTGGCCCGACTGCAACCCCTGCCCCAACTGTAACTCCCATTCCCACTCCAACTCCAACGTCTCCACCTGCACCAGTGCCCGTCACCTTTGACGCTGCCAGCAGTGCAAATGCCCTCAATGTCTCCAGCATCAGCTGGTCTCACGTCATAGGCGGCAGTAGTAATCGCAAGCTTCTGGTGGGTGTTGCCATCGAAGAGGACGTCCTCGGAGATGAACCTGTCACCGGAGTGACCTACAACGGCACAGCCCTCACCTTTGCACAAACGGCGACGGCTGGCACCGGATTCCTGCAGCATGTGGAGGTCTGGTACCTGGACGAGGCTAGCCTGCCTGTCAGCGGCAGCTATACGATCCAAGTCAACACCACTGGCTTGGTTCAAGAGATCAATGTGGGCGCCGTCTCCCTGGCAGGGACGGTATCTGGCGCTCCGGAGGCGACGGCCACCAACACAAACTTCAGCACTGCTACAATCACTACCAGCATTACCACGTTGACCAACGGCGCTTGGGTCATCGACGCCGTCGGCAGTGGTAACAACGGTACCTTCACGGCAGGAGGCGGTCAGACGGAGCGTTGGGATACTTCTGCTTCCAGCGGTACGGGTGCCATGAGCACGAAGGAGGTATCAACGGCCGGCGCTACTTCGATGGCCCAGACTCACAGCACCACCTCCAACCGCACCGCCCACGTGGTTGTGGCCATCGCTCCGGCCAACCCCTAGGGTGTCCTAGGTCTTCGTGGCTCCAGGCCGAGGAGGGTGTTCATTTGCCCCGATAGCGGTGATTAATGCCTAAAAAACGGTAACAAAGTTTCGAAACCGGAACTTGATAGGGTGGCTAATAGCCCGCCAAATAATGTAAACTTAGATAGAATACCGAGGATTACCACAGTGGGATACCCCACGTGGCTTCCCATTAGCCCTCGGAAGTTTATAATGGTTATGTAGTTGGTATCTGACTATGAGAAGCCCTGCCCGCCCTAAAAGCTCTACCCACTCGTCTTTCTTGGGCTTTACCATGATTGAGGTTCTGGTAGTGCTCGCAGTAATAGGGATTTTAACAACAATTGTGGTCGGAGGATTTCGCCGGACCCAGAGAAGAGGCAGAGATGCCCAGAGAAAATCTGATTTAAAGCAGATGGCGCGGGCGATGGAGATTTACTTATCTGACTATGGAAATTACCCCCCATCAGCCGCTAATGGAAGAATCATGGGTTGTCCTGCGGAGACTACTGCTTGTGAATGGAGCAGCGGTGAATTTAGAGACGCAACTGGGAATATATACTTTAAAAATTTACCGGCCGATCCACTTTCTAATCAGTCTTATTTCTACCGGGCTTTTGACTCAGAGCAAAAATACCAGATTTTTGCAAGGCTCGAAAATCCCAAAGACCAAGATTGTTTAGGCGGAAATTGTAGTCCCGACCCCGTATTTTTACCGTCCGGGGTATCTTGTGAGTCGTCTGACGTATGTAATTTTGCAGTGTATAGCCCGAATGTGAGATTGGCAGAGACTTTTGCCGCCCCCACGCCGACGCCAACGCCTACTCCAACCCCAACACCAATATTTACACCAACTCCAACTCCCACCTTCACTCCTACACCCACTCCAACACCTGCTGGTCCACCCTGGTGGGATACGGCCTGGTCGTATCGTAAGGAAATAACCATTCAAAGTGGCCAGGTTACTGCCAACCTTACCAACTTCCCCGTCCTTGTCAGCATCGCCGACGCAGACCTTAGCAGTAAAGCCCAGGCAGACGGAGACGATATTGTCTTTACCGACCAAAATGCAGTAAAACTAGACCACGAGATTGAGCGTTACACCAGCGGCACAGGGAACCTTGTAGCCTGGGTTGAAGTAGCCTCTCTTTCCTCCTCGACAGATACAATCCTTTACATGTACTACGGCAACAGCAGCGCAACCTCCCAGGAGAATGTCACGGGCGTCTGGAATTCCAACTACAAGGGCGTCTGGCACCTTAATGAAACTACAGGTTCTCATCTTGATTCAACTGCTAATAATAATGATTCTGTGTCTGTTAGTGTGACCACCCAGGGCTCAGCTTCAGGCAGGGTAGATGGCGCTGACAGGTTTACCTACCATGCCAATGAGGTTATTGATTTAGGTAACCCAACTTCTTTGCAGATAACAGGCGCCATCACTGTTGGGGCCTGGGTGAACCAATCCGATTACGGCAATGACTACATTGTGAGCAAAACTAACGGACCTAGCGATCGGGGATATGACCTTAATGCTGACTCAAATGGTGTAGTAGACTTTCGGGTACCTGATGCTAGCTGCAACTCCGTAAGGTCTGGCAAAACTCCCCCTCTTTCATTGAATACCTGGACATATTTGGTCGGCGTCTATGAGCCCTCGACAGCGGTTCGTATTTATCTTAATGGTTCATTAGCGGCAGAAAACACGACCAGTATCCCATCCTCTCTTTGCAACAACAGTGAGAATGTCAATATTGCCAGGCGGCCTGACGGGACTGACTCTGGGGCTTTTGGAGGCATAATAGATGAGGTCCGTATCTCCAACACTGCCCGCTCCGCCGGCTGGATCTCCACCGAATACAACAACCAAAACTCTCCTTCCACCTTCTACACTGTTGGCTCTGAAGAATTAGGCCTGGCACCTGGAGGAGTCTTTTTGGCCGCTGTGCAACAGATACTCTCTACGATTAAACAGAATACACAGCAAGTATTAGGAGTTATGACTGAAGTTCTTACTTCCTTTTGATTTCCCTGGTTAAAGATGCAAAATTGCAACTTAAAATCGTAAACTAATTGGAGATTTGAAAAATGAAACCGTTTACAAAAAATGAGCTCATGGGCGTAGTTTTAATTTTGGCAGTAGTCGTCTTAGTTTCCCTATATAATTTTGGTATCGCCAACCGCCGTGGCCGCGACGCGGAAAGAAAAAGCGATATAGGCTCAATTACTAACGGGCTTAATAAATATAACGACGACTTTGGCGTCTATCCCCAGGCGAGTGATGATGGAAAAATAATAGCTTGCAGAGGCGAAGAAATCGAGCAGTTAGTAGAAGATCAGCTGGTTAATAGCTTTTCTCTTGCACCCTGTGAATGGGGAAAAGATGCACTTGAGGATGTGAACGACCCCAACTTTCCCCCCTATATTAAAACCTTACCCACAGACCCTAAAAGCCGAGAAGGCTTTTCCTACGTTTATTTATCAAACGCCAAAAGATTTCAAATACTGGCAGCGCTTGAGGGAAAAGGAGAGGCTGAATATGACCCAGCCATTGAAGCAAGAGGGATTGCCTGCGGTGAGCGAGTTTGCAATTTTGGTCGCTCTTCGGGTCAAACCCCACTTGATAAGAGTATCCAAGAATACGAAAATGAATTATTAGAGGAATCGAAATGAGTTATCAGCCATCAGCCATTAACCTGCCTCGCCGCCCGCTTCGCCGAATTGAGGTGAGAGTCAAGGCGGGCCATCAGCCATTCAGCCGCAAGGCGGGGTTTACTTTGATTGAGCTAATTCTGGTGATGGTCATAATTGCCATCCTTACTACTTTTATTACAGGCGGGATTGGCTCGTCTCAAATTAAAGGAAGGGATGCACAGCGGAAATCCGACCTAAAACAATTAGCAAGTGCTTTAGAGCTTTTTTACCAGGATTTTGGCCAATATCCTCCGGAAAATAATGGCGTAATTTCTGCTTGCCCCTACAGCGCTGGGACAGGCTCTGGAACTGATTGTAGTTGGGGAACAGGTAGATTTACCGACGATAGCTCTCTCTATTTAAAAAGGGTTCCTGCTGACCCAGACGCCGGGAAATATTACCGATACCGTTTAGTTCCGGGTTCTAATAGTCAAAAATTCCAGCTTTTCGCAAGGCTTGAAAACCCGAACGATAAAGGTTGTATAGACGTCGGAGCAGGACCAAATTGTACGAACCCGGTTGCCTATATTTGCGGAGCGATGGCAATTTGCAATTTTTCCATAACTAGCTCTAATACCGAAGCAATTGAGTAGATAAAAACTTGAGGTTCGATTTTAAAGAGCCTAGTATTAAATAAGTCATAAGAAATGCAAAACTTCAATTCAAAATCTAGAAAAAATTGGTCATTGGTCATTGACCATTGGTCATTCCGCCGTAAGGCGGCTGGGTTCACATTAATCGAGCTTCTTGTGGTAATTTCTTTAATAGGCATTCTTACTACGCTGGTTCTTGCCAATTTAAACGCCGCTCGCGAGCGCGGTCGAGACGCTCAAAGGAAGGCGGATGTGAGGAGTATCCAGACTGCCTTGAGGCTTTTTTATAACGACCAGGGAGGGTATTCCACCAGCAACGTTGGTCAGATTTTGGGCTGTGGTAGTGGTGGTACTAGTGCCTGTGCTTGGGGGGGTGAATGGTCTGTGGGGGCAATGGTATATATGTCAACGCTTCCTACAGACCCCTTACCTAATGTTGATTACTACTACACCCAAATTGACACCGATAACTATACCCTTCGTGCCTGCTTGGAAAATACGAGCGACGACAAAGGATTTATCGATACCGGGGCAACCTGGTGTCCTTCCCAATACATTTACGAGGTTAAACCATGATGAAAAAATTCCAAATTCCAAAAAACAAAACCCAAATGAAAAATTGGTCATTCCGTCGTAAGGCGGCTGGGTTTACCATTATTGAACTCCTGGTGGTAATTTCAATAATTGGCTTGCTGGCTGGCTTAGCTCTGGTTTCTTTTAGCGCCTCACAAAAGCAGGCGCGCGACACGCAAAGAAAAAACGACCTTAAACAATATCAGACTGCTTTGGAAAATTTCGCCAATTACAATAACAGCCTTTTCCCGTCTAGAACCGGAGACAATGTTCAAGCAGCGACAACTCTTTGTGCAGACCTAGGGCTTTCCGAGTGTCCTGCCGACCCCAAGGATGGAGCGACTTACCGATACTTCTATCAAAGTGATGGCTCTGACGGCGGAGGCGCCAATGCGACAGTATATGTCTTATATGCAACCGTAGAGAGCCTCGACTCTACTTACTGGGTGATTTGCTCTACCGGGCGATCCGGAAAACTTGGGACAAGTTATAGTTTTTCTGGAACAAATGGGGCGTGTCCGGCAGGATTAACACCATGAGAACAGTTAACAGTAAACAGTTAACAGTAAACAGTAAAGCGTTTACGCTTATTGAGCTTCTCGTGGTAATTTCAATTGTTGCTTTGCTGATCGGACTATCTGTCTTTGCCCTGCAGGGTGCGCGCACAAGCTCAAGAGATACAAGACGCAAATCAGATATGGAACTCATTCGGTCAGGAATTGAGATTTTTAAGGCAGATTGCGACGTTTATCCGTCTTCCCTGCCTTCTGGCGGAAGTGCACTGATGGGAGATGGCAGTATATCAACCTGTCTTGTTTCAAACACTTATATATCCTCTACTCCCTCTGATCCGCTTGACCCAAATAGGACTTACTACTACACCTCCCCAGACGGAGAAACCTACCAACTTTGTGCAGCACTAGAAGGAGGAGGAAGTGATACGTGTGCCGGGTCCTGTGGCGAAACTTGTAATTATCAACTAGTGAACCCTTAATCTGCCCAGATGAAGAAATCAAGATTTAAGAGAGGGTATCCCCCCACCACCAATATATTGGTGGTGGGGTACACCCTAGTCGAGATATTAGTCGTCATGACTATAATTGGAGTTGTATTTGGAGTAGGCTTTGCCAGTTTCAGAGGTTTTGCCAGAAGGCAAGCCGTTGCTTCTTCCGTAAGGGCTCTTAAAGCCGATTTAAGACTTGCTCAAGCACAGGCACTTGCAGGTAAAAAGCCCGACCATCCAAATTGCAATTCTCCAAATTTGCTTGACGGATACAATTTCGAAATTATTTCAAATGACGAATATAGAATTGATGCCAGATGTTCCGGGGGAAATGTAGAAGTTAAAGAGGTGCAACTTGTAAGTGTAAGTATATCAGCACCAACTCCTAACCCAATATTGTTTAAAGTTTTGGGCCAAGGAACGAATATCGCAGCCGGTACCCAAGCCCAAATAGTTTTATCTGAAGACCAAACGGGTTTTAGCCTGGCAGTTGCAGTAAGTTCTTCGGGCGAAATTATCGATGCTCCCGTTGCTACGCCCACCCCAATCCCAACTCCTACACCTATTAATACACCTACCCCGACTCCAGGACCCTCGACAATCGAAGTTCGCGTCGCCTCAAGCAGTGACGACGCTGAAGAGCGTTTAAGTAACGGCTCGGTAAATTTAACCAGTAGCGACTTAGAACTGATACGCGACGGCTCAAATGACCAGGAAGTTGGTATGCGCTTTAGAAATGTAACTATTCCGCAGGGAGCAACTATCACTAATGTATATATTGAGTTTGAGACGGACGAAACCCGCTCAGAAGCTACAAGTGTCACTTTCTATGCACAAGATATCGATGATGCCCCAACCTTCTCAAGCTCGACAAACAATATCACGTCAAGAACAAAAACAACTGCGTCGGTTGCCTGGAACAATATTCCTGCATGGAACACAGTTTCCGAAAAACACCAAACGCCTAATCTCTCATCCATTGTTCAGGAGGTTATCGATAGACCGGGATGGTCTTCCGGCAATGACCTGGTTGTCATAGTAACTGGCTCGGGAAGAAGAACCGCCGAGTCTTACAATGGAGAGAGTGCCAACGCGCCACTGTTGCATGTCGAATTTCAGTAAATACGCCGTCATCTCCTTTTAATGCCGAAAAGACCGTACAATAGTTTGATGCAGAAAGGCCAATCTCTTTTTGAGGTTCTTGCTGCTTTGGCTGTGGTAACAGTTGTGGTTGTCGCTATTGTTGCTTTGGGCACAACCTCTATTAGAAACGCGTCTTTTGCCAAAAACACTGAACTCTCGACCCGCTACTCCCAGGAAGCAATTGAGTGGTTGAGAGGTGAAAGAGATGCAGGGTGGGATGCATTCAGCAGCCGTGCTTCAACTAGCAGTATCTGGTGCATAAAAACCGAAAGTTCATCCTGGCCAGCCTCTGGCGGTCCTTGTGCAGGACCGTCTGATAGAATTGCAGGAACTATTTTTACAAGGGAAGTAGCTTTTACAATAATTGACCCGGCCAATATAGACGCTTCAGTTGAGGTTTATTGGACCGATGGGCAAGGTTTACATGAGGTGCGAACCGTAACAGCTTTTTCTGACTGGAGAGCACAGTGATAAAGGATAGAAATTGGGAATTGGAAATTGGAAATTGGAAATTCCACCGCAGAGCGGTGGCGGGTATTTCTCTTTTCGAAATTTTAATAGTAATTTCCGTTTTCGCCCTTCTTGCAGCGGTTTCAACTCAAAGCATATTTTTGACCCTAAGAGGAGCGAGAAAAAGTGACGCTTTAGGTAAAGTCAGGGAAAATTTGGGATACGCTTTAGCAGTTGTTGAGCGACAGCTCCATAACGCAACTTACGTTGTCGAATGTCCAAATTCAGATACCAGTATTATTAACTTTGAGGACCAAGAGGGAAATAGCGCGTCATTTTCCTGCCAGAATATTGGTACATCCGGCTACATTGCTTCAGGTTCAGCACGTTTAACAAGTGACGAAATTGAAGTTACTTCTTGTGTTTTCACTTGCGAGCCTGGTAGTGGCAATATTCCGCCGGCAATTGCGGTTGATGTTACGGCAACCGACCCGAATGCTAAGTCGATAGAGGGTGCCTCGGTCACCGTTTCTACAAAAATCTTCTTAAGGACTTATTAATTATTTTCCTCGATTGACCTTACTTTTACTAATTGCTAAACTGAATTTATGAGTGACAAAGGGGAACTACCGGTAAGCGTAATTAGTGGGCAGGCTATTCTTTTGGTGCTTTTGGGAATGGCGGTTGTGTTGACAATTATTTTGTCAATCCTTTCCCGCTCGGTAACAGATATTGCAATTACCTCCAGGGAAGAAGAGGCCTTGAGGGCGTTTTCGGCTGCAGAGGCGGGATTTGAAAGAGCTTTGATTGCCGGCTCCAGTATTCCCCAAACTCAAATTGGGGACGCTTCATTTACTGCCAGTGTAAGCGATTTTGCCCAGGGAGTAACGGGGTACAATCATCCAACCTCTATGGTTTCCGGAGAGTCGGCAGTTTTATGGTATGTTGCCCATAATTCAAACGGAGACTTGGAATGTAATTCTGGTGCAGGTTTAAACTGCTACACTGGAAATGAAATGAATGTTTGTTGGGGTAAACCAGGTACCCCGTCCGGTAGCGCAACTACGCCTGCAATAGAAGTTTCTATTTATTATGCAGAGACACCAGGAGATTACTCCACCGTGCGTGTAGCAAGAGACACCGCAGACCCTAATGCTGCGAGAACAGCTTCTAACAATTTTGGCTCTGTCGATTTAGGTACCTGCAGCGTTTCAGGAGAGAGTTACGAATTTCAGAAAACAATCCGCTATAACGACCTGGGTATAATCAGCGCGGTGAGAAACACTGAAAACGGGCTTCAGTTTGCCAGAATCAGAATGCTTTATAACACAGACACGCCGCAGCCCTTTGCCGTGTTTCTCGATAACCCAATACCTTCTCAAGGAAAAAGAATAGAGTCAACGGGTACATCCGGCGAGGCAACTAGAAGAATAGTGATTTTTCAGACATTTTCCGAGTTGCCGCCAATTTTTGACTCTGCAATTTTCAGTTCAGGAGACTTGACAAAATGAGCGTAGGACTCGATATTGGTTCAAAGACAATTAAGATGGTAGAGCTCTCTCCCGACGGCAAGGGGATGAAGCTTCAGGCTGCTGGCGTTCTTGGTTATAAAGGGGCAGACATTGAAAAATTAGAAGACGAGAAAGATTTTGTGGCGGTTGCTGAAGTTGTTAGAAAACTTCATAAGGAGGCAAAGATTTCATCAAAAGAAGTAGTATTGTCCCTTCCAGAACATTTAGTATTTACACAAACAATAAAATTCCCTCCCCTAACTGATGCAGAGATTGCCTCGGCTGTTAAATGGGAAGCAGAACAAATCATTCCTATTCCTGTTGCCGAGGCGATAATTCAACACCAGATTTTGGAAAGGAGAGAGAAAGCGTCGCCCCCGGTGGTGATAGTTTTATTGGTGGCTGCACCCAGGTCTTTGGTTGAGAAGTATGCAAAAATTGTCCACCTTGGGCGCTTGACCCCTGTGGCAGTTGAGACGGATCTTGTTGCGTTGGTACGTGCACTTGCGCCTCCCGATAAAACAGTTTTGATTGTCGACTTTGGAGCTAAGTCAACAGACCTGGCAATTGCTAAAAACGGCCTTCTTTCATTTTCTCGTTCTATTCCCACAGCCGGTGAGGCATTTACCAGAGCAGTAGCACAGGCTTTGGACGTAGAGCCTGCTCAAGCAGAAGAATATAAAAAAACATACGGTTTATCCGAAGAAAAGCTAGAAGGCAAGGTAAAAAGTTCACTTTCCTCTGTCTTCAAAGTTGTCACAGACGAGATTAAAAAGGCTATTCATTATTATCAGACAGAGGAGCAGGGAGATGCGCCAAAATCTTTAATTCTTTCTGGAGGAACATCAGGCATGCCTGATGCTTTATCAGAGCTAACAAATCTTTTGGAAATGGAAGTTGAAATTGGAAATCCATTTAAAAACATCACCGTCGACCCGGGAATGGAAAAGAGTCTTGCAGGTTATGCACCGTTGTATTCGGTTGCAGTTGGTCTTGCCCTAAGAGGAAAATAAATTAAAATGCCTGCCGTAAAATTCAATCTTCTTCCAGCAGACTTAGCTCCTAAAGAATCGATTATTAAGCTTTCAAATAATCTTAAAAAAATATCAGTAATTGGTTATTCATTATTTATCGTAGCAGGGCTTGCCTCGGCCGCTTTCTTTTTTTATCTCTCAAACGAAGTTTCTAAAGCCTCAAGCACAACAGAACAATACAAGCAAAGTATTAGCTCGCTTGAAAAAACTGAACAGAAGCTAATTTTAATAAGAGACAGAGTAGAGAAAGCCGAGAAAATTCTTAAAACTTCACCGACGGAAAAAAGGATTGATAGTCTAAAAGTGTTGTCGGCAAGTTTTCCGGATGAGATTACTTTTACAAATGTAGAAATCTTTCCCGACAGACTCGACTTGACTATTCTCGCGAGCAACTCGCAAGCTCTAAAAGAAGGGATGGCCGAGCTAACCGATTCTGGACTTTTTAAAAAAGTTGAGATGATTTCTTTTGGACTTAATCCGAAAAGTGGTTATCTGGTGACCTTGCAAGTTTTCTAGATTCCAAAAATTATGGCATTTCTTACAACCGGAAGCAGTTTTAACCTTCCGCCAAACTTAAGAGTTTTGGTAGTTCCGGTTGTGGCTACATTTGTTTTGATAATACTTTCTTTTTTTGTAATGCGAGAGGCTATTAACAGAATAACCCTTACCAGGTTAAGACTTGAGAAAACTAGAAAAGACGCAAGAGTTCTTCAGCAAAAACAGCTGTTTTTGCAGGAAATTACCGACCAAGCCCAGGTTCAATCGGAAGCAGCAACTCTGGCACTGCCGGAGAGAAATTCGGCTCTTTTGACTATGGCACAACTCCGAAACCTGGCTGAAAAAAATATCGTTTCCTTGGAGAACATGGCAACCGGGAGTCAGGAAAAGTCAGAGGGCGAGGTAACAGCTGTTGTTATTTCTTTTGACGCAATAGGTAGGTTAGAGCGGGTTTTGGAGTTTCTTTCTTCTATCCAAGGAGCGGCTCCCTTAGCAAGACTTGAAAACGTTAAGATGACCCAGCAAACGCAAGATTCAATAATTGTTACAGCCAGCCTCAAGGCTTATTGGGCACCTTTTCCTGAACAAATTCCAGCCCTAACCGAGCCCGTTCAGCAGCTTACCGCTGAGGAACAAGAGATATTGACGCAACTTCTGGCACTTACCCCACCTCCATTTTTTGCAACCACCCGAGTGCCGACAATTCCCACACTTGACCAAACACAACCACAAGCTCCTACCCAGCGTACAAATCCGTTTACATTTTGAGAGCTAACTTTCTTTTTCCGTAACGAAGACGTTTACCCCTTTTTTTTCTAAAGTTGCTCTTACTTTAAGAAGATTTCTGATATTTCTTACTGTTTTGCCTTTTTTGCCTATTATCAAACCCAAAATTTCCGGGTCTGCCTCTACCGTCAGTTGAGTTAAATCGTCATTTATCTCTTCAGAAATTGTAAATTTATTCGAACCCGTTATTTCCGAGATTAAATATTCAAGTAATTCCTTCATTTTACAAGCTTTTCAACCGTTTTTGACATTTTTGCGCCTTTTTCAAGCCAGCTTGTTAATTTCTTTTTATCAATTTTTAATTCTTTTTTGGAAGGGTTAAAAAACCCAATAATTTCCAGCGGCCTACCTTCTCTTTTGGTTCTATGCTCGATAGCCACAATTCGATAAAAAGGAGCATTGCGTTTGCCGTGTCTTGCGAGTCTAATTTTTATCATAAATATAATTTGTGACAAACTTTGCTTATCATAAGCGTAGCTTGTGACAAACTTCGTTTATCATAACGACGTAAGTTTACAATTTTCAAGCTGTGCTTACAACCTGTCGAGCCTGTTTTAGCTCGGAAGGGTGCCAAGCTACCGCTTACAACCTGTCGAGCCTGTTTTAGCTCGGAAGGGTGCCAAGCTGTGGCTTACAACCCTTTACCTAAAGCATCGGTTGCCGCACGTTGCTCTGCCTCTCCTTTGTTTTTTCCTTCGCCAGTGGCTACTCTACTTGCAATTTTCACCTCCACCACGAAATTTTTAGAGTGGTCTGGCCCGCTTTCGGATACAACGTGGTAAATCGGAGCCGGTAGTCCCCTTGCTTGCACCTTTTCTTGGAGAGTACTCTTAGCGTCTTTCAAAGGTTGACTAAGTTTTTCGGACAAATCTGAAAAAAAGTATTTTTTTACAAATTTCTCCGAAGCATCTATTCCTCTATCCAAAAATATTGCGCCGATTATTGCCTCAACCGTATCTGCCAAAAGCGAGGGATTGTCGCGTCCTCCTCCCTCTTCCTCTCCCTTTGAAAGGTAGAGACTCATGCCTAAATCAAGTCTCTTTGCGACCTGGGAGAGATTTTTGGTGTTTACAAGGTTTGCTCTTAGAACTGTTAGATAGCCCTCTCTTTTTTTGGGGAAAAGCCTATATAACTCTTTGGACACTAGGTATTCTAGAACCGCGTCGCCTAAGAATTCTAACCGTTCGTTTGACTCTCTAACCTTGCTGTTTTCATTTAGCCAAGATTTGTGAGTTAAAGCTTGCTCGAAAAGTTTTTTATTTTTAAAATCTTTTTTTATCTTATCAAGCATCAAGTTTGCCCAAGCTCTTCGGAGCTTATTGAGTCAGCCAAGCTCTTCAGAGCTTATTGACTCGATTAAATCCGAAACGCTCTTTATGTCCTCAAGCACGAGTGAGGAAGTATCCAGACCTTGATTTCCAAGCCGCTCAATAAATTCGGATACATCTGATGCGCTCATGTGCAGGTCTTCGGCCAGAGAGTCCTCGTTTTCAATATCTTCAAGCTCGACTCCAATATAATCGGTCAGATGTTTTTTAACTTGTGTCTCTGTGGTTTCATTTTCCGAAACGGAGTGCGCGGCTGCCTTGGCTGGTTGGCTAGTCTTTTTTTGTCTTGTCATTATTTTCTTCTTTAGCCTTTAGTATAGAGCCTAGTACTCCATTTACAAAAGGTGCGGATGATTCACCCCCAAATTCTTTTGCAAGTTCAACGGCCTCGTCGATCACAACCTTAGGCGGAGTTTTTGTATACTCTAATTCAAACACTGCTTGTCTTAAGACCGCAAGGTCAATTTTATTTAGTTTTTCAATCGGCCACGCAGGTGCAACTTGTCTAATCTTTTCGTCTATTTTCTCGCTACTGGCGAGAATTCTTTTAACTGTTGATGGGAGGTTCGATTGCTTAGTAAAGCTTTGAGCAAAAAGAGCTTTAACTATTTTTCTTCTTTTAATGTGTCTTGGGTCTTTGGCAGTTTTCATACTTATCCTGCACTTTCTTTATATCCATTTATCTATTTTAAGAGATTCTGCTCACTTATAAAAGCCACAATGAGGACACGCACGATGGGGTAACCGTAGTTTTTTACAATTCGAGCACCGCGAAAGGTTTGGAAGGGACAAGCCTTTGGCTTTCCTTCTTTTGTCGCTTCGGCTTCTAGTGTGTTTTTTCTTTGGAACCGGCGGCATAGGCTTAATTTTAGCTCATGAGGTTAAATTTGTAAATGCAAAATTCTAATTTCCCCGGCCTCGCCAAGCGAAGCCAGGTACCGTCTGGAACCTGGCGAAGCGGGGCGGGCAAAACTCAACAGCGAGAGTTTAATTTGGAGTGATTGAGGATTGGTCGAGTTTTTCAAGAAGTTTTGTGAATTTTTTGGGGTTTGCTACCGCCTCTAAGGCAACTTCTTTTGCTTTCTTGATTAAATCAGTATCTTGCCAGTTGGCGATTTTTAAATCGAAAAATCCGCTCTGTCGAGTTCCAAAGACTTCTCCCGGCCCTCTTAATTTAAGGTCAAGTTCAGCAAGTTCAAAGCCGCTTAAATTTCGTCTCATTGCACTAAGTCGGCTTAATACCTTTTCTCCCCTGCTTTCTGTGAATAAAAGGCAATATGACTTTTTCTTTCCCCGGCCTACCCTTCCGCGCAATTGATGAAGCTGTGCTAGGCCAAAGCGCTCGGCATCTTCGATCATCATAATTGTTGCATTAGGAACATCGATTCCAACTTCTACAACCGGGGTTGAGACCAGAAGGTCAATTTTTCCTTTCTTAAACATGCCCATAACAAAATCTTTCTCTTTCGACTTCATTTTTCCATGAAGTAGCCCGACTTTATATTTTTTGAAAACCTTTTTTAACTTTTCGTATTCGGCGGAGGCAGCTTTTACTTGCTTCATCGTTTCTTTATCACTTTCTTCAATTAATGGACAAATTATGAATGTTTGCACATTGTCTCTTTTAATTTGTTTATCAATCCATTTATATGCCTCCTCTCTTTTTTGACGAGGAACTGTCCAAGTTGTAATTTTTTGGCGGCCTTTAGGAAGCTCGTCCAGGGTTGATAAGTCAAGATCGCCATAAACAGTTAAAGCTACAGTTCTTGGAATTGGGGTTGCCGTCATTGTTAATACATGTGGAGCTTTTTTCTTTTTGCCGGAGGAGCTTATCAAGCGGGCACGTTGTTCAACGCCGAATCGTTGCTGTTCGTCGATAACAACTAAAGCTATGTTATCGAACTTTACCTTTTTATGAATTAAGGCGTGAGTACCCACAAATACATCAGTCTTTCCAGGCCCACCCTTTACACCGGCTGAAGTTACTAGGGTAACTCTCACATTAAAAGGCGAAAATATTTTTTTTAGCGTTTCGAAATGTTGCTGGGCAAGTATTTGAGTAGGAGCCATAAAAACTGTTTGATGGCCGTTGGCAAAAGCTACAAAGGTGGCGGTGGCTGCAACTACTGTTTTTCCGCTTCCCACGTCTCCTTCCAAGAGTCTGTTCATGGGAGTATCCCTTTCTAAATCTTTCAGGATTTCATCATTTGTGCGCGCTTGAGATTTAGTAAGGGTAAAAGGAAGAGAATCTACCAAGGTTTTAATTTCACTTTTATCAACTTTTAACTTATAGGCCACTTCGTTTTTCTGCCAGTCCATTTTCCTAAAAGCATTTTTAAGTTGAAGGAAAAGTAGTTCGTTAAATGCAAGCCTTCTTTTGCCGGATTCAACATCGTCAATTGATTCTGGCAAGTGAACGCTACGTACTGCGGTTAGCCAGTTGTCAAAATTATTCTGAGAAAGGAAATGTTTGGGCAAAAATTCTTTTATATTTTTCCTAGTAATGTTTAACGCATATATAATTCTTCCGCGAAGCCATTTTGAGCTTACCCCCGCAGTCTCCGGATAAATTGGGATAAGTCTTCCTGTATGAACTCCTGCGCCTTGGGCGTTTTGCTTTTCATACTCTGGAGAAATTAAAGCACGCTTTCTTCCAAACCAAACGACTTTTCCGGCCAACGACACTTTTGTGCCGGAAGAAAGTGTTTTAACCAAGAAGGGCTGATTAAACCAAACAGCTGTAATCCTTCCTGAACTATCGGTGATTTCTGCAATTTGAATTTTTCTGCCAAATTTTGTGTATTGGTTTCTGATTGTTAGCACTTCACCCCTGACGGTAACCGTTTCGTCAACCTGAACATGAGCAATTTTTGAAATAAGGCGAAAATCCAAATATCGGTGAGGAATATGATGAAGAAGGTTTCCAATTGTCGCGATATCTAGTTTTTTAAGCTTCCTGGCATATACTGGCCCGACGAGAGGCAAGGAAGTAACTGGTGTTTCTAGCTTCATATATATCCTTATGCCACAAAATTATAGATAAAAGAGGAAAGGGAGAAGAGAGGTCAAAAGTAAGGCTACACCGGCAATAATTATAAGAATTGTGAATAGGCGTTTTTTTCTCTTGCTTAACATTATTTCTTGACTACAGTTCCAAAAACGGTTTTACCTATTTTAATTTTGTCGCCAACTTGAGGTTTGTATGTTGGGTCGGTTACTTTCTTGTTATTAACGACTACAGAGCCTTGAGAAATATATCTTTTTGCATCCGAAATACTTGCGAGTGAGGTAAAGGGAGCACTTGTTGCTGCAAGGGTTTTCTTTTTTGGAATTTGGGTTTTGTACTCTGGGTCGCGTTTTTGAAAGGTTTTTACGAAATTTTGTTGAGCTTTGTTAGCTTTTTCTTCGCCATGGGTTTGGCTTACGACATCAAATGCAAGCTTTTTCTTCGCGTCCATTGGCTTACTTTTAACCAGGTCAAGGGACAGATCTGTCAAAAGTTCAATAGCCGGAGCAATCAAAGTGTCAGGAAGAGCCATGATTTTGCCGAATATATCATTAGGTTCGTCTGTTAAATTTATTGTGTTACCTTGGGTTTTGCCCATCTTTGCTCCCATTGGGTCTTCTAAAAGTTTCATAGTTAGAACATATTTTTCCTTGTCTTTGAGCGTCTTCATTAGAACTCGACCTGCCATCATATTGAATAGCTGGTCATTTCCGCCTATTTCGAGGTCTACATCCATTGCTACACAGTCATAACCCTGCATTAGTGGGTACAAAAATTCGTGAAGGTAGATTGGCTTTTGTTCTTTGAGACGTGTTCGAAAGAAGTTTCTCTCGAGCATTTGTTGCGCGGTGAAATTGCTTGCAAGCTCGACAACGTCTTCAAAGGAGAGTTTTGAAAGCCACTCACTATTAAATTTGAGTTCGACCTGGTTTTTGCCAGAAAATTTTAGAATTCTTGAGATTTGTTTTTTATAATCTTTTGCGTTCTGTAATACTTTTTTTCTGGTTAATTTTTTTCTTGTAGCTTTTTTATCAGTCGGATCCCCTATCATTCCGGTAAAATCTCCAATCAGAAAAATTACCTTGTGGCCAAGTTTTTGAAATTGTGCTAGTTTCCTTATCCCGATTAGATGTCCGATATGAAGGCTTGAGGTTGACGGATCAAATCCTTGGTAAAGTGTTATTTTTCTTTTTTTCATCAAATTTGCCAGTCCCTCTTTGGAAGGCAAAATCTGTTCTACTCCTCTTGTTAGCGTTTTTTCAATTTCATCCATAGACTAATCAATTGTAAACTTTTTAAATTTTTAGGTCAAAAATAGCTGTTTATTATGTGCTTTGTTACAATAGTAATGCATGGCTAATTGGAAAAGAACACTAAGAAGAAAAAGAAAATTTATACCGAGGCGTAGACCTGTTCACTATACGCACAAGCTGAAGAGAAGTAGGAGAATAGTGGCGATTGCTAAGCTTGCTTTCTTGGGAGTTGTGGGTTTGTTTGTAGCTTCATTTATTATTTTCCCAATTTTTGCCTTTGGACTGCCTTCTCCTGATAAAATAATCAGGCGCGAGGGATTTTCTACAAAAATTCTAGATAGAAACGGGGAAATTTTATACGATATTTTTGCCGAACAAAAAAGAACACCCGTTCCTCTTGACAGGGTTCCTCTTTTCCTACAACAAGCGACCATTGCCATTGAAGATAAAAACTTCTATAAGCATCAGGGTTTTGATCCGTTTGGGATGTTTAGAGGTTTGACGAGAATTGTAACCAGGGGGCGGGTTCAAGGGGGCTCGACACTGACTCAACAGCTGGTTAAGAACGTCCTTTTGACGCCCGAGCGCACAATTTGGAGAAAAATTAAAGAGTTTATACTGGCAGTGCAAATTGAGAGAAAGTACACCAAAGACGAAATACTTCAGATGTACTTAAATGAAGCCCCCTACGGCGGGGTTTCTTGGGGAGTCGAGGCTGCAGCAGAGACGTACTTTGGCAAGGAGGTGGGTGAGATGAGTTTGGTTGAGTCAGCTTTTCTCGCAGGGCTTCCCCAAAGACCTTCGGTCTACTCACCTTATTCTTCCGAGCCAAAGGCCTACATCGGAAGAACTCAAGGGGTACTAAGGCGTATGAGAGAAGACGACTATATAACGAAAGAGCAGGAGTTAGAGGCCAGAGGCAAGCTTGAGGAGCTTGAGTTTCAAGAACGTGGCGCGACCTTTAAAGCGCCCCATTTTGTTCAATATGTGCAAAAAATATTGGAGGATAGATATGGTGAACGAGCCGTTGAGCAAGGAGGTTTAAGAGTAACAACTACCCTTGACCTTGAGCTTCAGGACAAAGCTCAAGACATTGTCACTGGCGAAATCGCTAAAGTCGAAAGCTTGGACATCACCAATGGAGCGGCAGTTGTTTTGGACCCTCAAACAGGTGAGATTTTGGCTATGGTTGGTTCAAAAGATTTCAGCGACCCCGACTACGACGGACAGGTCAATGTAACCCTGGCTTTAAGGCAACCGGGTTCTGCAATCAAACCGGTAACTTATGCAACGGCTCTTAAAGAGGGGTACACTGCTTCCACTCTAATAATGGATGTTGAAACGTCATTTCCGGGAGGTGCAGCAAGACCAGAATACAAACCTGTAAATTACGATGGAAAGTTTAGAGGACCGGTGCAAGTTAGATATGCTCTTGGAAACTCGATAAACCTTGTAGCCGTAAAGATGCTTGCCCTGGTGGGGGTAAAGGATACGTTAGAGACTGCCTATGAACTTGGAATGACCTCTCTTAAACCGACACAAGAAACAATTAATAGGGTTGGTCTTTCTTTAACTCTCGGCGGTGGCGAGGTTAGGCTTTTGGAGCTAACGGGCGCATTTGGTGCTTTTACCAACGGAGGATTTCGGGTTGACCCTCTGGCCATTCTCAAGGTCGAAGACAAGGATGGTAAGATTATAGAAGAAATAAGGCCGAAAAAGGGGAAAAGGGTTTTAACAGAGGGTCAAGCATTTCTTATTGCGGATATCTTGTCGGACAACAGTGCCAGAACCGATGTTTTTGGACCGAATTCACTTCTTAATATCCCGGGACGGAAAATTGCGGTAAAAACAGGAACGACTAATGACAAGCGTGATAACTGGACGGTAGGTGGTGATTCACAAAGAGTGGTGGGAGTTTGGGTGGGCAACAATGACAATAGCCCAATGAAACGGGTTGCTTCAGGAGTGACAGGAGCATCCCCCATTTGGAGACGGGTGATTCTGGAAGCTTTATCCGGAAAGCCGAATCCGGGTTTTGAGGTTCCTAATGGAATAGTTACGGTAGCGGTTGATACTGTCAGCGGTTACGCAGCCCACGACGGTTATCCTTCGAGAACAGAGTTTTTCATTAAAGGAACGGAGCCGAGAGAAGACCCTGTACATGTTAAACTGAAAGTTTGTAAAACTGATGGAAAACTGGCAACACCTTCAGACGTTGCCTCTGGAAACTACGAAGAGAAAGAATTTTTCCTTTTTAAAGAGGAAGACCCAACGGCGGCACCGGGTGGGCTTAATCGTTGGCAAGAAGGGATTTTAAACTGGCTTACAAATCAGGGTGATTCAAGATATAACCCTCCCACCGACTATTGCGGGACACAAAATCCGGTAAACGTTGAGTTTTCTGAACCTACAGATAGGACTTCAAATCTCTCCAACAATTTCAAAATAAAGGTGAGGGCGGATTCAACCACAGATATTTCTAATGTGGTTTTGGAAATTGACGGCAGCACTGTTGCGACTTTTACAAGTCTTCCTTATGAATATAGTGCAAGCTTAATAAAAGGTGTGCACGAATTACGGGCAATAGCTACGGATAAAAACGGAAATAAATCAGACAGGAAAATTGCGGTTGGGGTACAGGTTCCCTGGGATTACTTCCCCACTCCCACTCCTACAAATACTCCTACGCCAACGCCCTCTCCAACTCCCGCTCCGTCCCCCAACCCTACTATCCCTACTCCCTGACTACGTGCTATAATCCAAAGCCAATTTCAAATGGGCACAGAACATACTAAAGATAATGGCAATCTGTTAGAAAGTCTGGTGACGCCCCCAGAAGAATTAGAAAGCTTGTTGTCAAAAAAAGAGCCAAGATTGTCGAAAGGGATCAGAAGCTATATTAGAATATTGAAGCAGCATGGCCATTTTGAAAAAGCTATGGATAGAAGAAAACATGAAGTAGGTAAAAAGAAAGCCACCAGAACAACTAAAGCCTACGGCGAGCTTCATAAAACATTAAGAGTGATAATCGAGACAGACGACCCTCAAATTGAAGCCGAGAATGAGTTAAGGGCCGTCTGGCTGATGCATGCCGCAAGTATCCTAGATTCAGATGAAAGAGTTCAAGGAATAATAGATATTTTGGACTCGAAAGAGTTGCCTCTAAAGGAATATTTAGAGAATAATTTAGTGGAAATAAGAGAGGAAGTAGAAAGAACCTTGAAGGGCATGTAACACTTTATTCTTTTACATAGACTTAGAATCTTTTCTTATTTTTTCCACATTTTTATTTATTGGCGCCTCGTGCAGTGTTGATATCAAAGCTTGGAGTGCCCGATTAATGAAAATGATATAATCTAAATGTTTCCCCTAAAGATGAGTACAGAAATTGTTGAACCAGGAGAAAATCTACTGGAAGATGTAGCTGCTGAAGCCCAAGGACAAGAGGAAAGTTTGCAAGGAGATATTCCTACCGAACTAGATAAAAAAGAAGATCCACTTGAAGCTGATTGGAAAATATCTAAGCCACTCATAATGGAGAAACTTTTAAATATGGGCTACAAGCAGGAAGAATTACCGAGCGAAGAGGGTATGGTAGCCATAAAGGATGCTCATCACTTTTTCAGAAAAAGACAAGCTGAGAAGTATTTAAAAGACGACGAGACTTTAAAACAAGAGCAAGATGAGTACAACGAATACTATAGAAAACATTACGCAAATGTTAAAGAGGAGTCTGTAGCAGATGCACTGCGAATTATAAGGGATTGGACAGGCTAACGCGTTTCAGATTTTTTGCGTAGCTCCGAATTTTTTCTTAACTTCTTTTAATAATTTATTTCTAATTTCCTCTACCTCTTTATCGGTTAAAGTTTTTCTTGGGTGTTGGTACCAGACGCGGAAGGTATAGGCGTCTTTGAAGATATCGGTTAGTTCGACGCTTTTTACGAGCTTACTCGCCGTTAAAATTGAAGAAACTACGTTCCCTACCCTGGTTCTTTCAGGTAAAGTTAAAGTAATATCTTCTATTTGCGCAGGGTATTTAGGGATTGGCTGGTAGCTCGAAACGCTCTTAGAAGATTTCCTTAATTTCTCAACGTCAAATTCATAATAAATTAACCTTTTTTCATCTCCGCCAAAGGCGGATCCGCCTCTGGTGGACACTATTCCAAGTTCTCCTAGTGGCGTATTGCCGGTTGCAATTTTTACTCTTCTGCTGGGTAGAAAATGTTGACTATCTTCGGGTTTGTATTCGGCGTTTATATTTAACTGCTCGAGCAAGGACTCGATTACCCCTTTGGCCTCTCTGTAAGTGTAATTTGAGAATATTCCGGCAAGTGTAACTTTTTCATCGGGCAATTTGCCCTTTCTGGGAAGATAGACGTTTGCCATTTCAAAAAGGTGAAAAGGACCTTTTTCACCAGAGTTTTGTTTGACAGATTGAATCAGGGAGGGCCTAAGAGAATCTCTCATGTATTCTGATTCAGCCCCCAAGGGATTTTTCAGTCTTAGGGCGTTTTTTTCTACAAACTCCTTTGGCACCATAGAATAGTTATAAATCTCAGTTGCACCCATGCCTTTAAGTATTCGCTTAACCTTGATTTCGAATTCAAATGGGGTATTTTTAGGAGGTTCAGGCAGACTGCCTTGCATCAAGTAACTGGGAAAATTATGATATCCATAGATTCTGGCCACTTCCTCCACGATATCCTCAGAGATTGAAATGTCGTTGGTTCTAAAAGAAGGCACTATTATCTCAATATCTTTTCCTGACCAAGAAGTTTTAAAACCAAGAGCTTCCAGGAGTCTAGATATTTCTTTTTTTTCTATCTCTATCCCGAGCCTTGAAGTTATGAATTCTATGTCGGTTTTTAACCTTTTTGGCTTATAAGGTTTAGGATATAAGTCTAGTATTTCAGGCTCTGCTTTGCCGTTTGTTAATTTTTCAAATAGCTCTATCCCCCTTTTTATTCCTAAACTAACTAATTCTGGGTCCAGTCCTTTTTCAAACAAAACTGCCGCTTCGCTTCTTAAGGCAAGCGAAATTGAAGTGCGCCTAATATTTAGCGGATTGTAAGTTTGAACAAAAAGAAGAACGTTTTTGGTTTTAGCGTCTACTTGAGAGTTTTCGCCGCCCATTATTCCCGCAAGGTCGATTAGGCGCCCCTTGCCATCTTCGATGATAATGTCTCCGCCTAAAAGAGTGTGGATTTTTCCGTCCAAAGTTGTTAGTTTTTCACCTTTTTTGCTTGCCCGAAGCACCATTTTTGAGCCCTTTATTTTGTCGTAATCGAACGTATGCATTGGTTGTCCGAGCTCGTACATCAAGTAGTTTGAAATATCGATTACATTATTTATTGGCCTGACGCCAACTAAAGAGAGCCTTTCTTTAATTTTTTCAGAGGAGGGTTTTACTTGCACATCTTTTATTAGAACCGCAGTAAAGCGTGGACAAAGTTTATGGTCTATTTTTGCTTCAAGATAGTTGACTTCGCTTACAGAATTTTGTTTTAGGTTGGACTTTAATTGATTAAAACGTACTTTTCGGCCAAATCTGGGAAGAATTGCCCAGGCTTCGCGAGCAATACCATAGACACTCGCGGAATCAACTCTGTTTGTAGTTACTTCAATGTGGTAAACATAATCTTTTTTATTGCCCCGTCCGACGGGCTCAATTTTATTAACAGAAGGTCCGCACAAAGATAGATATTCGGCAACTTTTTTAGGAGTTGCATCAGTTTCTATGTACTCTCTAAGCCAAGAATCGAGAATTAAAATATCCATATTATTTAAAACCCAAAACCCAAATTTCAAATTTCAAACAGTTGATTGGCATGTTTAAAATTGTTTTAAAAATCTTAAGTCGGAACTATAGATTAGTCTGATATCGTCTATTTCAAGGCCGGATTTCATCATGAATGTGCGCTCAACTCCCCATCCAAAGGCAAAGCCAGTATATTTTTTATTGTCAATTCCACCGTTTTTTAAAACAGTTGGATGGACCATCCCCGCTCCTCCAAGCTCAAGCCAGCCTTCTTTGCAGAGTTTGCAGCCCTGTCCGTCCGGCAGGCGGGCTGTTCCTTTGCAAACATCGCAAGTTATATCTACTTCAAACGAAGGTTCCGTGAATTGAAAATGATAAGGTCTTAACCTTGTTTTTCTGCCGGGGCCGAAAAAGTTTCTGGCAAAGTAGTCGAGTGTGCCCTTTAAATGGGTAATTGCTATTCCTTCGTCGATTACCAAACCTTCGAACTGGTGAAACATGGGAACATGGGAGACGTCCGATTGTCTTCTGTAGCACTTGGCAATGTTAATCATCCTTACGACGGAGTCGACACCAGCCTTGGTACCCTTTACCCTCTCCATTTCTCTTATTTGTCCAGAGGAGGTATGAGGCGTAAGGAGTATTTGGCCGTATTTTGGGTGGGGTTTAGCGTCAATAAAAAATGTCTCCAGCGTGTCCCTTGCCGGGTGCCATTTGGGCATGTTAAGCGCTTCAAAAGCAAACCAATCCCATTCAACTTCTGGGTATCGAACGCGCACAAATCCTATTTTCTCAAATACACCAGCAATTTCTTCAATCGCTTGTGTGACTAAATGAAGATGGCCCTTGGGCGTTTTGGCTCCGGGGACAGTTGGGTCAAACCACTCACGAACCATTTCCCTTAACTTGTTTTGTTGAACTTTTAGCTGCTTTTCGATTGTTTGTTTTGCATCGTTTGCCAAAATTCCAACCTGTTTCCTTTCTTCTTTTTTTAATCTTTTAATTTCTTTGATTAATTTAGCCAGTTTTCCACTGCGACCTAAATAAGAAATTCTAATATCTTCTAGCTCGCCCGATGAACTAGCTTGGGTGATTTGGGCGATAGCTTGGTTTTTTATATTTTGTATTTTTTCTTGCATATAAAGAAGAAGCTCTCGCTGATGGAGAGCTTTAAACTTTCAAAACGACTCCATCAGCTTATTTCATTGTAAAGAAAAAGCTGGTGGAGAAAAAGTAAAGTATATAGCTCATTTTATTTCAGATATAATCTTTTCGAAAGTATCAGGGTCATTTACAGCAATATCTGAAAGTATTTTTCTATCAAGTTCGATACTTGCTCTTTTAAGGCCAGCAATGAATTGAGAATAAGTTAAATCGTGCTTGCGAGCCGCTGCGTTTAACCTTATTATCCACAGTCGTCTTAAGTCGCGCTTTCTTAATTTTCGACCAACGTAAGCGTACTGGCCTGCGTGAAGAAGCGCTTCCTTAGCAGTTTTAATGCGCTTGCGCCTTGCGTGTTTAAAGCCTCGAGCGGCTTTTTTGATTTTTTTGTGTCTTCGCGACCTTGTAGGTCCTGTTTTAACTCTAGGCATCCTATTTTCCTGTTAGCTTCCTGATTTTTTTAGCATATGTTTTTTTGGTTTCCACTATTCTTTTAAGTCTTCTTTTCTTCTTACTTGATTTTTTTACATTCAAATGACGTCTAAAGCCCTGCCTACGCAAAACTTTTCCTCTTTTTGTTATTTTGAACCTTTTAGTGATAGATTTGCGTGTCTTTTGTTTAGGCATTTTTTTGCTTACCCTTTATAGCCTTTGGCGACGGAGCGTTTTTTGCTTCGGCGTCTTCAGTTTCCTTGTCTTTTTTGCCTTTACTAGTAGGAGAAATGATCATAACCAAGTGTCTTCCTAGAAATTTCGGTTCCATATCGACTGCTGCCTTATCACCGAACTCTTCTAGCACTTTTCGCAATAAGGAATAACCGAATTGTTTACTTCCCATTTGCCTTCCCTTAAACTTGACAACAAGCCTTACTTTATCTTTGTCGCTCAAGAATTCTTTAACTCTTTCCAGCCTTGTTTGGTAATCTGCATCGCCTATGAAAGGTGAGAAGCGGATTTCCTTTAACTCCGGCGTTTTACTTTTAGATTTTTGAGCTCTTAACTTTTTTTCTTCCCTATATTTGAATTTTCCAAAATCAGCAATTTTTGCAACAGGAGGTTTAGCCTTCGGAGCAATTTCAATCAAATCCATCCCCGCCTTTTTTGCTTTAGCTAGTGCCTCCTCTTTTTTCAAAACTCCGATTTGTTTTCCGTTTTCATCAATAACACGCACCATCGGTGCGTTGATTCTTTCGTTCAGTCTCCAGTAAAGTTTTTGTCTTGCCAATTTCTTTTCCGATTATATCAAATCAAGTGCCTTGCTTTCAATTTTTTCTTTAACTAGCCTTATAAATTTATTAAGACTCATTTGTCCGAGGTCCTCTTCTGACCTTAGGCGGACTGCAACCGCCTTCTTTTTCTCTTCTTTTTCACCGATGATTAGCATATAAGGGGTTTTCTCTAGCTGTGCATCTCGAATTTTCGCCTGAAGGGTTTCGTTTCGGTCATCTTGTTCCACTCTAATATTTTCACCCTTTATCTTCTTAGTTATAGCAGTTGCGTATTTCAAATCCCTTTCAGTTATTGGCAAAACTTTCACCTGAACGGGAGAAAGCCAAACAGGAAAGGCTCCGGCAAAATGTTCAATGAGAATGCCGATGAAACGCTCGAATGAACCGAATAGACCGCGGTGAATCATTACTGGTATTTCCTTTTCCCCATCCTTGTTAATGTAGTTAAGTTTCATCCGTTTTGGAATTTGGAAATCGAGCTGGATTGTAGCAAGCTGCCAATCGCGGTTCTGAGAATCTTTGATGTGTATGTCTATCTTTGGGCCGTAGAATGCACCATCTTTTGGCTTAACATCAAAATTAACCTTAGTTTCTTTGAGAGCTATTTCCAGAGCTTTTTCTGCTT
>JADFPI010000030.1 GCA_022562395.1 Patescibacteria group bacterium | reverse complement strand
TTACCTGCCCAAATGACGGAGTGGTACTTCAGGATTTGGTGAGTTTTTTGTGTAATCGCTGCGGCTCGAAAATGAAAAAAATTGGCGACTCCTATCTTTGTCCGGAATGTCTTAAGCCTAACGCCAAATTTGAATGCAGGCTATGCAACTCAAAAGCTGTAAAAATGAAAGTTATCAAGGCCGCCTAGAATGAAGTTTCTAAGCTGACATCTATCTCGAAACCTGAATAGTCTCGGCGTTTTCAGCACTGCAGGCGGTAATTGTAACTATATTGTTTGCGTCAAGCGCAATTGTATAGGCTGTAGTTGCCGCAGAACCATCTGTCGGGTCCTCCGGAATTGTTGACAAGTATGGTCCAAGCACAGTCGCGCCTGAAAGGTCAAGACAGGCCGCTGCCGCTCCTGAGCAAAGCGTAGCCCCACCGCTTGCACATGTACCCAATTGTGTTGTTGCCAAACTCGTACTTATACCACAGGTGCTCAAAATCCCGTCATTATCAATAATACATTCGTGTACGGCTGTCAAAATGTTGTTAACGTCGTTCGTGCGCCTGGAGTTTCTGGCGTCAGCGAACCTGGTGGCCGGGTCCAAGGCCACAAAAACAACTACTGCCAAAATGGCAATAATTGCAATAACTACTAAAAGCTCGATTAAGGTAAACCCTTTTTTCATCAATCCCTTATCATTATAGTTACATCCACCCGTCACGTGTCAAGAAACTTTTTTTAGCAATTTCTTGCATTTTGCACAAATATAGCCTATAATACCTGGCAGGAGTGTTCTACGCAGTAGAGTATAGGCTTTTATCAATTTAATGAAAAAATTTCTAGCAACCTTATTCTTTTTAACCTTGGTGGCGCTATTGAGCGCTAGGCCTCTGCGTGCTTCAGAAGGAACAGCCGAGCTTACAAGCACTAAGGGTGAGCCTATGCGCTGCCATGCGACTTCGGTCCTAATGAAAGATTTTAATTATAAAATCGTAGTCTCTTGCCGCGACTTAATCTATCCTCCAAAGCCTGACGTTTTTAACTACATGCTCTGGGTACAACCGGAAGAAGACAACAAGCCCGAAAGACTCGGCGAGTTGGGGGTAGGAAAAGCGGAGTTCAAAACTGAAACAAAATTCTCCATGCTTTTTGTAACTTTAGAAAAGAGCGTCAGGCCAAGAACCCCCGAGGGAGAAAGAGTTTTAGAGGGAAGCGTTCAAACAATTAACTTTTTGGACGAGGGGGCAAATGGTAGAATAGTGCCGGAAGATGTTTCAGACAGGCTTGAGGCTACCCCAACACCCACCCCAAAGCCTGCTGCAAGAAACTTAGTTACAAGAATACTTGGAACAGGCCTTATTATTTTGGCAGTAGTAGTTGCAGTCATATTTGTCGTATACCTGTTTACAAGAAAGCGCTAAAATCCCTTTTTAAGTTTTTCAGTTCTTAAGTTCTTCAGTTCGCATCATATATACTAAGTTAATGGAAGATGAGCTTGTAGATTTGTCTAGCTTCTCTGAAGTATCAATTGAAAAAGAGCCAGGTTTCTTTGAGAAAATTAAGGCGAAATTCAGCAAAAAATATCTAATTCTCGCTTCAGCATTACTCCTTATTATTCTTTCGGCGAGCACAATTTTCGTGGCTAACTCCGTTCGCAAAAAGACGCCAATGTCTCGGGCATCGCAAGACAATTCCCAAACTAGCGCTCTATTTCTAAACCCGTCTCCGACTCCTAACCCTTCACTTACGCCAAATACTTTAAAAGAAACAATCGGGTTTTTACCTTCGTGGATAGTTGCACAAAAAGCAAAGGTCTACCCAGAACGCCTGACTCAAATTATCTACTTTGGACTTGGAGTGACTGAAGATGGCGAGCTAATTCAGTTTACTGCCGAAGGGAGAGAAACCAACGAGTGGAAATATTTTAATTCCGAATATTTTAGTCAAATCAGAGATGAGGCAGTCGATAATAACACAAAAGTTTTAATTGCAATCAAGAGTTTTGACAACGAAACGATTGATAAATTAACCAGCAACCCTTTTGCTACCGACAAACTCATAAATAGCCTATTAACCCTGGTTGAAAGATATAAATTAGACGGCGTTAATGTCGATTTTGAATATGTAACCGATGTTGATTTTCCAACGGCTAAATACTTTAATCGTTTTTTGGAAACATTGTCACTTAGGCTCAAACAAAAAAACCCAAATTTGATTCTCTCGGTTGACGTCAATGCAACGGCAGTTTTGGTAGACAAAGCCTATGACATGGTTAAAATCGGTGAGATTGCCGACCAAGTCATATTAATGGCTTATGACTATCACAGAGCAGCCTCGACTCGAGCAGGGCCAGTCGCTCCCATTAACTCACCGCCAAACGAGCACAATATAAACGAGTCTCTAAATTCTTTGTATGGTCGAGTTCCCACGGAGAAAATTATTTTGGGAATCCCTTTTTATGGCTATGAATGGCAGACACTGAATAAAAGTCATAAAAGCCCAACGGTGGAAAATACGGGAGCTCTGGCAACTTATAAACGTGTTCGGGAGTTGATAGACAATAGAAACGACGAAGTAGTAGTCTGGGATGATATAGCCAAGTCTCCTTGGCTAACCTACACTCAAAGCGGGGCAATTAAGCAAATTTATTACGAAAACGAGCGCTCTTTGGAAGAAAAGTTGAAATTTGCTAAAGAGCGCGGCTTATCCGGCATCGCCATTTGGGCTTTGGGCTATGAAGGAGACCACCAAGAACCTTGGGAAGTAATTGAAAAATACTTCACCCCGAACCCACCCTAAAGGGTATACTAGCTAGACCGCGTCGAACGTGGCAAGCACCTAAGTATTTTCTACTTCTTCGTACTCAAAATAAGCAATAGTTGCGTATGTATCTCCTTGACGAGTTGCCTCTTTCGCCGTCTCCACAGCCTCGGCCATATTCGAGAATGGCTGAAGTCCATTCATCTGGAGAGGTGTACCCGGTATGGAACCACGGGGCCACCTGCCCTCGACATATTCCCCTATTAACTCCCAATCTCCGTAATCTCTTTCCATAAGTACAATAAAACCCTCTCTACCTTCTAACAAATTCAGCTCTTGAGAATTTTCAACTATAGATAATTTTATTTTTGCAATTTCAACTTTGGAGAAAGATGGCATCTTCGAACTGATCTCTTCTTGGGCTGCTTTTGCATTTTCGAGAGTATCAAAAGGAATTAGACCATTGATTTTTAGGGCTTCGAAAGTTTGACCTTCAACTTGGACACTCCTGCCATATAAGATATCAACTTTCGCGGTTCTCCCCACACAAATCATTCCCTCTACTTCCCTCATAAGGGAATTATACCAAAGTCTTACTTTCAACAAAGCTCTCCGCTCAATTTCTGGGAAATTAAAAAATGATTCCAACTAAAAAAGGCCCCAGAGGGGCCTTGCACTTAAATTTAGACTTAGACTTATTACTTACCTAGATATCTGAATTGTTTCGGCGTTTTCGGCGCTGCAGGAGGCAATTGTAACTATATTGTTTGAATCAACCGTAATTGTATAGGCTGTCGTTGCCGCAGAACCATCTGTCGGGTCCTCCGGAATTGTTGACAAGTATGGTCCAAGCACAGTCGCGCCTGAAAGGTCAAGACAGGCCGCTGCTGCACCGGAACAAAGAGTAGCACAACCCGACCCTGCAGTTCCAAGCTGGCTCTCGGCCAAGCTCGTACTTATACCACAATCGCTCAAGCTTCCGTCATTATCAACAATACACTCATGAACTGCGGTTAGAAGGTTATTTACGTCATTCCAGCGACGGGAGTTTCTGGCGTCAGCGAACCTGGTGGCCGGGTCCAAAGCCACAAAGACAACCACTGCCAAAATGGCAATAATTGCAATAACAACTAAAAGCTCAATTAAGGTGAAGCCTTTTTGAAGTTTAGGCAAGTTTTTCATTATGTCCCTATCTCTATTAAAAACAATCGCTTCTATCCTTGTCAAGGGTTAAATTTAAATCCTCATGACTCTGGAGTCGGGGTTGCTTCCTCTTCCGACTTGGTTGAACCAACGGTGACTACTATGTCATAGTCGGAGTCATCGCTTAGGGCGTCCGATTTAACAACCGAATAATTACCCAGTGCTTTCTTAACTTCATCAAATACCTCATCAGGAACCAACTCTTTCATACCAACTTTAGTGTCTGTATAGTCGTAGTTGTCTGCATTTCCTGTTTCTATCTCTTCAAGTCCAGCAGAATCAAGAAGCCCCTGAACGACTCCGGCTTCACCTGCAATACCCGAGCCATTAAGAACTTGAGCTTTATAATCCTCTAACGAAACTACTTCAGGTTCAGGAGTGGGAGTAGGCGCGGCCTCCACAGTTTCCTCAGAGGCTGCAGGTGTCTTTTCCACCCTAGACCTAAAGTAAAGAGTCCCTCCAACTACTAATCCTCCAACAACTATCACTACCGCAAGGATTATAAAAATCTTCTTATTAACTGGCGGCTTTTCCTCTTCTTCATCCTCTTCCTCGTCAGAATCAGAATCATCATCACCTGAATCCTCTTTGTCTTCAATTGAAGCAGCGGTTTTTGTGCTCTCTTTATCTGTAGTAGCTTCTGTGGATTCAGGCTTTGTTTCTGTCTTGGCCGGAGTTTCAGCCCCCTCGGTCGTTGGCGCAGTCTCTCCCTCCCCTGTAGCACCTTCTTTCTCCTCTTTCACTTCTTCCTTTTTCTTTTCGGGTTTTTCTGGCTCATCAACGGGTTTTAATTCCAAAGCCTCCTCGTCTTTACCCTTTTCTGGTTTTTTTGCGGCCGCGGCTGCCATAGGATTCAAACTTTCCTTCTTCACTTTCCATTGTGCAGGAAATTCTATCTTTTTGTCAACTCCTTCTTCAAACACTACTAGGGATATTTTTAGTCCGTGTTTCTCTTTAGTGAACTCAATTAAGTCGTTGATTGCAGATTGCGGGTCTCTTTCAATATTTTCAGAAAGATAAACATTACCCCGATGAGAGACTACTGCCAATTTTTCGTGTCCCGACCAGACGATTAAATGAGGATTCTTAAATAGTTTAGTCTGACCGGCCAAAAGGACAGCCACAGGATTAATGGTTTCAATTTTCATTTTGTTCGCTTTTGCTGCATAGGAAAGGTTATTTAAAATGTTTCCGGAAGTGGCGACAACTTGAACAAGCTTAAGTTTCTTTGCCGTATTTGCCCCTATTGTTTTCCAGTCGAAATTGGCCTCGGTTATGTTTTCTGGTATAAGCGGTTGGACTTCCGAAAGAACGGCTGCACGATTGGTCTTTGTTTGAGGAACTTGGACAGTTAATACATAGCTTAAATCATTGCCCAGAATAACAACTACCGACTTCGCTCTTAAATTCTTTTTTATACTTTTAAAAGCCCTCGTTGGGTCATTTCCGTCCCAATCGATTTGATACAGCTTTCCCTTATCTTTTGCAGAATTTGAAACCAAGATTTTTTCTTTGGTGATATAGAGGAGAGTTTTTTTACCAGGCATTTATTTATTCCACCTCTTTCCAGCTTGTGACGGTCACGGTTGAGTCTCTATTTGCAGAAACTTGTATGCTTTTGGTGTGATTATCAACCGAACCGGTAACCGTAAAAGTCCAGTCGCTACCCGACTGCGAGTCTATCGTAACACTACAAATTCCCTCTGGCAAAGTAAGGGATGAGGAAATCGAACCGCTATTATTCAACTCCAACAGCGCATCCTCAACGCAACCCTCTACAAAATCTACAGTTTCTTCTTTTTTCTTTCCTGCAAGTGATAGTTGGCTTTCAGAAATAGACAGTAAAGATACGGAGATGCCAATTGTTAAAATTACCACGGAAATTACCAGAATACTCGACAAAGCAACGTAACCCGCCGCCTTCTGGCGGAATTTCCAATTTCCCTCCGGGCCATTAGGCCCTCTGGGCCGGTAGCCAATTTCCAATTTCTCCCGCAGAGCGGGACCCTGCTCTGCAGGGCAATTTGAATTTTGCATTTTGACTTTTAAGCTTTAATTCGAGCGAAGTTCAACGCTCGTCGTATATGTCTGGCTTTTCTCCCACTCTTGTCTTCCTGAAGGATTGTTACTCTCAAGCGCTATTGTAAATTGTATATTTACCGACTCGCCCCCAGAAGACGATAAATCGGTAAATGCTAAGTTGGAAACGGTGACTTTGTTGCTCGTTAGAGAGCATGGGCTAGTCGAGGGACAAGAGCCGCCACTTCCGTAACCGATTCTCAAACGTCCCCCGGAAACATCAAACACAGTAGGATTTCGGTCGGATTCGTCCATCACCAAAGAAATCGTTGAAGTGCTCACCGAGTTAATACCAGATGCATTTCTTATCTCGTAGACCAAGCGCTTGCTGGCTAAACGCAAATTCTGGGTTACTTCTCGCTGAACGCCCGACTTCACTCTGCCATAGATTATATCCCAGGCAAAAAGAATGGCTCCGCTGATAAAAATTGAGACTAGTGCTATGTAAATAATAAGCTCGATGAGGGTAAAACCCGCTCTAGGTTCCAGGTTTTGAGTTCCAGCTTTTAGTTTTCGTCCAAAACGCTTTATTAAGATGTTTATCCTTTTTTAAATCTCTTCTAATAGAGTTTGTGCACTAAAGCTAATTAAGGTGATGGTACAATAATCCGGAGCGCATCATTGCTTCGAACCGACACGTACACTATATTGTCTTCATAATCAATACCAGTTCCGGTTTGCGGAAAGTTTAAAGAACCTACCTCAACTATGTTGGCGGGGTCTAAAATATCCCACACCAAAAATTCTTCAGTCGGGTTTGAGGTAACTAAAAAGACAAGATTATCTTTTACTTTAAGATCATTAAAATCGCCAACAAAATCTTTTGATCCCAAACCTTGAGGATTTATAAGATCACCTACGTCTACAATAAATAACTCGTGGTGATCATCGTGATTACCACCATTGAGGCGAGCTAAGTAGAGTCTGTCGCCAACAAGGTACACGCCCTTACCCTCTTCACTGCCACCGATTGCATCAAAGCTACCAATAATAGAAGGGTTCGCAGGATCAGAAACATCAACAATTTGCACCTCAGGACCTTTAGGCTTCGCTAAATAAGCTGTAGCACCTCTCACGTAAATCCCATTTACGTTTTCTCCTATCTCCAGGTCTCCCAGGAATGAGGGGTTCGCAGGATCTGTCACGTCAACAATGTGAAATTCCCGACCATCTTTAGCTTTCTCGGTACCAACATAGACTTTGTTATCAAGATAAAACACGCTTACTCCCTCATCCGCTTTTTCAAAATCTACTTCCGAGAGCAGTATCGGGTTGTTGATATCGGTAATATCTATTATCTGCAGCTGATTATCCGTACCTTGATTGGCCACGTACGCGTAGTTACCACTCACATCCACCGCATTAAGGCCAGGGCCAGTGTCGATACTCGAGATAATAAAAGGGTTCTCGCCGTCGGTCGTATCAACAATCCAAAAATCGGGTTTTGAGGCAGCTGAGGCTTCAGCAGATAAATAAACAATTTTATTCATTACAGCAACGTCTGTTGCTCGGTTACCTGGACCAATATCAATCGAACCAAGCGTCTGGGGATTTTGCCAATTACCAAGCCCTATCGGCTTTTCAAAATTAGTTAGATATGTAACCAAAGAAACCGAGTTATTTCTTGTCGGAGAGAATTCCCAGGTTGCCGTGGAAGTTGCCTTCACTATATCTGGGTCAACAGTGCCTCCGGACTCAACAATAGCACCGCCTGCGTCTCTTTGTACTTCAGAAATGACTACTTGTCGAGTATACTTTCCCGAAGTATTTGATGTTCCAGAAAATGTCCAAGTCCCACCTGAACTGTCGAGGCCATAGGTTCCGGTTGACAAATTAGCCCAGCCCTGATTTTTAATAGAGCGAGCAGCCTCAATTCCCTCTTGAGCAAAAAGGTTAGCATTTG
>JADFPI010000029.1 GCA_022562395.1 Patescibacteria group bacterium | reverse complement strand
ACGAATTACTCCCAATCCTGATCTGCGTAGTGCCAAGAAGTTTCCTTTTTGATAATCACTTCAAAAATTCTAGTCTTATCGGTGATAAAGCTATCGTCCATATAACCTTTGTATTTATCCCAAAGCATTTTCCTAAATGGAACCGGGCAATCTTTTTCTTTGTGCCATTTAACTTTTCCCCAAACTAAGTAAGTTTCTCTACCGCCAAAACAAAGCATTATTTTGTTGTTTTCTTTTATGTTTCTGAACGCCTTTGTAGGAAGATGTGTTTCAAACCAAATTTTTCCCTTGTTAAAAACAAACCAGATTGGTTTTAGGTGAGGATTTCCTGATAAACTCGAAGTGGCTAGATAGACGATTTCTTTTTCAAGAAGTTTCCCGATTTCGCTCTTATTTAAAGGCATTCTGAAACGTATTTTATCACACGCGGAAGTGTCATTGTTCTCTTGGAGCCGATTTAATTGAAACTTGTGTATCAGGAGGAGCAGTAAGTATTAAATCAGCTATCCACTCAATCATATCGGGATCAAAATCCTCAACACTTCTACCCTTTATTGCATCTTGAATATTTGGACAACCTGTTTGTCTTACTATACTCCACTGTTCGGCCGTTATATTTTCTTTCATTTGGCCTTATTATACCACGTTATATCCTATATTGTGTGAAGAGGCTAGACAGTGGCTTTTTGGGCCTTGGCGATGGAGTAGACAAGAATTGCGCCGGCGGCGGTTATTCCTACCCAGTGTAGAGTGGTCAGCGTTTCGGCGGCAATCACCAAAGGGATTGTTAATAGGGCGACTAAATTCATTACTTTTAAGAGAATATTAATCGATGGCCCCGCTGTGTCTTTAAGGGGATCCCCGACGATATCTCCGACTATAGTTGCCTTATGTGCCTCTGTTCCCTTCCCCCCATAAAGCCCTGCCTCAATCATTTTCTTAGCATTATCCCATGCTCCTCCTGAATTGGCCATGAAGACCGCCAAAAGTTGACCGGTTAAAATTGAACCTGCCAAAAATGCTCCTAGTGCTTCAGCTTTAAGCAGTAAGCCTACCAAAATTGGAGTGATGATGGCGACAAGCGCGGGAGCGGTTAGCGCTTTCAAGGCCGCTTTGGTGGTAAGGTCGACAACCTTCGCATAATCAGGCTTTTGTGTTCCTTTCATGATGCCGGGAAATTCTTTGAATTGTCGCCTAACTTCGTCAATAATGGCATAGGCGCTATTAGAAACTGCCTGAATGGTTAGAGAAGAAAAAAGAAACGGCACAGCCCCTCCAATTAAAAGACCGACAAAAACAGCCGGGTGGGCGATGTTAATGGCGGCAATACCCGTGTCGGCTAAATATGAGGCAAAAAGAGAAACGGCAGCTACCACTGCCGAGGCAATGGCAAAGCCTTTTGTTATTGCTTTGGTAGTGTTTCCAATAGAGTCAAGTTTTGGCAATATTGACAAAGCCTTGCCCTTCATCTTTGAAAGTTCGGCAATCCCCTGGGCGTTGTCGGAAATTGGCCCAAAAGAATCCATCGAGACAATTAGTCCGGTAACCGTTAACATTCCCATGCCGGCCAGAGCGACTCCGTAGGCGGCGGTTAAGGGGTCGGCGAAAAGCGAAAAAGAAGCGATAATTGTTACCCCAATTGCCAAAATTGCCCAAACGGAAGAGGAGAATCCGGAAACTAATCCGGAAAGAATAACTGTTGCCGGGCCGGCTTGAGACTGTTTGGTAATGTTTTTAACCGGTGCGTGATTTCCGGTTGCGTATTCGGTGAGAAGAAAAATGGCGGCGGACAGGATAATACCCAGAGTGGCTGCCACTCCCAAACGGATATCTCCCGTAATGTAATTTGCCAACCAGAAAAACCCAACAGAAGATGCAACGGCAGAAATTATGAATGACTTTAACATGGCGCGCACCCCTTCATTTATTTCGTTTTTGCCTTTCGCCTTGACCGTAAAAATTCCAAGGGCCGAAGTTCCTATCCCAAGGGCATGAATTGCCAAAGGCAAAAGAGCGCCGGCCAAACCAAAAGTAAGCTGTCCTAAAATCATGGCCGCTATTAAGGTAACAATGTAGCTTTCAAAAAGATCCGCGGCCATTCCGGCACAATCACCGACATTATCCCCCACTTGATCGGCAATAACGGCCGCGTTTCTGGGGTCATCCTCCGGGATTCCTTTTTCTATTTTTCCCACTAAATCTGCTCCAATGTCTGCCGCCTTGGTGTAAATTCCGCCGCCGACACGCATAAATAGGGCCAGCAAACTTCCGCCAAAACCGAAGCCAATTAAGACCTGGGTCGCCAAGGTGCCGTAGTACCAGTAGATTAAGGTTGCTCCTAAAAGCCCCAGCCCTACGGTAAGCATTCCGGTAGTAGCCCCGGCCTTAAAGGCAAGCTCAAGTGCTTGACCAAAGCTTTTCTTAGCAGCCATGGCAACGCGGACGTTTGCCCGGGTAGCAACATTCATGCCAATGGTACCGACTGAAGCTGAAAAGAAAGCCCCTAAGAGAAAAGATAAAGAGCGCCCTATTCCGAGAAAAGAATCGGCCGCGGTGAAATATAAAAGGATTGCTAAAATGATGAGAATTGGAGCAATGGTGGTGAATTGTCTTTTAAGGTAGGCGTTGGCGCCGGTGAGGATTGCCTTTGCTACCGTCTGCATTTTCTTATCCCCCGAAGGCTTGGAAAGGACCGTTCTGGCTAAATAAATAGCTACACCAATACCGGCTAAGGAAGTGGCCAAAATAATTGTCAAAAAGGAGTTAGTTAAATTTGGGTTCATTCTTCTTTAAAAAAATAAATCGACTCGTCTACCGAGTCTTGCTGTGTATTTTAATTGAGAGCTTATTTTTTTTCAAGGTTTAGTCGCTGTACTATTTATAATAGATATGTACGCGCAGTTACTAAACATCTAAGGTGGCAGCCTTCGCGTGTGTTTGGATGAAGCGCTTTCTTGGTGGAACCTCGGCCCCCATAAGAGTGGTAAATAGCCTGTCGGCCGCTTCTGCATCCCCAACCTCTACTTTCTTTAGAGTTCTTTTGGTTGGGTCCATGGTAGTATCCCAGAGTTGGTCTGGATTCATTTCCCCTAATCCTTTATATCGCTGTAAATTAACTTTACCGTTAGCCTTTTTCTTTATAATCGTCTCCCTCTCTTCATCTGAATATGCATAGTACACATTTTTACCAATCTGAATCCTGTAAAGAGGTGGCATTGAAATGTACAAATAACCTTTTGAAATAATACCTTCCATATGCCGGTAAAAAAATGTTAAAAGCAGAGTTTTTATATGCTCTCCGTCAACATCGGCGTCGGTCATGATTATCACCCTGTGGTATCGCAGTTTGTCGTAATTCAGGGACTCCCCTATTCCGGCGCCCAGGGCAATTATTAGGTCTCTAATTTCTTCAAACTTAATGATTTTGTCGAGTTGGGCGCGCTCCGTATTGAGGATTTTGCCGCCCAGCGGTAGAATTGCCTGAAAGCGTCTATCTCTGCCTTGCTTTGCGCTTCCTCCGGCCGAGTCTCCCTCGACAATGAAGAGTTCGCTTAGCTTTGGGTCTCGTGATTGGCAATCGGCTAGTTTTCCAGGTAGACCTGCACCTTCAAGCGCTCCTTTTCGGAGCACCGCGTCTTTAGCAGCCCGAGCGGCTAAGCGGGCTTTGGCCGCCAGGAGAACCTTTTCAACTATGCGCCTGGCGTCGTTTGGATGTTCCTCAAGGTACATATTGAGCCCCTCTCTTACCGTGGAGCTGACGAACCCTTGTATTTCGGGGTTGTTGAGCTTGGCTTTTGTTTGGCTTTCGAACTGTAAACTTTCAGACGGCATTTTGATATAAACTACGGCAGTCAAACCTTCTTTTAAGTCTTCTCCGGTTAAGCCGTTTTTTGCCGCCTTGCCGTCGTTTTTTGCCGCCTTTGTGCCCGAGTTTGCCTTTTTTAGGTAATCGTTTATTGCTCGAGTGAGCGCCATCCTAAACCCGGCAAGATGAGTCCCTCCGTCAACGGTGTTTATTCCGTTAACAAAGCCCTTAACACTTTCAGTGAAAGTATCGGTGTACTGGATAGCAACCTCGCAAGCCATGTCTTTTTCCTTTTTTTCCATATAAATTACCTCTGAGACTGCCTTTTTGGTCCGGTTGGCATGCATCACCAACGATTTTATTCCTCCTTCGAAATAAAAATGGGCTTCATCGTCGTCCCGTAAGTCATTGAAGTGGAAGGAGAGTCCCGCGACAAGGTAGGCTCTATCCCTCAATAAACTTTTAGCTTTATTTTTGTCGAATTCAATTTTGCCGAACACCGACTTATCCGGCACAAAGGTGGTGATGGTACCGGTTTGTCCATTTCCAATTTTGATTTTCCACTCGTCGGGGACCCATTCGGACAGCTGCGCCGGTGTTGCTTGGGTGACCTTTGCCTTGGGTTTCCCTCTTTTGTATTCTTGAAAGTAGGCTTTGTTGTCGCGCAGAACTATTACCCGGAAATAGCTTGAGAGAGCGTTGACTACAGAGGCGCCCACGCCGTGAAGACCTCCTGAGATTTTATAAGCACCTCCGCCGAATTTTCCGCCCGCATGAAGTTTGGTCATAGTGACTTCGAGGGCCGAAACTCCGCTTCTGTGTTTGCCTACCGGGATTCCTCTTCCGTCGTCTCTAACTATTGCCGAGCCGTCCTTGCCGAGAATCACCCAGACATTTTTGGCCACGCCGGCAAATGATTCATCGACGCTATTGTCTACAATTTCGCGCAGTAGCTCGTGAAGGCCGCGGCTGTCGGTTGAACCGATAAACATTCCGGGCCTTTTTCTCACGGGCGCTAAGCCCTCAAGAACCTGGATTTGTTTGGCCGTGTAGGCTGAAATTTCAGAAGCTTTTTTAGGCATAAATAACTTTAATTCTTGTTTAATTATACTTGTTTCAAGCCTTCTAAACAAGGCTAATGGCTAAATTACTAAGCTGAAGCGAAATATTGGTATTGGCCTTCAGCCTGTTGGCAACTCTTTGCGTTTTTCGCAACAACCTTGCATTTTTTGAAATAGCTTTTTTGTCCTCTAAAAGATTTTGGTGAAGTTTTATAATTAGCTCTTCAATAAATTTTGTGGCCTCTTTTCTTTCTCTAATTTTTTTTACATACAGAAGTTTATCAGTAGCACTCATCTCCAGAAATTTTTTAACCTTCTTTATTTCGTCTTTATCCAAGCTGTGGCTACTTTTTACTCTAATTATTTGACAGCGAGACACCACCGTTGGTAGTAGTCGATGGACGGAATTTGCCGTCAGAAGATAGTAAAGGTTTTTTTGCGGTTCCTCAAGGTTTTTGAGAAAGGCATTGAGAGTGGCAACAAAGGCCAAGTCAATTCTCCTAACAACAATGGCAGTTTTTTTTGAAAACGTTTTTGAAGTAAAAGAATTTAGCGCTCTTACGTCACTTATTTTTACCAGTGGAAACTCCAAAGGGAAAGCTTGGAGTTTCTTGATTAATTTAGCTACTTGCTTTTCAGCTTCCTCTTCTTTGCCGACAATTAGATACGAATGCATTGTCTTGTAAGTATTTACAATTAAGCCCTGAATTGTCAAGCGGAGTAAGGGGTGTCAATAGAGAACCACCTGTCGGGTGGTTTAGGTTTGCACCCTTCCTTTTATCACTCACTTAATTTTAAGAGTAAAATTCTTTCTAGAGACTAGTTCTCTTTCTTTTTACTCGAGAGTTACATTTTTTATGTGTTGGAGGCTTTTTTGGTAATTGACTTGATCGGCCACAAACTTTTTGTATTTTTCTCTCGATCCAAAAATTTTGAGTAAAAATTCGGTATCAATTAAATTTGAAGAAAACTCTCTCATATATATAGGGAATGAGGTTCCCGGGTATGAGGATAGCTTATCAAATTCAATAATAAAAGAAGTGACTGGGTTAAGGTGAATATAGCGAGAAACGTGAGTAAATATTTCGTCATTTTGAATCCATTTACCACGAAATGGACGCATAAATAAACTTCCTGCACGGTCGTTTTTTTTATTAAAATACTTGGCAAAGCTATTCTGAAAATTCGATGCGAAGCGGACAATCCCGTTATCTTTTATTTGTTTTAAAAGTAAATGGAAGTGGTTGGGCATAAAAGCATACGCATGAATATCAACAAAAGGTATTTGCTTTTTATATTCTGATACATATAGTTTCCTTGCCTCAACGGACAATCGATTAAAAGATGAAAATTTAATTTTTTGAGGAAAACGATAATAATCAATTAGATTTACTGCCCTTGATAGTTCTTTTTTGCCAATAAAAATATCACTATCACCTATTGATCGATTTAAAATATGATATATCTCGTTGTTTGCAAAAACTAGCTTTCTGTTGCTGGGCACTGTAGTGTTATATCCATTAAAATTATATGGGTGTAGAAGGAGGGGTGTCAATAGAGAACCACCTGTCGGGTGGTTTAGGTTTGCACCCTTCCTTTAGCAACATCGCCAGAGAGTCTTTTCAGCGAAAATCCGCGGGATAAAAACCCCTGCTCATCTGGCGCAATTACCAAAATCGCAAGGGCTTACTCTTTGACTTTTCCCCACTCTTCTTTTTTGTTTGCCATCGATTATTTTATCAATAGCAAAGTCGAGAAGAAGAGCGGGTCGGACGTTAAATGGCGTAAGCCATTTTCAATGATCTTCTTCTCTATTTTGTCCAGGTTGCTCCTTCAGCTTCAGATGTTTTGGAAGTGGACAGCGCGTTACTTAGTCCTACTGTGCCAAAACCTTTTGGCTAGTGTCAGGAACATTAAGACGACGACGGCGGAGATTAGCAAGTCCCCTAAAACAGCTCGCACCTTAGATGTCCCGAGTAGGCCTAGCAGTAATATGGTTGCAAAGGTGGCTGCCATAAAAAGGTAGACCAGTTGATCCTTATTTATGCTCCTGATGTAGGCAGCTAGTCTCAAAAGACGGCGCTTAGTTTTGCCCGCCATGTTCCTGTTTTCCATCTTATTCCTCCTTCAGGTATAAGGGCGATTTTCAGCCCGTCGGAAATTACTAACCCCTCCTTCCTCACTAGGCTCTCTCTTGGACAATCGATACAAAGCGGTAGAAGAGCTGACTCTCTCCGCAGACCCAGAACTCAACCGTTAGCTGGTCAGGGATGACAACCACAGGGAAGGGCAAAGGTACTTGGTAATAGCTTCCAGAAAGTGTGAAGTCATCCCCCGATGGAAGTGTAAAGGTTACGTAGATTATTTCTCCCGAATCGGAGTTAACCACTTCGACTTCTAGCAACAATACGCCGTCAGACGTTTGAATTTCGAGGCCTTCCTGTGGATACTCATTCCAAGGGTTTTCTTCCTCGGGCGGGCAATCACCTACTCGTTGATGCCAGTAACCACTGTCTAATATAAGACGATAGGAAGCCTGGCTCTCACAGGCCCAAACCTGAAGTCCACCCTCTACACTCGGATGAAGACGTATCACTTTGTCCTGGTCATTGAAGACCTCGTACTCTTCAGGATCTCTATCAGGGTATAAAAACTGAAGTCTTAAACTGGCTTCTCCCTGATCGAGAAGTCTGATTTGCATCGTTTGACCATCATCTAAAGGTACTACTAGCGGCTCCTCTTTCGGGAACACCTTCCAAGGACCAAGATCGTCTCCTGATCCCGGAGGGCAAGGCTCGCCAGTAGGCACCTGCTGATCTATTGGGCTTGTTAAAAGCGCAATTGCTTCGGGAACAGAAATTGAGTATTCCTCCAACGTGGACCTAGCAACTATTAGGGTCAAAACCAGCAAAGCTACTGAAGCAAAAAGTACCCACCATTTCCTCCACATGACTTTCCTCCTTCCTCTCACCCCAGCTTGCTGCTGGCGGGAGAGACTAGTTGTGCCCGGATAAATAGATAAGAATAAATAATAATAATGTCAACGTGCCAAAGAGTAATAACACTATAGCACATA
>JADFPI010000028.1 GCA_022562395.1 Patescibacteria group bacterium | reverse complement strand
GGGTCGGGCGTGTGGACTAAGTAAGCATGTAAATATCCTTTTATCCAGCGGGAACGTTGCCGCAGCAAGTTGGCAATATCACTGTTTGCTTCCTCAAAGGTAGTTGAATCGATAATCGCCGTCTTATAGCCGGCCTTGAAAATTCGGGTACCCAAATCGCAGTCTTCGGTAACATTGAACGGGTCCCATGCATGAACCCCTTTCAAGTCACCTGTTCTAAAATGGTTACTGGTCCCGCCAAGGGGAATATTTGTTTCAATTGATTGAAGCCCCGGCAAAATGACATCAAACCAGAGGGAGTACTCCGCCGTAAAGAGACGGGTCAAAAGGTTGTCGTGGGGATTGTAGTAATTAAGTTTTGATTGCAAACAAAATACTTTAGTGTCCGCATTTTGAAAGGCAAGATAGGCTTTTTTGAGTTGAAGCGGGTCCGGCCTATCTTCCGCATCATAAGTGACGATATATTCCCCTTTGGCGTGGGCTAATCCGTAATTACAAGCCTTTGGTTTAGTTTTTGGCTGTGAATCGGGAACAATGAGGGTGCGAATATAGGACGGCAGTTCAATATTCTCGGCCGCTTTTTGTGTCTCACTATCGTCTTCTTCTAATAAAAGAATGACATCCAGCTTGTCCTTTGGCCAATCAATTTTATCGAGCGCCTCCAAAAAATGGGGAAGTATTTCTGCTTCCTGATAAAGAGGACATAAAATTGAGTATATTGGCAAAGATTCAGCCTTGAGCTTTTTTATTTTTTTAAGGTCAGTTTTTATTTCGGGCGGGAAATGAAGACTTTTCAAAAGAATATAGAGGCTAAATACCACGTCCAGGAAATAAATACTGCTTAAGACTCCGATAAAAATGATGGCGGTGAGTTTGGCATTTATTAGTAAACCGGCAGCCAGCAAACCAACCGCCGCCAGTAAGGTTACTTTTTGCCACCATTTGAGGGTAAAAAAGGCGGAGTGGTGGTGGGGAAGAGCGGTGTGGGTAATGAAACGACGTTTCTTATAAGCCACCCCGGCACCAACCATCGAGTTCTGGGAGGTGGGGGCTATCCGGTAAAGCCTTCTCTTTTTTAGTCTAAGTTTGACGGCACCAATCCCGATCTCGGCGGCGGCGCCTACCAGCTTAAGTTTTGACTTTCCTCCATTTCGTTCTCCAAAATCAATGTCAATACAGCCGATGCTGTAGCCAAGGTCCAAGGCGGTATGCAGCAAGTGCATGTCCAAGGTCCACTGTGTTACCTCATCGGCACTAATGTGCTCGATGATTTCTTTTCGAAAAACTTTGAGCCCCGACTGCATATCGTGCTTTATTCCAAGAAGCCATCGGCTAAAAATAAGCGCATAGGCTTTTGAGGCTACTTTTCGTAAAAACTTGGTGTCGTGTTTATTTCTATTGGCCACAACTACTCCATGCTTTTGGACTAATTGGTACATTTGGGGAAGAGCTTCCGGAGCGTATTGAAGGTCTCCATCAATCATGGCCACATACTTTGCCCTTGCCTGCCTTGACCCCTCCAAAATAGAATATGCTTTCCCGGCCCTACCTTTCTTTTTATAAACCTTTATGGGATAACTCTTGGCCAAAACATTTATCTTTTTTAGAGTATTATCGGTTGAGTGGTCATCGACAAAAATGATGGAGTAGCGAATTTTTGCTTTTGACAAGCTCTTGTGTATTCGTTCTACCAGCTCCTCAATATTCTCTGCCTCGTCTTTTACCGGGATAACAATGTCTAGTTGGCTCATTAATTTTGCAACAAAAAATATCCAGCCGGGAGGCCGGACAGGTTTAAATTGTATAAATTCTAAAGTAAGAAAGTATTATACCTGGAGAATGCCCAAGTTTCAACTATAGGGATATAGCGGCGCAGTTACAAACCTTTGTTTCTCAAAAAAACCCTCCAGTCTTGACAATCATAGCGCCGGTTGGCAACTAAGAAAGTCGTATTACGACTGGAGGGAATCTGTTTTAACTTGGGAAAGTACCTCCTCGACTATCAGAAGTCATCCGGAAGGTCGAAGACCAAGTGTACACCCCAGGGTGCAAGGTCACTCCAGACAAACTTAAGGTCGTCCACATTCCTTGGGACAAGATATCCAAGGTCAGTAAAGTAAACCTGTCCAGGTCCGGCAGTGTAGTACCCAGCACCATGAAATGTGCTATGGTTTTCTGAACAAGGCTCTTCTCCGCAACCGGCATCTCTTATCAACCCATCGCTTCCAATCAAAAAGGCCTCTACTCTGCCTTCTGCATTGTATCCACCAGTGTTGGTGAATTTGAAGCGAAGGAGTATGAGATCGCGGACTTCATCGTATGTTTCCCGGCTTATTCCCAATACCTCAAAAGTTCCAGTATCTGGTATTTCGATAGCACCGGGTATAGATCCATACGTTCTCCCGCTCGCCAAGGGAAACGAGGTGCTTCCAAACTCACTGTCCAGGTCGAATGTCAGTTGACCGAGACGTTCAGCCTTCCGCTCGAATCCAAATTCTCCGCCAGGCAAGATACAGCTCACTCCCGTGCCAAAAGTTAGAACGAAGTGGTTCTGGCTTTCTGGTACCTCAAAGACGTAGCTAAGAGGATAGACACGGCCCCTGTCGTACACGAATACCTCGCCAGACACACTTAGTCCCGGTGGAAGTGCAGAGATATAGACCAATCCTCTGCCTGCATAAGCAACCACCTTGTCAGAATAAACATTTGGTGGGTCTATGCTATACCTATCCCCAACCCTTAGCCTGCTCTTGTTCTCGTAAACATACCCATCTTCCGTTGTTACGTGCATGTCCCACAGATTGATAGTTCCCCAATACTCACTCTCATTGTTGAATAGCAAATCAACCTGAAGGAGCTTCCATCCGTCTCCCAGAGGATGAGTCGTTATTCTTGTCGGCACAGCCTTCCATTTTCCTCCCTGACAAACCCCTTCCTCTTCTTCGGGGGGTAACTCCTGCGCAGGCTCGACTACATCCTGCGAACTTTCCTCAACCGTCACATATGGCTGAGTTTCCTCCCCGGCTGTCGGGGCTTCGGGAATTGGGGAAACTCCCGGCCCTTTTCCGTCTTGCCCGTTTTGACTCGGGCGCGCAACGAGAAAAAGAACTACAACTATCGCAAGTACGACAATCGCGAAGAGCATCTTCCTCATATCACACCTCCTCTTTGGGTGACTTCCGATTGGTTTTTCCGGTTACCACGTAAGTGGCGCGCTAATCCCGACTTAGTCGGGACCAAAGCACCACCTACGTAGCTACATAAATACTTTCCCAGTTTTTAAGGTACAAAAGACAAAAATGCCCCAGCGCCAAGCTAAGGCTTTTGTCTTTTAATTAATTTTAACCATCTGAAATTTCATAAAAATATTCTTCTAGGCAGAATAATATCCTATATTATACTGCGTATAATCCTTCGCATTATAGCAAAGGAGCTTTAAAAAGCAAGATTAGACGGCAATTAGGCTAACCGTAATATTATCTGTGGAGCCGAACTGAAGAGCGGCATCAATCAGCCCTTGTGCCTTGTTCTTTAAATTCACCTCGCTTGCCAAAACTTTTTCGATTACTTTTTCTTGAACAAAATCGGTTAACCCGTCTGTGCATAAAAGAATCAAGTCTCCTTTCTTGACTTCAGTCTTTGATAGGTGAGAACGCACTCGCTCGCCAATTCCAATAAAGTCTGTTAAAAAGCCCACTTCATCCCTATCGTCTTTGCTTATTTGTCTTAAAACCGCGTCCGAAATTATGTAGGCTCTGCTGTCGCCAACATTTCCAATAGTTACTTCATTTAACTGAAGTATGGCAACAACAAAAGTTGTCCCCATGCCGACCCAGTCGGGATTTTTTTCTGCGCTTTGGAGAATTTCTTTGTTTGCCGCTTTGAAGATTTCTTCTAGCTCAACTTCTTCGCCTTTTGCTTTTTTGAAAGACTCTAAGGCCTTTTCAACAGCAAGTTTTGAAGCAATCTCGCCTGCCGCGTACCCACCCACCCCATCCGCAACGACAAAAAATTCATCTCCTACATTCCCATAAAAATCCTCCTTATTTTCCCGCTTGCCTTTATCGGTTAGAAAAGCAAATTCTGTCTTATTCATAATGTGGATTAATGTCGATTATTTCTACCTCGCCTTTGTAATAAATAAAAATGGCTCTATATCTTTTATCTATTCTAAAGGAATAAATCCGTAGACCTTTTGGCTCTAAAATCTCTGTATGAAGCGATGGATGGCGGATGTTTTTCTCAAAAAACTCAGCTTGTTTGGCAAATTTTTTCTCTAAGCCGTGCTTTTTAAGATATCTTTTAAGGCTAGACCTAAGGGGCTTTATCTTGGACATATAACGAGGAGCGCGATAGACCCTTAACTACACTTTTAATAAACTCGTCCTTATAGCGACCAGTTTTTTTAAGGCTTTTCTCTACTTTCCCAAGTGGTACTTTTCTAAAAGGTAAAAGAGTCATCTCTTCCTCTTTTGTCGCCAGATAAAAACGAAGAAGGGCACGGACGAATTCGGAGCGGGAAGAATAACCTTCGCGACTAACCACTTGATCTATTTTATTAGCAAGTCTTTCTGGTAAAGAAATATTTATAGTCTGCATCGGGTATATATTAGCAAAAGTTGGCAATTCTTGTCAACTAACTTTTCTTGCAAAAATACAAAAGCCCTTCAATTAATAGGCAGCAAGCTTAAGGGACAGAAATCATTCGTATTTTATATCGATTGTTTCTCCCTTTCTTAAATCTTTACCATTAACGGTGACGCCGAGGGCCCAACCTAAGGCGTTGGCAACGGAAACTCCGACCCGAAGACCGGTAAATGAGCCGGGACCGGTATTGACTTCTATTTCGGTAATGTCTTTGAGGGTCAATTTTTTTCGGCCAGAGGCCGATCGTCCTTTGGACGACAAAAGTTCGTCAATAAAGGGTAGAAGTTTTTGAGATTTTTCCTGACGGGCTTTGGTTTCAAAACGCTTGTCGTCCAACCCGACAACTATTTTTTCAGAACTCGAGGTATCTATAAATAATTTCATCTTAATTTTCAATTTCTAATTTTTAATTTTCATTGATAATTGAGAATTCTCAGCCCGCGTAGCCGTGCGGGTGAGATTTGTGCCATTTGTAGGCAGATTCGACTATTTCTTCCAGGCCATACTTTGGTTTCCAGCCGAGGTCTTTTTTAATTTTATCTATTGAAGCGACAAGGGAAGCCGTATCTCCGGATCTTCGGGGTCCGATTTTAACTTTAAAGTCTAAACTGGTTACTTTTTTAATCATTTCAACCACTTGTTCGTTTGAATAGCCTTTACCTTGGCCGGCATTATAGAAATTGCTCTTAGCCCCTTTTGTCAGCGCTTTAAGAGCCAAAGCGTGTGTATCGGCCAAGTCTAAAACATGGATATAGTCTCTTACACAGGTACCATCGGCTGTTTTATAATCACCACCAAAGAGAGTGAACTCTTCACCTTTTAGGGCCGCCGTCAATGCATTTGGGATAAGATGGCTCTCATTCGGCTGGTCCGAGCCAATTGAGCCGTCCAACGCCGCGCCGGCCGCGTTAAAATACCTAATGCTCATGAATTTAAGGTCGTGTGCCTTGTCAAACCAAAACAGCATCCTTTCAACCATTAACTTTGTTTCACCGTAAGGATTAGCAGGATTTTTGAGATCCTCTTCTTTAATCGGGAGACTTTCGGGCTCACCGTAAACACCAGCCGAGGAAGAGAAAACAAAATTGGAAACGCCGTGTTTGACCATTACTTCGAGCAGATTTAAAGAGCCGACTACATTGTTTCTAAAATACATACCAGGGTTTTCATAAGACTCACCCATTTGGATAAAAGCGGCCATGTGGATAACCCCGGTAAATTTTTCTTCAGTAAAAAGCTCATCAAGTTTTTCCTCTTCAGTTACCAAATCAATCTTTGCCAAAGGAAAACCCTTGACTGCTTCTCTATGTCCCGTAGATAAATTATCAACAATATAAGGCTCAAAGCCCGCATCTTTTAGGGCCCGGACAATGAAACTTCCTATATATCCTGCACCGCCAGTAACTAGTATTCGCATAGTTTTCAATTTCTAATTTCTCCTGCAAAGCAGGACCTTCTCTGCTAGGTAATTTTCAGTAAATGACTCATTGCTACATTGAAAATTCAATGAAAAAAAGTAAGTTGAGAATTCAAATTACTGTTATCTTCCTTTTGTCTTTTCCCATATTCTCAAACTCAATCCAGGTTGCGTTTTTCGGAACCACACTTCTAATCTTCTCCGCCCACTCGATGGCTATTATATTCTCAGGGTTTTTCCAAAACTCATCAATGCCCAAATTTCTTACCTCGACCTCAACCTTTTCTTCCAATCTATAAAGGTCGACGTGGTAAAAAGTTGAAAGTTGAGAGTTGAGAGTTGAGAGCTTAATATCATATCTGCGAACGAGAATAAAAGTTGGCGATATTATCCTTTGTTTAATTCCCAATCCATAAGCAAACCCTTGCACAAAGGTAGTCTTCCCACTGCCAAGCTCGCCGGTGAGAGCCAGAGTTAGCCCATTATTCCTAATTCCTGCCGCCTGATTCCTAATTAAATCAGTTGCAATCTTTTTGCCAAACTCTTTAGTCTCTTCGGCGCTTTTGGTAAGTATTTCCATAATACGTAAATTGCCAAGACAGAGCCAATTGTATCAAATAAGACATCCCTCACCGTAGGATCCCGTCCCGGGGTGAATGATTGATGAAATTCGTCCGATACTCCGTAAAGAACAGAAAGAATAATTGAATAGACTCCAGCTTCTTGTTTTTCGACTCCTCCCTTCTTAAGAGCTCTATATAATAGTATTGTTAGTAAGCCATACTCGAGAAGATGAGCGCTTTTTTTGACAATAAAGTCCTTCCAATAAATTTGCGAAACCGGGTTTGTCGGCCTTGACGAAAGAAGAAAAATAAAACTCGCCCAGACAACTACGGGGAGCCAGAACTTGAGCACTTTATCAATAATTTCGAGCCACGTATTAGCCTTCTTTAAGGTCTCTTTTTCCATCCTTTTTAGTATACCTTTTTTCTCTTTCTCTAAAAAATGAATAAGCCGCGGTGCCGACAAATCCGATACCAAAAAATATAAATATGGCGGCAGTAAGGGGGAACTTCCTTTCGCTTTCTTCCGGTGGCGGAGTTGGAGTATTTTTTAATTCTTCTCTTAAGCCTAGAACGATAGACTCCGCCTGTGAATCTTCACCTTGCTCGCCTTGTGTTGGTGTTAGAGAATCTGTCTTTGTTGGTGTTGGAATTTTGGTTGGAGTGGGTGTTTTTGTAGGTGTTACGGTAGGTTTCTTTGTCGGAGTGGGTGTTGGGGTTTTAGTTGGGGTAGGGGTTTTGGTTGGGGTTGGAGTTGGAGTGGGTGTTGGAGTGGGAGTGGGAATATTTACGTTTATTACTATTAACGGATTTTCAGATGAAATATTATTGCTCGAACAACTTGAAGTAAAACGATGGGCCCTCAAAATATAGGTGGCGCTTTGCACCTCATTTTCTTCACCAAACTTAGTTACAAGTGTGGCCAATGTCGTACTTGTATCGGTTATTCTGAAATAGCCGCTGCAATCTCCGCTAAGTGGGTTTATTTTGCTCCAGGTACCGTTCTCGTCTTTAACGTAACCAAAATAGGGATTTCCTTCTTGTTTCTGCCAAGCAACCCGAAAATAAGATTCGCTGGGTAAATCAGTTATGGCTAAAGTTACTTGAACTTCCTGGTTTTTGGAACTAATAGAGGAGGGATTTATTTGCACGATATTAAAGGAAAATGCGGCGTGGGTCTTTTCGGGAAAAACAAACCACAAAAAAAGGGCAGTAATTAAACTAAAACCAACTAGGTTTAATTTGATGAATTGGCCCATCGACACGATTGCCGGTTAGTTAAGATGATAATTTTTACCAACAATTAACGCGTTATAATATGTGGT
>JADFPI010000012.1 GCA_022562395.1 Patescibacteria group bacterium | reverse complement strand
CAGTACTTTGCCAATTTAAACTCGGACGGGATTATTCTTTTTAACCGGGCGCTTGACTGGGCGGCCTATAATACAAACGCCACCTTTGCCAAGGCTGAGGATACTTAATTTACCGTAGCTACTGATGCTGATAAGTTTCCGAGGACTACAACTTAACGAATAAGATTTGAAGTATCAAATGAGGGAGGGACGGGTTCGGGTGGGGTTACTTATCAATTACAGGTTGCAGAGACCGGAACTTGTAGTTCAGGTACTTATGCGGCAGTGCCGACCGATACATCCGGCCATTGGCAGATTGTGGGTTCAAGTAATATTACCGACGGAGAGGCAACTGCCAATATTTCTCCGGGTCTTACCGATGAAGCCACTACCTTTGTGGCCGGGGAACTTAAAGATGCGGGAAACACGACAGGAAGCATCACTTTAGCCGGGGATGAATTTACCGAGATCGAGTATGCTGTGCAGGCAATAACCAACTCAACCGACTTAGGCAATTACTGCTTTCGCTTGTTCGATACCACCGGGGGTACCACCCTTGATACCTATACCCAATATGCCGAGGCAGTGGTTGTTCCCGAGTACTTGTGGCTGTTTTTTGGACTGGGGCCGATTTTGCCCGGCTTAATCGGTAAGATAAAAGGAAGAAAAAATTAACGAACATCTAGTGGCATTTTTTCAAGACTTAAAATGTTAATTTTTTTCTGGTATTTAGTTGCTTTTTTGTCCTTGAAGAACGTTCACCAGTTGTTAATAAATGATAGACATTCAGGTTAGGGCCCCACCCTGTTATCATAACGAAGTGAAGATTTTTTGGGGTGGTTTCCGGCTAGACTTGTGTTAGAGATAAAGAATAGTGGCCTTTATTAATAACCGCAAGACAAGGTTATATAATTGTTATTACTTTATAATACAAATAGCATCAGGGTGCGGAAAATATAGTATCTGCCAATATTATTTTCATAGGTATTTTAATCTTGCGGAAATATCATGATTTAGCCACGCTAATTTCCGAAGACAGCATTTAGTAAAAAAGCATAGACCTATAAGAAAATCATAAGTTTTTCGCTAAATACTCGTGAAAAATCAGCATGTTCGACAAAAACATTATTTTTTTAATAATAGAATTCTAAGCAACATTTTACTTTTATCAGACTAGACTCTTGAGTGCTAAAAGTGAATTTATAATTTTTAATCCGACCTATTCGTTAAAATGTTAGTTTTATAATATGCTAAGTGGATAGTAAAAGTATTAAGTTATTTAAATGTTAAATGGGCCATTCCTTTTTTTGTATAAGTTTTTTGTAAATAGGCGCAGCCCTGTTGTAAGTGAAAAAAAGTTAGTTAGAATATATAATTAAAATATGGGCAAACAGATAAGCTTTAACCATCAAAAGGTAGAGAGTAAGTGGCAGAAATTGTGGGAGGAGATAGGAACTTACACTCCAGATATTGTAAAAGCCAAGAAAGCTTTTTACAACCTTTGGATGTTTCCGTACCCGTCTGCGGAAGGACTTCATGCCGGGCACGCTTTCTCCTCAACCGGAAGTGATGTTTACGGTCGTTTTATGAAGATGAAGGGTTACGATGTTTTTCAGCCAATAGGTTATGACGCTTTCGGCATTCACTCTGAAAACTATGCACTTTCAATAAATAACCATCCAAAAGAGATGATTGCTCGCACAACCAAGTATTACGAAAAGCAACTAAAAAGCCTTGGACACGGCTACGATTGGACTCGCACAGTGAATACTTCAGAGGTTGATTATTATAGATGGACACAGTGGCTTTTTGCCCAGATGTTTAAGGCCGGGTTGGCATATAGGAAGGCAGCTTTTGTAAATTGGTGTCCTTCTTGTAAAACTGTGCTTGCTGATGAGCAGGTAATTGCAGGTGAATGTGAGCGTTGCGGACACAAAGTCGAGACTAAAGAGCTTGAACAGTGGTTTTTTAGAATTACAGATTATGCGGATAGGCTACTTGGGGGCTTGGAAAGAATTGATTGGCCAGAAAAAATTAAAATTGCCCAGAGAAATTGGATAGGGAGGAAAGAGGGAATAAATATAGAATATAAAGTTAAGGGTAGGAAAGAAAAAATTATTTGTTGGACTTCAAGGCCGGATACGAACTTCGGAGCTACATTTATAGTGCTCTCACCGGAACATCCATTCGCCCAAAAATTAGCAACAAAAGAAAACACTCAAAAGGTAAAACAATATATCAAAGACTCTCAAGAGAAGACCAAGGAAGAGAGGGAAGCAGAGGGTAGGGAAAAAACTGGCGTCTTTACTGGTTCTTATGCAATAAACGACCTCAATGGCAAGGAGATGCCTATTTGGATTTCAGATTTTGTATTAATGGAAGTAGGCTCTGGGGCTGTTGTTGGTGTTCCTGGACACGACAAACGTGACTTTGAGTTTGCAAAGCGGTACAAATTACCGATTATTCGGGTGGTAGTAGGGTCTGATAATGATAAGTCGCCGATGACCAAAATAGAACAAGTTCAGGAAGAGGAGGGAACGATGGTTAATTCAGGCTTTTTAAATGGAATGAATATAGCCAAAGCAATTGGAGCGATGATGGATCACATTGAGAAAAAAGGTTGGGGGAGAAAAAAGACTTCTTATCATCTTCGGGACTGGCTGATTTCAAGACAAAGATACTGGGGACCTCCGATTCCGATGATTTATTGTGAGAAGTGTGCCCAGAAAAGCAAATCATGGTTTGCCTTGAAAGGAATATCCTTTAAAGGTGTGTTGCATAAAGATCAATCGGATTGGAAACATGCAGGGTGGTATCCTGAGGAAAATCTACCGGTTGAGCTTCCATATCTGAAAAATTACCAGCCAAAGGGAACAGGCAGGGGTCCTTTAGCCGGACACCCCAAATTTTACGAGGTCAAATGCCCCCATTGTGGAGGTACTGCCAGACGCGAAACGGATGTTTCTGATACGTTTCTAGATAGTTCGTGGTATTTCTTGCGTTATCCCTCGGTTGGAATTGCCGAGTCGGCCTCGTCCGGTAGCAGCTCTCCCGCTAAGCGGGACGATTCTGCAACGCGGACCCGGCACTCGGCAGCAGATTTTGCTTGGGATCCCGAGATTACTAAGCGTTGGCTTCCGGTTAACCTTTATTTTGGAGGAGCAGAGCACGCAGTATTGCATTTGATGTATGCCAGATTTGTAACCCAAGTACTTTACGACCTCAAGCACATAAACTTTCCAGAGCCATTCCCTCGTTTTTTTGCTCACGGGTTGGTGATTAAAGATGGAGCCAAAATGAGCAAATCTCGAGGGAATGTGGTTAACCCTGATGAATATATCAAAAAATACGGAGCAGATACTTTGAGGCTTTACCTTATGTTTATGGGGCCGATGGATGGATATCCGGATTTTCGCGATACTGGAATTGAGGGCATGAGGCGCTTTCTTGAGCGTGTCTGGGACCTTTTTGTCAACAACAAAGATGTCATTTTAGTTGAGGAAAAAGATAGTCGTGAAGTGTTTGTCAAAATGCATCAAACTATAAAGAAAGTAACCGAAGATATGGAAAAATTTCAATATAACACAACAATTTCGGCGATAATGGAGTTTGTGAACTTGCTTCGTGAGAAAGCAGTTTACGCCGAGTCGGCCTCGTCCGGTAGCAGCTCTCCCGCTAAGCGGGACGATTCTGCAACGCGGACCCGGCACTCGGCTAGTTCATACATCCGTTGTGCCGAGTGGGACGAGGCTTTATTGGTTTTAGCCCAGCTTTTAGCACCTTTTGCATCTCATCTTGCAGAGGAGGTTTGGGTTAACGTTTTGGGCCAAAAGCCTTCAGTTCACACTAGCTCTTGGCCGTCTTACACGAAAGAGATAGCCGAAAAAGAAGAGGTTACTGTTGCCGTGCAGGTGGATGGCAAGCTTAGAGCCACACTAAAGCTCAAAGCTCAAAACTCAAAACTCAAAGCTGAAGTAGTAAAAGCTGCCAAAAAAGAGAAGAATGTCGCGAACTGGTTGAAAGGTAAAGAGACACGAAAGGTAGTTTTTATTCCTGGAAAATTGGTAAACTTCGTTACTAAATAGCCTTTCCCTCGTCAACAATTTTGGTATATTATGGGAGTATGACCTTGCCCAAGCCTCCGTGGGAATTCGATTTAGAGAGTTTTTTCTTTAAATTCAGATGGCCAATTACCTTTTTGCTCATTGGAATTATTTTCGTTGGGGTAGGTTTGTTTTTGGCTAAAGGGAGCCTATCCGAAAACAAAGTCGAAGTCTTAGAAAGCGCTACCCAGGCTCAAATAGTCGGTTCCGAAATCATAGTAGAAGTTTCTGGTGCTGTTGAAAAGCCGGGCGTTTTTAGGCTCAAACAAGGCTCAAGAGTAGAGGATGTTTTAATTTTGGCTGGCGGAGTATCGGCGAATGCAGACAGAGCCTGGATGGATAAAATCCTAAATCGGGCAGCGAAGTTGATAGATGGTCAAAAAATATACATTCCAAGCGAGAGTGAGCAGACGGAAGTTTTGAGTGCTAAAAATGGCGAGGACATCAAAATATATCAGTCGCAAAATGGCGGTCGGGGGAGTGGTTTAATAAATGTTAACACTGCAAGCGCAAAGGAGCTTGAGTCACTGTGGGGAATTGGCCCTGTTTACGCCCAAAACATCATTGAACAAAGACCTTACTCATCGGTCGAAGAATTACTAACCAGAAAGATAATCAAGAAAAATGTCTACGAGAGAAATAAAGATAAACTAACTGTCTATTGACAAAAATTTCTAATTTCTAATTGCTCTAATTGATCTAAATAGTTCCCAAGTCCCAATTTCTAGCTACTCTTTTGGTACTTGGTCATTGGTGCTTGATTAGGTTAATTAGTAATTAGGTCAATTGGGTTAATTTGAAATCGTGCGTTATTCTATTTGGTTTTTTCTAATATTCTTGGTAGTTATTCGTGTGTTCTTTTCCAAGCCCGGTTATTCGGAGGGTGACAAAATTCGTATAACCACAAAAGTTACCTCTGAGCCGATTAGATACGAAATTAGTCAGAGCCTGACTCTTTCAGGGCTTAAAGTATACTTACCCTCCTTTCCCGAAGTTCATTATGGCGATAAGGTTGTAGTCGAGGGAGTAGTCGAGGCTGGGAGCCTAAAAAACCCTGTCTTAATAGAAATAAAAGAATCAGAAGGGTCTTTATATTCACTTCGAAGAAAATTGGTTCAGGTTTTTCAAGCTTCACTCCCCGAACCTCACGCAGCCTTGGTGGCCGGGATTACTTTGGGTTCAAAAGCAAGCCTGCCTCAAGATTTTTGGGACGCCCTTAAGCGTACTGGAACTGCCCATGTAGTGGTAGCTTCAGGCATGAATGTGACTATGGCGGCAAGTTTTTTGATGGGACTTTTTATTTTGTTTTTGCCAAGACGGCGGGCTATCCCTGCCGCATTTTTAGGAATTTGGGTATATTCGGCGATATCTGGGTTTGAGGCGCCTATTGTAAGAGCGGCCATTATGGGCTCTTTGGCGTTTAGTGCCCAGGCGCTCGGGAGGCTTAACACCGCCTGGAGAGCCCTTTTTTTATCTATTTTGGCGATGCTGATAATAAAACCCGACTGGATTTCGGATTTAGGTTTTATTCTTTCGGTGGTTGCCACAGGTTCACTTTTGATATTTCAGAGAAAAATTAATAGCAAAGTGGCGTTTGTCCCCGCAATTTTTAGAGAAGGATTATCTACTTCTTTGGCTGCCCAGATTGGAGTCGCGCCGATAATTTTTGTAACCTTTGGTCAATATAGCCTTATGTCTCCTCTTGTTAATGCCGCCGTTTTATGGACAGTTGCGCCGATAATGGCAATTGGCGCCCTGGGTGGACTTCTAGGCCTGATAATGCCTGCATTTGGCAAGCTTGTTCTTTTTCTAAGCTATCCATTAACCAGCTGGTTTGTTTGGATAGTTGAACTTTTTGGTTGATTTGCTCATGCTAGATATTACCTATTGCGTGCTGCTATGACGAATCGCTGGAGATATACATTGGGTTTTTTGGCTTTGGTGGCTGCATCTCTTTGGTTTGCCGTTTTCTCCCGGCCAAAGGATAATCTTTCGGTGATTGCCTGTGATGTAGGTCAGGGGGATGCAATCCTGATTCAATTTCAAGATACTCAGATTTTGATTGATGGAGGCAGGGGGAGAAAAGTTTTGGATTGTCTTTCTTCCTATATGCCCCCTTGGGATAGAAAGATTGAGCTTGTTGTTCTTACTCACCCCCAGCTTGATCATTTTGGAGGCCTAGTAGAAGTAGTGAGACGTTTTGATATTGATGCATTTTTAGTCTCCGGCCTTGATTCGGAAGGTGAACAATATCAAGTTTTAAAAAGGGAGTTAGAACAAAAGAGTATAAAGCTTCTTGATCCAACTAAGGATACAAAAATAAGCATAGGTACGATATATTTAGAGGTACTCTGGCCTAGTAAGGAGTTTGTAGAAAATTATTACCTTGCAACCGAAAGTATCTCTTCCGAAAAAGTTTTAGGTACTTTTACCTCCAAGAAGGACCCTAATGATTTTTCAATTGTGGTAAACTTAAGTTACGGGGAATTTGACGCACTTTTAACTGGGGATATAGGCCCCGATATTATGGATGGGATTTTGGCAACAGGACTAATTGGAGACGTCGAATATCTCAAAGTACCTCACCACGGTTCCAAAAATGGTTTGACCAAAGAATTGCTTGAAGCTTCAACTCCCGAAATAGCCGTAATTTCTGTTGGCAAGAACCCCTGGGGCCACCCACACAAAGAAGTGATTAAGTTATTGAGAGATAAGGGGATTAAGATATTAAGAACAGACGAGGTGGGTGATGTGGAAATTAAGACGGACGGAAAGAGTTGGTGGTTAAAAGATTAGAGCCCAATCTTGACGTCGGGCGCCCTAGGCGGTTTATCCCTAAACCTCTCGTAGGTTTTCATCAACAAATTCTTGAAAATCTCCAGCTTTTGCAGCTATTTGGGAAATGCCGTCAATATCTATGGTTTCAGGATTTATACCAACTTTTTCTGCATAATCTAATAGAAATTTTGTTCTTTCCTTCTCATCCATTGCGGCAAAGTCAGGCCAAAAGTGGTCTACAATATTTTTCCCTGCAAGCCTGTTTAAGAGTTCTAATGTTGGACTCTCTTTTCTCACGCGGGAAATTATAACATTTAAATGCAAAATTTAACATAGAAATCACTGTAAAATAGAGTAGAATGAAGGCATGAAGAATAAGATAGTTTCTGCTATAAGCAAGTCAACAGGTGTGAAGGATGTTCGTCTAGAAATTCCAGAAGTGAGAGAGCATGGTGACTATAGTTCAAATATAGCCTTAGTTTTGGCCAAGAAAAGAAAGAAAAGGCCTAGAGACTTAGCAAACGAAATAGTAAAAAAACTCGAAAAAGACAGGGAATTAGCCAAGATTGTCTCAAAAATCGAAGTTGCGGGGCCTGGATTTATCAATTTTTGGCTTTCAAAAGAAACGATTTTGGACGAACTTCGAAAAGTTTTGAAACTAGGGGAAAAATATGGCTCTTCAAATCTAGGCAAAAGAAAAACTGTGGTTATAGATTACTCCTCTCCAAATATAGCTAAACGATTCGGAATAGGTCATATGCGGTCAACTATTATTGGCCAAGCTTTATACAACCTTTACTCATTTTTAGGATATAAAGTTATTGGGGATAACCATTTAGGAGATTGGGGAACACAATTTGGAACTCTGCTTGCGCAAATTCGAATATCGAATATAGAAATTCGAAATTTAAACATAGAAAAACTTGAAAAGTTATATGTGGAGTTTAACAAGAAGGCCAAAGATAATCCTAAGCTTTGGGATGAAGCAAGAGCTTGGTTTAAAAAGCTTGAAGATGGAGACAAGGGAGCAAGAAAGATTTGGAAACAGATAGTGGAAATATCGAAGAAAGAGTTTGAAAGAATTTATGATTTGTTGGGAATTAAAATAGACAAATCCTTCGGCGAGAGTTTTTACGAGGATAAAATGAAAGCAATTGTTGACGAATTGTGCCAGAAAGGTTTATCCAAGAAAAGCAAGGGAGCTGAAATTGTAGAATTTGACGACCTTCCCCCAGCCATGCTCATCAAAAGCGACTACGCCACTACTTATTACACTCGAGATTTAGCCACAGTTAAGTTTAGGGTGGAGAAGTTTAAGCCGGATATTATCATCTACGAGGTCGGCTCAGAGCAGAAATTGCACTTTAAGCAAGTGTTTGCGACTGCCGGGCTTATGGGATGGCTCAAGACAACTAAGCTCGTCCATGTTGCTCACGGGTTGATACGGTTTAAAGAGGGAAAAATGTCAACTCGCCGGGGCCAAAGCGTCATGCTGGAGGATATTTTGGATGAATCAATTAAAAGAGCCAAAAAAATAATTGAAAAATCCGAAATGAGTCGGGGACTACCGAAGAAGGAAAAATATGCAGTCGCAAAGACGGTCGGTATAGGAGCTATTAAATACTTTGACCTATCACATCATTACTCATCCGATATCATTTTTGACTGGGAAAAGATGTTTGTGTTGGAAGGGAATAGTGCGCCGTACCTTCAATATACACATGTTCGGACGCAGAGTGTCCTGCGCAAGGCGAATGGAAAATGGAAAGTGGAAAGTGGAAAGCTAAATTCTCAATTTTCAAATTTTAATTTTCAATTCAACAAAGAAGAACTTGCAGTTTTGAGGAGCTTAGTCCATTTTCCTGAAGTTATTGAGGACTGCGCTCGTGCCTATTCTCCAAACTTACTCTGTAATTATCTTTTTGGCTTAGCCCAGAAATATAACACTTTTTACAACCAGCACAGGATACTTCCTTCACAAATCACAAATCACAAATCACAAATCACAAGCGAGTTTCGACTCGCTTTGACTTCTGCTACTGGTCAAACTCTAAAAAATGGCCTAAGGCTTTTGGGGATAGAAACACCCCGTAAAATGTAACAAGTTACTGTAACGGGACAAGCTCTACTCCTTTTTGGCGACGTTTCTTTTCTTTGCCCTTTTAAGTAGTTCTTCGGTATAGCGCTCGTGTATTTTTCTAAACTGTGTTTGCATTTTTTCTATTTCCTCGTCGGGAAGCTCTTCTAAATTTACGAATTTATCGCTGGTTTTTCCTTTCATTCTTCTTAAAAGCTCATCGAGCTTTATGTGTTGTGCCTTTGAATCACGGTTTTGGGTGTTTTGAATGAGAAAAACCATCAGAAGAGTAACAATTGTCGTGAATGTATTAATAAACAGCTGCCAGGTGTTTGAGAAGCCGAAAGCAGGACCCGAGCTCGCCCAGAGGAGAATAATTAGAAGTGCAAGAATGAAGGCCCATGCACTACCGACAATTATCGAAATTTTAACGGCGAACTTTCGAAAAAGATCGTTAAGCCCCATAAATATCATTTTAGACAAACGAAAGATTAAATAGCAAGCAAGAATTTTAAATGGTAAACTATACTAAGAAATTATGAATTACAGATTATCTCGCCTCAAAAATGGAGTACGTGTTTTAACAGTAACGCTGCCCAAGATGGAATCGGCAACCTTGACCGTATGGCTGGGCGTAGGTTCAAGATACGAAGCTCCAAGGATTTCTGGAATAAGTCACTTTTTAGAGCACATGGTTTTTAAAGGAAGCAAAAAGCGCCCGTCTGCAAAGCTTATAGCCGAAGCGATAGATTCAATAGGCGCGGAGTTTAATGCTTCGACTTCCAAAGAGTGGACAGACTTTTATATCAAGGCTCGCGCTGGCGTTATAGAAACAGCTTTCGATGTTCTTTCCGACATGGTCCTTAACCCATTACTTGTGAAAGAGGAAATTGAGAGGGAAAAAGGAGTCATTGTTGAAGAAATTGGGATGTATGAAGATACGCCGGTTGCAAGAATTGGAGATGTTTTTGAGCAACTTATTTTTTTAGGGAGCTCGCTGGGGAGAGATATCATTGGAACAGCCAAGACAGTTAAGGGAATAACTAGGGACGATTTTGAGGCATATCGTAAAAAATACTATTTTTCCAGAAACATACTGATTACTGCCTCCGGGGGGATTGAGCACAACCAGATTGTTTCTCTTTCGGAAAAATATTTCGGCAAAGTGAAAAAAGGCTCAGCAAAAAGTTATAAGAAATTTGAAAGAAAGCAGAAAGGGCCTCAGATTTTGCTCCATCCAAAAAAGAAAGAACAGGCGCACTTTATTCTTGGATTTTTGGGAAATCCCAAAGGTCAAAAGGATAGATTCGACGAAAGTATAGTTGCGGCAATCATGGGAGGAGGCATGAGCTCGAGGCTTTTCAGTGAAGTTAGGGAGAGGCGGGGGCTAGCATACGCGGTTCGTGCTAATGTCGATCATTATCAAGACACTGGCTATTTTGCTGCCTACGTAGGCGTAGATGTAAAAAGGGTAGACGAGGCGATAAAAGTCGTAATCGACCAGTGTCTTGGGCTAGCAGACGAAAAATTTCCGCTAAGAGCCGAAGAGATTAGAAAGGCAAAAGAGTATATAAAGGGACATCTGGCCCTTTCCTTAGAAGATACTAAAGCCGTTAATCACTTTTTTGGAGAAGAAGAGCTTCTTTTGGGCAAAGTCAGAACGCCCGAGGATGTTTATAAAAGGATTGATGCCGTGGGCAAAGACGATATTTTAAGGGTTGCTAAAAAATTGTTTGTGCCCAAAAACTTAAATCTTGCTATAATTGGACCGTACAAAAGCCAAGCTCGTTTTGAGAAGTTGCTTGTTTAGAAAATAGACGTGTGGAAGCTGGAAAATAGTAATGGAAACTGGAAAATAGAAAACAAAAGAAGCTAATTTCAGATTTCCTCTTTCTACTGCAAAGCAGCAAGCTATGCTTATTACCAATTTCTAATTTCTATACAGCTAATTTCCAAAATATGAAGGGACTAGAATTTCCTATTATTGGGACAAAAGTAACGGGTCTTAATCGTAAGTTTGATTTATCAAGCCCGCAAGGGCGCAAGAAGTATTTCGAGGCTAAAGCAGGGGACGAGATAAAACATTTAAGCGAATATTTAGACGAGAATACCTTCATCGCCTTTTTTCTAGGTAAAAAAAATTCAGGCAAGGGTACGTATGCCAAACTTTTTACGGAGATTTTTGGAGAAAATAAGATAGAGCATGTCTCGGTGGGAGATTTAGTTCGAGATGTTCATTCAAACTGGAAGTCGTATTCTAAATCTAAAAAATTTGAGGAGTTGGAAAGAGTCTATCGGGGCTATATTTCCTTTGGCGAGGCAGTGGATGCGCTTCTTGGGCGAAGCACAAAGACGCTTCTTCCGACCGAGTTTATTTTGGCACTTCTTAAGGTCCATATTGTGGGCCTAGAAGGAAAGACAATCTTTTTGGACGGTTTGCCCAGAGAGAGTGACCAGGTTTCTTATTCACTTTATTTTAGGGATTTGGTCAACTACAGGGACGACCCGGATATATTTGTTCTTATCGATATTCCGGAGGCTGTAATTAATGAAAGAATAAAGTTCCGAGTAGTTTGCCCTATTTGCCAAACCACAAGAAACAAAAAACTTCATATTACAAACAAGGCAGAGTATGATACAGAAAATCGGGTGTTTTATCTGGTTTGTGATAATCCAAGCTGCAAAGGTGCTCGAATGGAAACAAAAGAGGGGGATGATTTGGGAATTGAGCCTATTCGTCCAAGAATTGTCAAAGACGAGGAGATTATGAGAAATGTTCTTGCCTTGCACGGTATTCCCAAAGTACTTTTAAGAAATCACGTTCCGGCCGTAGAGGCCAAAAGATATTTTGACGATTATGAAGTTACTCCTGAATACGGTTTTAAATTGGATTCTAACAGGAAGGTTAAGATTATTGAAAAGCCTTGGACCTTTAAAGATGACAATGGAGTTGAATCCTTTAGCCTCCTCCCGCCACCAGTAGTTGTCTCGATGATTAAACAGCTGGTAGAGGTGCTGGGGCTTTAGTTTGATATAATTTAAATTGGCGGGGACTGGCTCAATGGTAGAGCGCTCGGTTCGGGATCGAGAGGTTCCGGGTTCGACTCCCGGGTCCCCGACTCGTCGCAGTTAAACATCGCTTACCGTGTTTTGTGCTTATGCACATAAACACTCCACTCATGTTTACTGCTCCTCTCAAAATTGCAGGCAATTTTGTTAAATGAATAAAGTAGGAATTTTATATATTGTTGCAACACCGATTGGAAACCTGAAGGACATAACGCTTCGGGCACTCACAATACTTAAGGAAGCTGATTTAATTCTAGTAGAGGATACGAGGGTAACCAAGAAACTTTTGATGCACTATGACGTTGATAGACCTGTTATGAGCTATCATCAGCATTCTTCAGACGAGAAGAAGTTGCATATATTATCCAAGTTACTAAAAGGAAAAAATCTTGCATTAGTATCTGATGCAGGCACCCCGGGAATTTCTGACCCAGGGAATGAGCTGATAGATTTTATTCTGGAGCGCAGCGATGGAATCCGGATAGTTCCTATCCCGGGTACCTCCGCAGTCATAACTGCACTTTCTGTCTGCGGATTTCGTGCAGATAAATTTATATTTTTAGGATTTCTTCCCAAAAAGAAGAAAAACAAGCTCTTTGAATGGCTTAAAGAGGGTCCTTCGGCGAGCTCAAGACGAACGATTACGTTCGCCTTCTACGAATCTCCAAATCGTATTCTAAAGACGCTTGGCGAGCTTAAGGAGCTAATAGGGAGCAATAGGCGAGTATTGGTTGCCAGAGAACTTACCAAACTCCACGAAACTCTGTATAGAGGTCAGTTATCAGAGGTTATTGCTAAGTTAGAAAACGAGAAAATTAAAGGAGAAGTAGTAGTAGTTGTGGAAGGAAAGTAGTGTGCCCCTGGCGGGAGTTGAACCTGCATCTAGCCCTTAGGAGGGGCTTGTTCTGTCCGTTGAACTACAGGGGCTCGTTGGAACCTATTTTACCACAAAACAAACTATTTAAGACTACGCGAATACAAATTTGGGAGGGAATCTTTCCTGCCACGGGCACAAAATACAAAATTTACTTCAAACTCAACGAATACAGATTCGTTGGGGTGGACTCGGCGCCTAGATTGGTAAGAAGTAGCATCCTTGCTCGGTTTACAAATGGATAAGCATGTGGAAGTACATAACTTCCGGAATAAATTTGTTGTCTGTTTGTTCCATCATAATCCATGATTGTAACCTTGTCTTTTTCAGCCAGAACTAGATGTGAGGAAGTGGGAAACCAACGAAGCGGACTGTCTGCCTGGCTTTGACTATTTTTGTCGCTTAAGTAGTTAACCACATCCAGTTTAACAGGCGATTCCGAGATCAAGAAATTCCTATCTTCTTTGATATCGTAAATATATGTTCGACCACCTTTGATATCACGCTCTTGTTTTTGGGTTGACGCACCAGGGAGGGAAGGAGTAAGCTCGTCAGGAATAGTTTCGTCACCGCTTGCAGTATATAAAACTTTAGTTTCATCAGGAGCAAAAATTATGCTTGCGGCTTTTCGTTCAAGAATGCTTTGAAGCTCATCAGGAAGTTTTTTAAGCTGAGCGGATAACTTTTGGTTTTTTTCGTCTTGCCATTCAAGTAAGATATTCTCGCGCCTTGAAGTTACGTTAACTAGCTTATCTTGGGATGTGAATTTGCCAGTATCAAGCAGGAAAACTCCAGATGCAGTATTTAGAAGAAGCTCACGCCCGTCTGGGGACCATATCCATGAAGCGTTTTCTAAATTGGTGTCTGTTACCCGTCTGGGCTCGTTGCTGAAGCCTAATGGAAAGTTAACCAGTTCTATGACCCAGAGCCCGGCTTTTTTGGCTTCTTCTGAATTGAAAGTATTTTGGGTAAGAGGGACTTCATAAGCTACTCTGGTAAGTTCGGGCGTAGCAACTGCTTTGCCCACGCCATTAAAGGTAAGAGCCGTTAATGAAGGGGCAGCTGGAAATAAAAAGGCATCGACCTGGGTCACTTCTTCCTTGTCAATTGTTAATCTTTTATTCCAAGGTAAAAAGCGATCGCGCCTTATACTGACATCGTAAGTTCCCGGGGCAATAGTAATATTGGCGTTTGTAGCAGTTTCTAGCTCGCCGTTTATAAAAATTTGAGCTCCATCTGGTTCGGATTTAACAACCAAAAGCCCACTTGGAGTGAGCTTAAATCCTTCTTCTCTTAATCTATAGCCTTTGGCATATAGAAAAACGCCAGTAGCCAGCAGCGTAACCAAGGCTAAATTTGCCAGTGTAAGAAAAGCCCTCAATTTCGTCATCGTTTTAAGAATTATACCTAAAATACGTTTATTTTCAATTTAAATAGCTATTTTGGGTATACGAATACCTTAAATTTATGAATTCAAGTAAGATGAGTATACCTGAAATACATTTGTTTTCAATTTAAATAGCTATTTTGGGTATATGAACTCCATAATTTTAATAAAATAAGTTGAATATATACCTTTTTCACCATAATCTCTGTATCCTAGTGTAAAGTAGAGTTAAATATGTATATAATGCCCTAGACGGAGAAAGAAAAATTTTTGACAATTGAATCACAATACTAATTAAGTATAACAATTTAACCCTGCCCTGCTTCAAAAGTTTATAATTCATGTTTAGAAAAAACATAGCCATAGATTTAGGAACAGCCAATACTTTAGTTTGGTTGGCAGGTGAGGGCTTAGTTGCCAACGAGCCTACAGTTGTTGCGATGTCGACAGAGGACAATAAAGTTGTTGCCGTGGGAGAAGAGGCTAAGAAAATGCTTGGTAGGACTCCGGAGACTTTTATCGCCTTAAGGCCAATGCGCGAGGGTGTAATTGCCGATTATCAGGTAACGGAAGCGATGCTTAAGTATTTTATTGGAAAAGTTGTGGGTAGATTTCAACTGATAAAGCCTGATGTCATGGTTTGCGTGCCCGCAGGATGTACTCAAGTTGAGCGTAGAGCCGCACTGGATGCAACTTTAGCAGCGGGAGCTGCCCACGCTTATTTAATTGACGAACCATTGGTAGCTGCAATTGGTGCGGGGATTCCCGTTTCCGCTCCATCGGGCAATATGATTGTCGATATTGGGGGGGGTGCCACAGAGGCTGCGGTGATTGCTTTGGGAGGCGTGGTTGTGCATAAGAGCGTACGCGTTGCGGGAAATAAAATTGATGAGTCAATCCAAGACCATCTAAAGAAAAAACATAATCTTATAGTAGGGGATCAGACAGCTGAGAATATAAAGATAAAAATTGGTTCTGCGACCGAGCTTAAAAAGGAAGAAAAATTGGATATTTCAGGACGAGATGTTGTGTTCGGTTTGCCCAGAAGTATAACCATTACTTCAACCGAAGTAACCGAGGCTATCATGCCTGTCTTAAAACAAATAATTGGTGCAGTTAAGGGCGTGTTGGAGGATACTCCGCCAGAGTTAGCCGCCGATATTATTGATAAGGGAATAGTGATGAGTGGAGGGTCATCGTTATTAAGAAACTTTGACAAGCTCTTGACAGAAGAAACTGGTGTTCCAGCACACGTTGCCGAGGATGCACTCTTATGTGTAGTTCGAGGTACGGGATTGGTGCTAGAAAATATTGAATTGTGGAAGAGGAGTGTTACTACTAAAAGGTAATTTTCCCGAAAGAGATTTAATCCATATAGTTTTAGCTACAGGCCGTTGAAAACTTGTAATAATTTTATTGTTAAAGTAAATAGCAAAAGCCTTTTGCAAATTTTTAAAGAAAGTAAATTAATATAGGCTAACTTTACGATACTCATAGTAACTGCGCTATACGCATTATAATTTGAGGATAGATTGGGGATACATAAGAGGAAGTGAATGTGCAAAACGAGTTAAAATTTTATGCAAATTGTGGTTTTTTGAATATATAAGAATTTGAGGTTACAGCCCATAGTGACATAGGCTCTAAAAAATCTTTTAACTGCTCGCCACTTAAGTAAATTTATACATAGAATAAATTGGATATACTATAAGGTACGGGCTTAGTTGTAATTTAGGCTATAATATATAGAAATTTGATTGTCTGACGGTTTTAGTTAAAAATAATCGTGCGAAAATTAGGACATTTAGAAAAATAATTGTGAAAATGCGCCGAAAGTCAGGCAAAATCTTTAGAATTAATATTATTAGCACTCGTAAGCAAAAGGTGCTAGCTTTTGTACGTATGAGGCTAAGAGAAGAGAGAGTTAAAAAACCTTTTTTAATATTCACTCCAAACCCAGAAATTGCCGTTTTAGCCTCAATGGACAAGGAATTTAGAAACGTTCTTAATTCGGCAGACTTGTTGCTTCCTGATGGTATTGGGCTTGTTCAGGCTAAAAAGTTCCTGGAGCTTCCAAATTCCAGTAACAAAATATTAAGACCCTTTTTACTATTTGGTCAAGGATTTATTGTCGGTATTGCCACTTTTATAAAAAAGGATTGGCTTTTCGAATCCTTATATCCTATAAAAGGAAGGGAAATGTTTTTAGAATTCATAAAACTTGCAAACAAAAAAGGGTGGAAAGTTTTTTTACTGGGGGGTGGCAGAAATGTTGCCGATAAGTCAGCCGATTTTTTGCGTAAAACCTTCAAAAAAGTAGAGATTATTGCAGCTAGCGGTCCAAATTTAGACAAAAACGGCCTTCCTGTCAAAAAAGAAGACGAGAGGATACAAAAACAAGTTATTAAAGAAATTAATGATTTTAAGCCCCAGCTTCTTTTTGTAGCATTTGGCGCGCCCAAGCAAGAAAGATGGCTTTATAAGTGGAGAGCTAAGCTTAAGATTGGCGGTGCTATGGCTGTTGGTGGCACATTTGATTATATTTCCGGGTGTGCCAAGCCTCCTCCTTCATGGATGGGAGATTTAGGGCTAGAGTGGCTATGGAGACTTATTAGAGAGCCTCAGAGAGCAGGACGCATTTTTACCGCCTTTCCAATTTTTCCTCTCAAAATTTTTTGGTACAAACTGAATGCCTCTTGACAACTCTTGCTCCGCTTTGATATCGTGTGATTGATTTAAGTTATCGATTAGGCTTGAGACTGTATCAGAATAGGTATAATTATAATTTAGCAATTGATTTTCAGCAATTAATCATTAGTCATTAACCATCGAATTATGGCTGAACAGACAAAAAAGAGGCTAAGGCTAAACGACCTTCCTGATTTACTCACTGTCCGCGAAGTCGCCGAACTTCTACGCGTTTCGCCCTTGACCATTAAGCGCTGGGGCAAGCGAGGCAAACTTCCGGCAATTCGCATAAACTCCCGTGGCGACAGACGCTACAAAAAAGAAGCAGTGTTGTGGTTGTTGGGTATGCAGGAGAAAACTTAAAGCCTCTTCTTTACAAACTTCATTCAGAAAAAAGAAGCAGCAACGCTTCAAATTAATTCCCAAAGCAATCAAAAAGTATATAATTTGTATAGCTAAAAACTAGAGCATAAGAGAGCTATGGAGATAAAGCCATTCCTAAAAGAATATTCAGAAAAAATAGACGATTTTTTGGATGAATTTTTTCTGGATAAAGTGTCCGAAGCTAAAAAAATTGATCCTCTGGCAGTTGATGTTGTTAAAACGCTAAGTTTCTATATTAAGGGCGGTAAAAAAGTAAGGGGAGGATTGACCTATCTTGGATACAAAATCGCCGGAGGCAAGGATGACAAAAGCATTGTCCCTGTTTCAGCCGCAGTCGAAATTATGCATAGCGCCTTTTTAATTCACGATGACTTTATTGACTCAGACAAAATGCGTCGAGGAAAGCCTACGGTGCACGAAATTTATGCCGAGGGCCACTCCGGGCATTATGGGGGCTCTATTGCTTTGATGATTGGAGATTTGGGAATATTTTTCGCAAATCAGATTATCTCGAGCTCAAAATTCCCCTCCCAAAGAATAAACCAAGCAATATCTAAGTTTCAGGAGCTTTTGATAAAAACAGGCTACGGACAAATTCTTGATATAGCTTATGATTTCAAAAAAAATATTTCCTGGGAAGAGATTGAAAAGGTGAGAGTATATAAAACTGCCTATTACACGTTCATTATGCCGCTTCAGGTTGGCGCAACTTTGGCCGGTGCTAAAAAGGTAACTTTTTCTGCGATGAAAAAATACGGCGTTCCGACTGGAATTGCCTTCCAGTTAAGAGACGACATTTTAGGAATTTTTGGAAAGGCCGAAATTACGGGTAAAAGCACTTTAGGTGATATAACAGATGGCAAAAGAACTTTTTTGTTCGTAAAAGCTCTCGAGCTCGCAGGCAAATCCGATGCATCCTTTTTGAAAAAACACTACGGTTCAAAAAAACTTGATGCTGAAAAAATTAACAAAATCAAAAAAATTATAGAAATTTCTGGGGCCTTAGATTATTCGGAAAAACTCTGTAGAAAGTTAGTAGGGGAGGGAAAAAGCTTTATTCCAGCTATTACCAGAAATAAAAATTATCAAAAAATTCTCTCAAGCCTTGCCGACTTTGCCATCACTAGGAAAAAGTAAAAATTTGTAGCCTTTGATATATAATTAACTAAGTAGGGACTTATTCTCATGAGAAAGACAATTTTTTTGTTATTAGCTTTTGCGTCTTTGTTTTTGGGTGCGAGAGTGGCTTTGGCACAAACTCCAACCCTCACACCCAGAACCGACTTAACTCAGGAGTCAGAAGAAACAATAGGGCCATTGGAAATACTTTTACAGGAGCAGGAGCTTGGGCCTGTTTGGCCAGCGAACCCTTTAAAGTATGCAATTCGCAATTCTGTTGCCTCTGGTGTTCCTCCTAACACCATAATACTTCTCTTACTGCTACCTGTTGTTGCTACTATAATTGCAGCCTTTAGACACTTGATAGGTTTGCGTGGTTTTGGAATTTTTTTGCCGGCAGCACTTTCTGTTGTATTTGTGGCAACCGGACCGGTGGTCGGAATAATCCTTTTTTTGGTTATTATTCTTTTTTCCACTATTCCGAGGTTGATTCTTCGGAAAATTAAGATAAAACTTCAGTATCTTCCTCGAATGGCTTTGATTTTACTTTTTGTAGTTTTTGGAGTTTTAGGTATCCTTTTTCTAGCTCCTGTATTTAGAAGGCCAGACTTGACCAACGTTTCTATTTTCCCGGTTTTGATACTCGTCCTTTTGGCCGAAGATTTCAGTAAAGTTCAAAGTGGAAAAAGTGCAAAAACTGCCATAAATATTACAACAGAAACATTGATTCTCGCCTTGGTTTCTTACGTTTTTTTGACTCTTAAACAACTTCAGGAACTGGCTCTACTTAACCCGGAATTACTGCTGGTAGGAGTTGCCTTGGCCAACCTAGTTTTGGGGAGATATGTTGGGTTGAGACTTATAGAGCTTTGGCGTTTCAGAAAGCTAATCTCCGGCTAATATTATGAAAATTTCCCACATACTTGGCCTTAATGCCCGTTCTAAACTTTTCTCTTACGTGTACAATACGCCTCGTGGAAAAGGAATAGCGAGTTCTAAGCTTAGGACAAAAAGAATACTATCTGCTGCTGACATTCTCGTACCGGAAGTTTACGGAAAATTTGCCCGTGCAGGAAGTATTTTAACTTTTGATTGGGAGAAGCTTCCGAGTAGCTTTGCCCTAAAACCGAATAAAGGATTTGGAGGAGAGGGGATTATCGTTGTCAAAAAAAGAGCCAAAGACCCAGATAATCCGACGAAGTTTCTAAAAGATACTTGGGTAACAACGGCAAGAGCGAAAGTTACCGTAGACGACCTGAAGCTCCATGTATTAGACATTTTAGAAGGTGCTTATAGTCTACAAAATTCACCGGACATTGCCTTTATTGAGGAATACATAGGCCGTCACAAAGCTTTCAGAAAGTATGCCTACAGAGGAACTCCTGATATACGCGTAATTGTTTTCAATAAGGTTCCTATGATGGCCATGCTTAGGCTTCCAACCAAAGAGAGTGGCGGACGCGCAAATTTACACCAAGGCGCGATTGCAGTAGGCATTGATATTGCAACAGGGATTACCACCAAGGCTTATTGGCATGGAAAGTTTATAGTATATAAACCGGGGACAAAACGTAAGTTGCACGGAATAAAAATACCAACATGGACGAAGATATTAGAGATTGCTGTTAAGTGTCAAGAAGAAACTGGCCTTGGATATTTAGGAGCAGATATTGTTTTGCACCCCGAAAAAGGCCCGCAGGTACTTGAGCTCAACTATATGCCAGGACTGCAAATTCAACTTGCCAATATGGAAGGTTTGAAAAAGAGGTTAGAGCGAGTTGAAGACTTGGAGGTTCGTGATGCAGAACACGGAGTAAAAATAGCCAAGGCGCTTTTTGCGGCCTCATTTGCCGACCGGGTTCTTGCTGAAGAGGGGATTAGAACGATTTCGGCAAGACAGACATTAACTATAAAAGGACTGCGTAAAGACAAAAAGAGAAAAAAAGTACTGGCAAAAATTGACACCGGTGCTTGGCGAACTTCAATTAATGAAAAGTTAGCTGAAGAGTTGGGGTTACTCCGAGCGGACAACATTTTATGGACAAAACGAGTAAGAAGCTCTATGGGGGTTGAAGAAAGACCCGTGATTAGCCTCACCTTCTGGCTTGCCGGAAGAAAGATTGTTACCCCTGCGTCGGTTGCCAAGCGCACTGCCCTCAAATACCCAATCATTATTGGGCGCAAAAACCTTAAAGGCTTTTTGGTGGACCCCCACATTCCTAAGGCCGGAGAGGAGTAAGATGAATATTGCCCTTATTACCACCCTTCCAAATCTAGCAGAGAATGAGCGTATCGGCCAGGAAGTAAGAGCGCTGAATCATCGCTTCAAGCTCATAGATTTGAGCACGTTTAGTTTTAACATTAAAGAGGCAGAAATAAAGGTTGCTGGTCTAGAGGATTTGGGCTTTGACGTTATTATTGTTCGTGGAATTTTCAACTCCATCAAGCCAATATCGGTAGTGGTAAATAGTTTTAGAAAAAGGGGCGTTAGGGTTTTTGACAACAATTTTATTGAGCACAAGTATTCAATAGATAAAGTAACCGACCTGATAAAACTCGCCCAAGAGAGGATTCCTGTACCCGCCACGGCGTACTCAAGGGATTTTAGTCAATATACTGACCTTGCTGAGACGATTGGCTACCCGTTGGTGGTGAAGTCAACCCGCTCGGGCAAAGGGGCAGCTATTTTTAAGATAGATAACAAGAAGAGCTTACTGTCTTTGACAGCAGACTTAGAAGGAGACGACAAAAAAGCAAAGTCATTTCTTCTACAAAAATTCATTGCTTACAAATTTGACTTGCGTGTACTTGTTATTGGTAAGCAAGTTTTTACAATGCGTAGAATTCCTGCAGAAGGGGAGTTTAGAGCTAACTATTCGTTGGGAGGAAAAGTTGAACAATTTGATTTGGACGATGAAGGACGCGAGCTTGCAATTAAAGCATTAAGAACGGTTGACATGAGCGTCGGCGGAATTGATATTTTATTAGCAGAAGATGGGAAGAAGTATATTTTGGAGGTCAATCACACTGCAGGATTTGTCGGAATGGAGAAAGCCTTAGATAAAAATATTGGCAAGGTATATGTCGAACATGCGATAGCAAACGCAAAATGAAGATTCTAATCGCCGGTCTTGTAAAAAATGAACAGCTGATACGGCTTAAGCAAGAGGGTAGCAAGAGGGGTCATGAGGTTGAAGGGAGCTATACTAGCGAGCTCGTGATTGAGGCAGGAAACGAAAGTTTTGAGCCTACTCTTCGAGGAAGGCCGATGGCGGAATATGACCTTATATACAATTGGGCAGTGGGTAAGCGACGCTGGGAGTGGTACGCTGCGGAGCTATTTCTTAAAGAAAAGTACGCAACAATTATCGTCAACAGTAAAGTAGTCGACCCTTCTTATAAGTTATTTCTGACACCGGCCATGAACTATTTAAAGCAATATAGGCAAAAACTTCCATTTCCAAAGTCTGTGTTAATATTTTCCTCCAAATCAATAGATTCGATAATTGATAAATTCAAATTTCCCTTGATAGTTAAAACTAGCGCCGGCCGCCAAGGAAGGGGAGTTTTTAAAGCTGATTCAAAAGAGGAGTTAGTAGAAAAGGTTAGTGAACTTCAAGGAACCAAACAGTCGGTTGTAATTCGAGAATTTATTCTAAATGACGGAGATATTCGTGTATTTTGTGTCGGATATCGCGCCATTGGAGCGATGAGGCGTATCCCTAAAGAAGGGGAGTTTAGAAGTAATATTAGTCTCGGCGGAAAGGGGGAGAAATTTGATTTAGAAAGATATCCTAAAGTTAAAAGATTAGCCGAAAAGGTGGCTAAAGTAACTGCAACAGAAATTGCCGGTGTCGACATTATAATTCACAAAGAAACAGGCAAATCTTATATCTTAGAAGTAAATCCAGGCCCTCAGTTTGCCGGCCTCGAAAAATACACCAAGACAAACGCAGCCTTAGAAATCATTAAATATTTTGAGAGTCTTTTAGTCTAAAGAGGCTAAATAGGTAGGGTTATTTTAACTCTACTTGCGCTCCCGCTACCTTTAACTTTTCTGCTGCCTCTTTTGCCTCGTCTGCTTTGACATCTTTCAAAATTTCGGCCGGCAAGCTTTCGGTCATGTCTTTCGCCTCTTTAAGGCCTAGGTTTTGGTTAATTAATCGAAGCGCCTTGATAACCTCGATTTTCTTATCTCCCGCGGCAGTCATGGTAACGGTTTGGGTAGCAGCTCCACCTCCTGCACCTTGGGCGGGTGCTGCTTCTTCAGCGGCTGTTTGTCCTGGGCTTACCGTGGCAGCCACAGGAGCAGCCTCTACTCCGAGTTTGTCTTTAAGAGAATTAACCAGTTCAGAAAGTTCTATTACTGAAAGCTTGGCTATTTCGTTAACAAGTTTATCTACAGTTTTAGAACCTGCAGATTTTGCGGATTTTGAGGATACCTGTTTTTCCGTTTTTCCGTTTTTTTGTTCTTTAATTTCTTCTTTTGCTGTCATAAATATCACCACCTCTCACTCCGCCCTAGGCGGAGAATTTTCAATTAACAATTTTCAATTTCTAAATAATTCTTAAATACATGTTTTTTTGGATTTCAGTTTTAATTATTCGAATTTGTTTGCGATTTGGCGCTTGATTTTTGAGATTTTGAGTATTCGTTTAAAACGAATATGAGCTTTTGCATATTTGCTTCCAAGACTCCGACGATCCCATAAAGCGGAGCGGCAATTGCTCCAATTGCTTGAGCGACTAGTACATTTTTGCCGGGAAGTTTTGAGACCTTTTCGAGGGTATCAGTATCTTGAAATACTCCTTCGATTATGCCTACTTTAAGTTGTGGAACTTCAAATTCAAGGGCAAATTTTCCTAAAACCTGAAGGGGTGCAACCGGGTCGTTATCTGCCAAAATAAGGGCTGTTTGTCCGGTAAGAACCGTGTCAGTTAGAGTTTCTTTGGTTAACTTTGCTTGTTGCCCGGCTCGTTTCAAAAGAGTATTTTTTACGACCAACATTCTTGCATTTACCTCTTTGAGCCTCTTTTTAAGCTCTTGCTGGGTTTTAACCCCCATTCCGGCAAAATTGATAAGAATTACGCTTTTGGCGGATTTTAGCTCTTCGGTTAAGTTTTGAACGAAAAATGTTTTTTCTGATTTTTTCATAAACAAAAAATCGCGCCCGAGGCGCGACATTTACAATTTTATATGTCTAATTTGCCTCGGCAAGGTTTACGGTGCGAGTTTTATCACCACTTGCTGTCTTCGGACAAAAGAATTATAGATGAAGAAATTTCTCAGGTCAAGGTTAGGGTTGACACCAGGTTAAGTAATGATGATAGAATGAGTGATGGCAGGAGAAGGAGGAGAAGGCAGGAACACGCCGTTAAGTGCGATAAAGGAGAGTTTGCGTAGATTTTTAACTAGTCAGTCTTCAGAAAAAGATAAGATGGGTAAAGCGCCTATAGCACCTTTGACTAAAGAAGGAAAAACCCCGCTTCAGGATATTAGGGACCAAACATAAAAAACAGCAAGGGTGGGGTAAGACAAGGGCCTTGTATAACAAAGATAAGTGGAGCTTGTGAGAGATCGATCTTCACAAAAGTAGGGTTTCTATATTGACTGTTTTCCCACAGGTTCCGCGACGCCTACAGAGACAGGAGTTTTAGCTTGAATGCTAACTGGGATAGGTTTTTCTTCGGGAGCAGTTGCTTCAACAGGGACAGGGATTTCAGTTTGAGGTTGAGTAGTTTCGACCGGGATTTGTACACTAGTTTCAGCAGCAGTGGGCGATACAGGGGGAGCAACGGCTTCGGGTTGGACTGGAGGAGTAGTTTCGGAAGTGGGTTTAGGTTGAGTTTTCAAAAATTCCTCAACTTCTTTGTGTTCGCCTTTAACCGGAGTATCGAGTACTTTGGCGATGCCTGCATCAGTGGGAGCCGGTGATGGTTCAGCAGTGCCTTCTGGGACTTGTTCAGTTACTGTTGGAGTGGTTGCTGGTTGTTCAGCCGCAGGGGATTCTTGGGCTGTTTGAGGGACTTGGCTGATTGCTTCTTTTGCGTATCCTTCTCCCAACCTTGCCTCCTCTTTTTGTAGCCAGATAGGTTTATTTGTATCCTCTTGTTCTGGCTGTGTTTGAGTGGAAGATGTTGGTTCATCTTGTTCTAGCCTTGTTTGTTGGGCAGCATACCTTAATTGAGCTTGACGTTCTGGTTCATAAACAGGAGACTCTTTTGTCAAAGGTTTGTAATCAGGGTCACCGGGAGCAGGGACTCTTTCCTGGGGTTGTGGTTCTGGATAGTTTTGTTTTGCTTGTTGAATTTGCTCCGTTGTTCTTGTTCCTGCTAGTCCTTCTCCGGTTTGAGGTTGTGGAGTAGGGCGACCTCTAATGCGATTTACTAACTTACTTAAAGCTGATTGTTTAACTGGGGGACTTTCACCAGCTTCCGCCATACTTTCATCGTAGCAAAGTGGTCAAAAAAGTCAATATTTTTTTAGAAACTCTAAGGATTATCAAGAGTTGATGTTGGGGGAGTTGTTTGAGTAGGTTGAGTGTCTGCCGCTGTCTCTGGTGTTGTCGGTCCGCCGGCTGGCTGGGTGGTTGGAGCAACTGGCTCAGTTGATAGTGGGGAAGACATGGTGGGCTCTGGTGAGGCGACGGGCGGTTCGGTCGGGGCAACTGGCTCGGTAGAAGCAGCTGGAGGAGAAGTTGTTGTAGGCTCAAGAACAGAGGTAGCCGGCTCCTGGGGGACATTGGGAGAGGGCTGTGAAGAATCAGTTGTTGGTGTAGTTTGGGCTGAGTCTACCGAAGTAGCGCTACCGTCTGGTTGCGTTGGCGCTGGCGAGGGTGGAGGAGTAATGGCATCAGTTGTCGGTGGAATAGTTGGCGGAGGAGTTTGTGGGTCGGGCCCAGAGATATTTTGGGTCTGGTCTTGTTGCGGGGACTTTCCTTTTAGAAAATCAAAAATTCCCATAAACTCATTATACAGAATAAGGAAGTAGATAAGTCAAGTTTTTGTACGAAATTTGGAATTAGCCAATCTTAACCCTGACCGAAGGCCCCATGGTAGAGGTGAGATAGGCTTTGAGGATTTGTCTTGGACCTACTGCTTCAAGAACTGCCTGTGTATTGGCTACGAGCTCGCTTTGCTTTTGGCTGACTTTACCGACCACAGTGTGTATCACCGGAGTCTTTCGTTCAGTTTTCAGCACGAGAGTGTTAGGAGAGAATTTTTTGAGAATCTCCTTTTTTGCTTGCCCTGCCGAAGTCTTCGACGAAGGAGGGTCTTTAATCAACGTTCCATTTTTGGGATTAGGCAATAAACCGCGTGGCCCTAATATTTTCGCGTAGGGAAGGATTTTTTGCATCATTTCAGGAGTCGCAAGGAGTACATCAAAATCTATCTTTCCATCTTTTAGTTTATTCAAAGTGCCTTCGTCGGCAATTTCGATTTTCTTCTTTTTTCCTTGAAAATGGGGGAGGTCTACATTAAAAGATAAACCGTATTTTTTGGTAACCAAGTGCATTTCTACACTTGCGTCAAATGAAGAATAAGAAGTTTCTTTGACAAGCTTAACCGCTTCGGCAAGGGGGTAGAGCTTGGATTTATTCACTTTGTTGCTTGCTTTTTTATATTTTTTGCCCCGAACCTTCGGTTTGGCTCTTTTGGCTTTTTTTTCTTCTTCCCCTTTAATTTCTTCTTCGCTAGTTTCGCCGCCAATTACTTTGATACGCTCTCCCCCCTTTAAACCGACGCCTCCTACTTGGGTTTTCTTTTTACCCGCCTTTTCTTTTTCTACTTGCTTTTTCTTTCTTTCTTCGTACTTGGCCTTGCCAGTCTTCTGCTCCTCGGGTAGCTCTGATATTACTGCTGTTTTTGTTTTTCCCATAAGCCCTCCTTTCAGTCGTTCGAATAAATACCAATGTCAAATGTCAAATAAATACCAATTTCCAATTGGGTTATTTGTACTTATTGGTGCTCATTTGTACTTATTGGTAATTATTCTCCTATCTTGACACCCATACTCTTGGCTGTGCCTGCGACGATTTTCTTCGCCGCTTCTAAATCCTCGGTGTTAAAATCTTGTATTTTTTCTTTGGCGATTTTTTCAACTTGTTGTTGTTTTAATGTGGCAACCTCTTCCCTGCCTGTTTCTCCCGAGCCTTTATCAATCTTAAGCTCCTTTTTAATCATGTCGGCGACAGGGGCTTTTTTTGTTTCGAAGTCGAAAGTCCTGTCTTCATAAATGGTTATTACGGCCGGCACAACTTGGCCTTTCAATTCGGCCGTGCGTTCATTGTAAGCCTTAACAAAATCCATAATGGCAACTCCGTGCTGTCCCAAGGCAGGACCCAATGGGGGCGCAGGGGAGGCTTCCCCGGCGTTTAACTTAACCTTTACTGTAGTTAATACTTTTTTAGCAATAGTCATATAGATGTCAGTTACAAGGTTCTGCGCGAATTGCAGATTCTTTTAGTGGTTTTTACTTTTTTTGCCGTCGTTAATCTTCTTTTTCTCCTCCAGTTAAAGACCCGGTTATCTTCACACCCTCGTCCCCTCTATGTATTTGCCCCGGACTAGGATCTTGGGTGCCAGAGGGAACAAATTTAGCACCGGTTACCCTAAAGGTTTCTCCCGTTTTCGTATCTCTTACAGTATAAATGTCATTTTCTAGATCTCCTGTTTGTGCGCTGGCGACAACTTGCACTTCTTTTCCTTTAAATTTGACCACATCAAGGGTTGTTGGATATTCTGGTTTTTCCATGTTTACACCTTAGCTATTTGTAGGAAATCTAGCTCCACAGGGGTTTCTCGGCCGAAAATTGAAACTAGAACCTTCACTTTCCCTTTTTCGTTGTCCATTTCGTTTATGGTTCCCAAAAAGTCAGAAAAAGGCCCGTCGGTGATTTTTACAGCTTCACCCACAGAAAACTTGGTTTTAAAGCGCTTTGCTGGAGCGGAAATAAACTTTTGGATATTTTTTACTTCTGTCTCGGATAGAGGGGAAGGAGTTCTTCCTGCCCCCACAAAACCCGTTACTCCCGGTGTCGTTCTTACCGCCAGCCAGGTTGGGTCGTCCATCACCATTTTTACCAGAAGATATCCCGGGAAAATTTTTTCTTTGATTGTTGACTTTTTACCTTGGCGGATTATCACTCTGTCTTGGGTCGGAACTAAAAGCTCGAAAACCTTATCTTCAAACCCCATCGACTCTACTCTTTGCCGCAGTGTCTCAGAAACTCGAGCCTCGTGACCGCTACTGGTGTGTACTACGTACCACTTGGCCTTAGGATTGTCTTTTTTGTTAATAATAATATGGCCAGGAATTTTCTTTTTTCCGGCCCCGCGCTCGGAGATTGATTCCTTGTCCTCTTTTTTGTTCGTTTTTAGAGCTTTATTCGCCATTTTATTTGAGTATTAAAGTTTCAAGAAGTTTTGTAAGACCAAAGTCAAGGCCTCCCATATAAACAGCCACCAAAGTGGAAATGATAAAAATTATTACCGTAAGTTTAACAACTTGTTCTCGCTTTGGCCAGACGACTTTTTTAAGTTCGACCCTCACCTCCTGCAAATAGTTAATTATTGCCTTCACGGATGAAATTTTAGCATAAAAATGTAAACATAAACAACAAAATGCCTTGGGATGGCGTAAGGTGATATAGTCGTATTAATTATAGTTGTTTTAAAGACACTCGTATATAAAGATAATTATTTGAGTATTTTGAGATGCAAGTAGGGTGAAATAGGTATATAATCTTGCCGTGATGAGTGAAAGAGCACGAGGAGCCTTAAGCGGCGGAAAAGTTTTAGATGTGGACACGGCCACTGATCAAGTGCAGATTCGAAGGCCGGACGGTACGGTTATTACCATCGGCCCCGCTTATCCTAAAAGGCAGGCAGAGAAAAAAACATCCACTAAAGCAATCGACAGGACTTTTTCAAGGATCGAGGGAGCCAAGTTGTCCCTTTTTTATTTAATGGAGAAAGCTTTATCTGATTTTCCCGACCTTTTACCTTCTGACCCTGGCTTTTTCCCTTCAATAAAGACAAGCTCTCCTTTTTCATCTGGAGATGCAGTTAGTCTTCTTAGAAGGCACGAGTACTCTGTTGAAAGAACTACGGATGAGGTTATAGACGATTTTCTTGAATTATCGGGTACGTTAGGTGATGTTTCTGCGAGTTCAAAAGGGATAATTGCTAACCTTTTGAACCCTTTAGTCTATGAGCTGTATATCGAAACAACCGAGGTGAGCCCGAAAAAGACTAAATGAGTTCTCCTAATTTTTCATTCGAAAAACGGCTTTGGAAGGAAGGTTTTAAATATGTAGCAGGAGCCGATGAAGTGGGGAGGGGTTGGTTTGCAGGACCAGAGGTCGCTTAGGCCGTAGCCTTCACTTCAATTTCCAATTTCCACGCGCGAAGCCCCAAGCTCTTCTTATTTCCAATTTTCAATGAAAAGGGTGAAGAAATAAAAATTGATGATTCGAAGAAGTTGACCTCAAAACAAAGAGAAATTTCAGCTAAATGGATTAAGAAAAATGCCCTAACCTACGGAACCGGTTCCGTTTCGGCAAAGGTAATTAATAGGGTTGGTATGGCCAAGGCTACCCAAAGGGCATTCAGGCGGGCGGTAAAAGAAGCCAGTAAGAAGTTGGATAAAAGGATAGAATTTTTACTCATAGACGCTTTTTATATCCCGTACGTAAGCGGTTTACCTAGATCTACTAAAAAAATAAAGGGTAATGGAAAAATCGAAAATTCAAAGTCAAAACAGCTTGCAATCATAAGGGGAGACGAGAAGTCCTTTTCAATCGCAGCAGCCTCGATTATTGCCAAGGTTTACCGTGACTCGTTAATGGGAAAGATAGGTAAACGGTCCATTTATAAAAGGTACAAGTGGTTCAAAAATAAAGGTTACGCGACCAAAGAACACCGAGAAGCAATTCTAAAATACGGGTTAACGGGATACCACCGGAAACAATTTGTAGAAACTTACTTTAGTAATTTCTTTTCTTCTCAATTTCCCTGAAGTGTTCAAGGCGATAACTTTTCTCCTTCTTTTTTTCAGACGGCTTTTTATAACGCTCTCGGTCACGAAGCTCAATTAATAAACCTTCAGAGAGCACTTTTTTCCTGAAGCGAGAAACTAGCCTGTCCTCGGATTCTCCCTTTTTCTTTTTCACCACGACCATTAATTTTCGCCTCCTTTCCCCAATTAGATAGCTCAAAGTGAGCATCTAATGGGGCCACGTTAGATAATTTGGAGCTATCTAATGTGGCCCGGTTGTTTTGTAGAAACCTTTGCATCATTTATCACCAACCATATTTTAACAGATTAATCAAATGCAAAACACTCCCAAAATCTTTCCAATTAGAGTGCGAAGTGGTAATATAACTTGTTCGAAACATAAAATGGCAGTTAAAAGAAGAAAGTCTACAAAAGGTAAATCAAGCCGCAAGACAACAAAGACTGGAAGGAAAGCGCTAATTACGGGCATTACCGGCCAAGACGGCTCATACATGGCCGAGCTTCTACTTGATAAAGGTTATGAGGTGGCAGGAATTGTTAGAAAAACGAGTCACTTTCTATATGCGAATATTGGCCACATTCAACACCGCCTTAATTTAATTTATGCTGACCTTCTAGACCCCGTTTCCTTAACCTCGGCATTAAAGGCAGTAATGCCCGATGAAGTTTATAATTTTGCTTCTCAGTCCGCGCCGAGCGAATCTTTTAAACAACCGGTTCACACTGCAGAAATTACCGCCATTGGCGCACACAGAGTACTCGACGCAGTGCGCGAGATTTGCCCAAAAGCCAAATTCTACCAGGCGTCAAGTAGCGAGATGTTTGGCTGGGTGACCGAGATTCCCCAAAGTGAAAAAACTGCCTTTAACCCGGCAAACCCATATGCTGCCGCCAAGCTTTATGCTCACAACATTGCCAGAATTTACAGGAAAAGCTACGACATGTTTATCTGCTGCGGGATACTCTTTAACCACGAATCGCCGCGTAGGGGATTGGGATTCGTTACCCAAAAGGTAGCCTATGCAGCAGCCTGCTCCAAGCTTGGGATAAGAACCTCGGACCATTTAAACGAGGAGGGGGAGCCGATTGTTAAACACGGAAAAGTTGCTTTGGGGAACTTGGAGGCCAAACGTGACTGGGGTTATGCCGGAGACTGTGTTGAGGCGGCCTACCAAATGATGCAACAAAAGAAACCTGACGACTACGTAATAGGAACGGGTAAAACTCACACCATTGCCGAGCTTTGCAAAGAGTCTTTTGGCTACGTTGGCCTTAACTGGAAGAAGTATGTCAAAATTGACCCACGCTTTATCAGGCCGACCGAAACGGGCCCCTTGGTTGCAGATTATTCCAAGGCAAAAAGGGTATTTGGCTGGGCGCCGAAGGTTAACTTCAAGGAACTTGTAGCCATGCTGGTTGACGCTAACCTCGCAAGACTTAAGTAGCCTCAAAGAGTTTATAGGATAAGTTTTCACCTCAGCAAAAATAACCTATAGATTTGCAATTATAGGACTATTGTCATAAAATCACTATAGGTCGCACACAACAGTCTCTTTATTTCCTCTAGACAAGGAGTTGTCTTAGCTTTAAAGGTTCAACCTTGCAAGATTGCAAGATATATTAGTGGTATTTAACTACCAGTTGAGGTGTGTTTCCAGTTCCTACAGAGTTGTCCGCTGATTCGAACCTAGACCAGGCGTCAGCCCCAGTTGCTTCAGTGGCGAATTTTAATCTATATTGTGAGCGGCTACGACTGTTTGTAATATCGTCTTTTAACCTGTCGGTAACATTGACGTCTTTCCACTCAATCGTCGCATTGGAGGTTAGTGTTGCAAAGCTTGCAGAGATGGAGGACGCGTTGTAGTCGGCATTTTCGAGGCTGTCTCCATAATTAAGATGGTCTATCTTCAAACTTCCCAACGAACCATATGGATCTCCGATAACTTCTGTTTGATAGAGCCTAAGGGTAGCTGATTCAATTGTCGCGCCGGCAGGAATACTTGAAATATCAAAACTTACAAACCCTCTTTCGATTAAGGTATTATTTCTCCCAGCCTGTATATACAACGTGCTGTTTCCGCCTCCGTTACTTGCCCTCCATCCATCCAAAGTAGCGCTTGCTGAAAGTGTCATTGTTTTACTGACAACTGTTGGTGTTGGAGTTGGTTTGGGTGTTGGACTTACCGTGGGTGATGGTGTAGGTGTTTCTTCAGGCTCCTCTGGTGTGGGAGTAGGGGCTTCTGTCGGAGTTGGCGTGGGTTCTTCCTCTTGGCTTCTGCTTCTGGCAAAGAAAAACGAGCCTCCACCCGCAAGAATAAGAATTAAAACGATTATTGCTAAAACTAGCCCTTTTTTACTTCCTTTGCCGCCTTCTTTAGGAACAGGGGTTACAAGTCTCTTTTCTTGCACAGGTTGTTGAGGCTGTTGAGTTTGGCCTTGAGGTGGGGCAGGAGCTTGTTGCTCCTCATTCATTGAGAAAAATAATAAACCTATAAGCTCAAAAAGTCAACTTAATGACCAAATCAGGCTCTTCCCGTAATTGCAACTGGCTTTCCTTGAGAAATTAGTTCCTTTACGAGACTTAAGAAAGCAAGGCGATTACTTATTTTCAGGGATTCCTTTTGCAAGGGGCTGTGTGTAAGTAAGGACAGCAAGTGTAATTGCTCTATCGAGTTCTGGACCGAAAAATAGAGAAATCCGGCGGCCTTCGCCTTGCCTTTCTACGCCATAGAGAAATGAATGTAGCCCAGTCATAAGGGTACCAAACAGGATGACGCTGGAAGCTAACCTGGGTACTACTGTCTCCGGTTCGATGTTGCCTGTTAA
>JADFPI010000011.1 GCA_022562395.1 Patescibacteria group bacterium | reverse complement strand
TGCTACCTTTTTACTAAGCAACAAGCTTGCTAATAGCTGAGTTTCCATAGTCTTTGACTGTACAAGAGCGGTTCTAACGTCGTTCGGTAAGTCACCCAAATAAGGCCGTATTATTGGGATAAATTACTCCGACAAGGTTCATTTTGAAAGAAGTTCCTGACAAAGTTTACCAACCCCCGTATATATTATGAATTTAAATAGAAATTGAAGCTAAATTTCCCCTGAAGGATTCGAACCTGTAAATACTACCCACTACGAGCAACCAATGGAGGATGAAGGGCTATTGGGTTTAGGTTCAAGAAACCCTTTTTCTGTGAAGATAACGCTCAAACTTAATTAAGTAGATTTAAATTTATGCCACATGTCGACCCAAAATTCTGGCAAATCGCTGTCTATTTCCCTCCCGATAGCTTTACCATCTTCTGTTAATGTTCCCTTAAGTTCTTTTGCAATTGCATCTATCTCCCGTGCAACTCGGGTTACTAAATCAATATCATCGTGTCTAAGGCCGACATTTGTTAAGTAGAAATCGGGGGTTGTAGAATCTATTTTTTGTAAAGCACCTGATAAATCTTCATATTCCTCATCTGAAAAAGAATCTTCTGTTTCAGACAAATCCTTCTGCAATGCATGTTTACTAAAATTGACCGCTTCTAATTCAACATCTGGATACTTCGAAGCGAGAACACTTTGAACTCGTTGAATAAAGTTGTCAGCGTTTATCTCGTGTTCTGGTAGAGATGGGTAATCCTGGTCTGATTCGGTAGCCATGCCTGAATGATACCTATAGTTGGTGATAATTGCAAATATTTAAGAATATTAAATACTATCTACTACGAGCAACCATCGGAGGACGGAGAAGTTACAATATCCAGGGCGAAGGGAACTGTTACCTATCACGCCCAATTTCTTTTAGTTTCTGCAAGCAACCCGTGCCCCTGCGGTTATTACGGTGACCCCAAAAGAGCCTGCACTTGTCTTCCGGGTGCGATTTCAAGATATCAAAAAAGAGTTTCTGGCCCAATTTTGGATAGAATAGATATCCACGTTGAAGTGCCGTCGGTTGAAATGCAAAAGTTGATAGGAAAGAGTGAAAGAAAGAGCGAGAGCTCTAAAGAAATTCAGAAGAAAGTGCAAAAGGCAAGAAACATTCAACTTAAAAGATTTAAGGGGACAAAACTAAAATCGAACAGCGAAATGGCTACAAAGGGAGTTAAGAAGTATTGTCCGCTATCTAACGAGTGCTTAGCAATGTTAAGAAGCGCTGTCGCCACCATGAATATAACTGCACGAAGTTATTTCAAAGTCATCAAAGTCGCAAGAACGATTGCCGATTTAGCCGGTGAAAAACAAATTTCCACCAGCCATTTAGCAGAGGCATTACAGTACCGCCCAAAAGATAACGAATTATGAATGATGAATTTGGAATTATGTAAGAGAGTTTAGAAAGAAGCCATTTTCAGTGAAGGTGTTTTATAAGGTTAGCTAGTCAAACAAATTATTTTCTTAGCTGCTTTTTTTCAATTTCTTCGGTGCTATTTATTTCGTATCCAAATCCTCTTCTATTAATTATTTGATACCCTGAATCCGAATCTTGAAGAGCTTGCCTTAATCTCCCTACAATATCATACAAATTTTTATCGGATATTACTGCATGGTTATCCCCATATTCTTCAGCGACTGCTCTTTTTAGGCCATCGTTTGTAATAATCTCGCCCGCTTTTCTTGCGTCAAATAGAGCAATCAACACAGCGTGCTTTGACCCAGAACTTGGTAAATGGTCTCTTTCTCTAACCATGTAATTTTACACCATAATTATATCAATTATCCTTGTGTAAATACTATCCACTACGACTAACCATCGGAGATTGAGTGACTACTGAGTTTAGGTTCAAGAAGAAACCATTTTTAGCTTCTTAAAAGAAAAAAGCCTGAAGAATTACGAAAAAGAGATAGAAGAGAAGAGTGGCTGCGGCCACACATGTTGTGTGTTGCTTGCCGCAACCATCTTCTCACTCTAATCTTCTTCAACTTCAGGTGTTTTGCACTTCTTGGCTCAAAAGCCAAACCCACGTTAGCGGGTTTACGGAAAGTTTGACTGATAACGGGGTCAACCGTAGCCAGGAGGCTAATGGTTTATTCAGTTGTTTAGTCGTCGAAAACTACGGCTCCGATTAGAAAACCCACCAACAAAACGACCAAGCCGATTACCGCGCCAACAACAATGTCGCTAGTGACTGTGATAGTCGTAGGAAAGTGGGTAACGCTGAAGGTTTCCTCCCCGATAAGCTCGATGCTTATCGATGAACCATCAGCCACTTTCCATCTTCCCTCCTGAAGCTGAGCTTCAAGACGGAAATACTCGTCACCCGCGTAGTCCAAAGGGGGCGTTTCTGGAACGCCATACAGATGAGTTTCACCCTGGACAATTCGAAAGTACACCGAGTCGGCCGCTTCAATACGGATGGGGTTTACGGTATTTACGTCCACATACCATCCCGAGCTAGTCGTAAAGGCGACTTCCTTTCCGCTGTATGTGCGGATTTTGAGATTGGAGTACAAAATTGCTCCAGTGACGACTAGGACTACAACACTCCATATCCAAAGCCCAGTCTTTGCTCCTTTAGACACTTGTGCACCTCCTGTGCAAGAATTTACTATCAACGAATGGATAGCTCTTCAGACACTATCGTTTAATGCCCAAAAAGCTACCCATTCAGTTTAAAGAGAATAACTTTCCGCAAGCTTTAAAAGTGCAAGAATAAATTAAGCCTCAATTAAGCAAAAAAGCAGGCTGCCTTGTGTCTGCGTTTGTCTAATTTGGCAGTAGGAGAATACTACCAAAAACGAAGCTAGAAGTCAATACTATGGGTTTATATGAAGCTATTATAAATACTATCTACTACGAGCAACCATCGGAGGATGATTGACTATTGAGTTTAGGTACAAGAAAAAGTCCTTTGAAAGAATACTACTAGGATTCAAACCCTATTGCTTTTATAAGTCTAAATTTTTTATTTGCTCTACTTTTAGCTGGCATTGCTTCTTTGACATCTTCTGGTAATGAAAACGAAGAAGGAAGCTCTTCTGCTAAACCGGCCCATTGTCTGACGTCTTTTGCTTTTTCATATACTTGTTTCCTTACAGCATAAGCAGCATATGTAGATACACGCCATCGACCGATCTTTCTGGGATTTAAGTCGAATGAGTATGTTCTTTCATTTTCCCTAAAGTAGTCAACAATATAAGGATAATGAAATTCCAACTCGCTAAACAATTTTTCTCCAACAGCTAAAATGTCATCGAAACTATATTTCTCTTCATTTATAATCTTTTGTTTATTGACTGAAGATTTGAACTCTTTTAATGCATAATCATTTAATTCTGTTTGCATAAATGCATGCCTTGATCCTAAAACGGTTTTAGTAAAAAAGTACCAGCTGTTATCGTGTACAAAAAAATCATTAGGTACTAAGTTTGGATCAATGCGAGCCCATGTAAATGGCGGTTGGTCAAGAATATGCTGATCAGATTCAAGAAACTCAGATACAATAGCGTACAGTTCGTTTTTGTTATTTTCTACAGATCTCTCTGACATAATTTGACTATTATATCAAATTAATCCTATAACTAATAATACAAATACTATCCACTACGACTAACCATCGGAGGATGGTTTTATTAGACAATTTTCACTTGTAATGCGTAGTATTATACATAGTATAATTTTATAATTCTAAAGTATTATGGCCAAGGCTGAATTTGATCCCAGGGGTTTTGATTCTGAAACAGCCGAGCATGATGAAAGAGAGAAAGATACTGTTGTATTTACTGTTTCTATGTTGCCGAGGGAGGCAGAAATTCGAACAGAAGTAGCAAGCAAAGTTGAAGGCGTGCAGTTCAATACATATTCAAATGAAGAGTTTAAACAAACGTTTGGAGAAGACCCACATTTGCGTGATGGAAGAGTAATCGGTAGAACTGAAGCAGATAACTGGGAAGTAATGAGTGAATACAGCGACGAAGTTAAAAAGTTGCATCCTCCATCTTGATTTTCAATAAGTGTGCATCCCGAAAAAGTTTCGTGGGCGCCAACCCAGAAGAATTAATTGAAATATTAAAGAGGGGAGTTTAAAAAGAAACCTTGTTCGGATGGGTCCCGTTTAAGGGTTGGGGATTTGGAAGAGGAGATTCCCTTGGTCGCCGGTAACTACGTTTGGTACTTCGCCGCTCCATTTTTCTATCCACATTTTCATTAAAAGGGCATCGTTTAAGGTTGTTCTTTGCAGTCTTTGTTCTTCTGCCTGCCCTTCTGCCCTAGTTATTCTTGCCTCTTTTCTAAACTCTTCCTGTTTTGCTATATTTTCTTCGGTAATTACGCGCTCTTTTTCAATCTGTTTTGCTTCGATTGCGCTTATATAGTCGTCTGTAAAGGCAATTGACCTAATTCCAAACTCATCAAGGAGTAATCCGTTTTCTTCAAAAATTGGACGTAGCCTATCCTCGATTGCTTTTTGAACTTGGCTAATATTTCCAGTATATAAATCGGCTGCATTAAACTCCCGCGCTATATTTCGTGCGTGAATTCTGGTGTCTGTCTTAACGATTTTCTCAACAATGTCAGCTTCTGTACCGATATTATTTGCAATCCAACCGGCTTTTGTTGGGTCGATAGAAAATCTGGCGGTGTAGTTAAGCTCTATTTGCTGGCCATCTAGGGTAGTTGTATCGACCGGTATATCGGTGTAGTTTGCTTTTGAGCGCTTCGGATCGTTTGAAGCTTCATAAGTTACCTTTTTTGTGTTGTAAGTAATGGTTCCCTCGGCGATAGGGATAATAAAATGGGCACCCGGTCGAAGCATGCGCCCGGTAACCCTTCCAAATCTGGTTACAACTTTGATTGTCCCTGCCTTAACAATTCTAAAAGAATTCAAAGCCAAAAGTGCGATTGCAGCTATTATCGCTATGGGTTTTACGAGGCGTTGAATGTCTATTTGATTCACTAACCTGGACTATATCAGAAAATGAGATAAAAGTAAAAATTATAGGTAACAAACTATCCACTACGACCGACCATCGGAGGATGGGCGGGTGACCATATCGGGAGCCCAAGGGCCGAAGCCTTTCAATATTGACCCAAAGAAATAGAGTTTTAGTAAAAACTATTTGTTACAATATTGAATATGCGTTTGGTGGTTCAACGAGTCAATTCAGCTAAGGTTGTTGTTGCTGAAACCGGGAAAGTTGTCGGTGAAATTGGAAAGGGCCTTTTTGTTTTACTTGGGGTTAAAGATGGTGATAGTGAAAAGGATGCAAAGGCTTTAGCAGAAAAATTGGCAAAATTAAGGGTAATAGCAGATGATGCTGGAAAAATGAATTTGTCGGTCAAAGATGTTGCTGTTTCGGTCTTGGTAGTTTCGCAGTTTACGCTTTATGCTGATACTTCCAAAGGAAATCGTCCATCATTTATTAAAGCAGCCAAACCAGGCCATGCAGAAAAATTATATGAGAACTTTGTAGATAAATTAAAAGAAAAAGGGGTTAAAGTCGAAACGGGTAGCTTCGGCGAATACATGGAGATTGATGCCAAGCTTGATGGACCGGTGACAATAATTATAGAAAGCGGGGATTGAGAGGTGGGATGTGGGGAGTAAGAGGTGAGCTAAAGGGATTGCAAGAATGTTAAAGAAAATTATCATATCCTTTTTCATTTTTATTATTTTTTCAGGCTTAGCGAGTGGGGTATACCTTTTTGGTTATTCGCGTGGAGCACGTGAGGCTAGAAGTGAAGAATTAGCAAAACGGCAGAGTTTGCTATCCCAGTTTGTCGAGATTTTGTCGCAAAGAAAAGTTGCAAGTCTCGAAAAAGAACCTACTCCAACCCCAACGTCCGCCCCCTCCCCTGTTGCTACAAGGCCGCCTACCGCCCCGCCTCCTCCATCCTGGGGCGGGCCGGAGCTTTGGGAGGTTGTGAACAAAAGAAGGATAGAACTTGGTGTTAATCCGCTTTCCCAGCGCGATGAGCTTTGCACAGTTGCATCGATTCGTTTAAATCAACTCCTTGAGTTAGGTGAACTCGATGCGCATGAGGGATTTAGTAGTCTTAAGGAACAAAGGCAGGATTTGGTCTGGATTTTTGAAAAGTACGGCACTCTGGCAGAATTTTTGATTTCGGGCGCACAGACTCCTAGTCAAGCGGTTTCACTTTGGGAAAATACTTTGGGACATAAGAAACTTATGACCGGTGGAGAATATGTTTGGGGTTGCATTTATGCCCAGTATGGTTTCGCAGTAGCCATCACCGCCTTCTAGAAGATGTTTCCTTTAAAAGATAACCAGCCGACTTATAAATTTCCGCTAATAACAGTTTTACTAATCGTTGCAAATGTTTTGGTTTTTTTATTGGAACTTAGCGCCCCCGATTTAGAAGCTTTTATCGCTCAATTTGCCTTAACCCCGTCATTTATAGATTTATCCAGAGTATCCACGCTTTCGACTTTTTTTACAAGCCAATTTTTGCACGCAGGATTTATCCACATAATCTCAAATATGTGGTTTTTAAAAATTTTTGGCAATAATGTAGAGGAGAAGTTTGGAAGTATAAAGTTTTTAATAATTTACCTCTTGGCAGGACTGGCCGGGAATCTTGCCCAATATCTTTTTTCCCCAACTTCCAACATTCCAATTCTTGGAGCATCCGGGGCTGTTGCGGGCGTGCTTGGAGCTTATCTTGTGTTTTTTCCGCGGCATACCATAAAAACTTTAATTCCGTTTTTTGGATTTTTGACCGTAGTTAATATTCCGGCTCAAGTGATGCTTTTTTACTGGTTTTTGACACAACTTCTTTCGGGTGTTGGCTCGGTTGCAATTGCCCAAATTGGCGGAGTCGCCTTTTGGGCCCACGTGGGCGGTTTTGCAACCGGTTGGCTCATCGCAAAGTTTGGTAAAAGTGATGCTAGTGAAGTTGAAAAAGATGGGCTTTTAGACTAAAGCCTTTTGACGCCTTCAGAGGTACTTCGTCTTTGGTTCTTGAAGAAAGGTGTGTGGAGATAAGTGTCTCATATAAACTTCTACCAAAAGTTTCCAAAGGGATACTTTTGTCGTGTTTTCTGAAAGTGGCGAAAACCTTATCGAAGATATCCACAAATTTAGACCCAGGCAATCCCGCTATGCAAGATTACCCTTCAGTGGAGCGCATTACGCTCCCACATTTTGTGTTTAAGACTAGGTGTTAACCACCAATCCTAAACATTGTCGTGCCACAAACTTCACAGGTAGCCTTTGTTGCCGGCTTACCATTCTTCATGGTTACCTTTTTGGCATTTTTCCCCTCTCTCTTTGTGCGGCACTTAACACAGTACATTGACATTCTCTTCACCCCCTTTCAGTTAGGACAGGAATCTATTAATTTAGGTACGCCTAGCGTGACCAGGAAAAGTATATCACAAGTTCCGTGCCTAGTATGAGGCTGGCCAGTATTAGGCTTTTAACGATATCGCGCTTGATTATGCCCAAGCCTTCAACTTTAGCCGTAGGCTCGGTGTTTTTAGCTTGGGCAGGTTTTGATATTTTTCGAATTTTTCTTTTTTTAAATTGCCCCTTGACAGTAGGTTCAAATTGATTATTTTCAGCCTCGTTTTTCAAATAGACAGAGAATTGTCTATTGGCTTTCTGTTTTTGTTTTTTTGTTCTTCTTTTGGCCATTTCTTGCTTGATGATTTTACTACAAAAAATCAGACATTAAAAGGGTGCGGGGTTGACACCTGGCCAAATAAATGCCTAAAATGTTTGAGCCAAATTGTTACTCGCTTTTGAGACGATAAAAAGTGTCATTTGAAAGAATTTTTTTTATTTTGGGAGGAGCTTGGCTTTTAGGACTAAGCCTTGGGTTTTATTGGTTATTTAGGCTGTTCAAAAGGCTGACAAAGGGAACAAAGGAGGGAAATTTAGTCAAAGTGTTGGAAGGAATATTGGCCGAGGAAAAAGGTAATAAAGATAGGCTTGAAGAACTGACAAAACAGTTAAGGCAGTTAGAGGATTTGAGCGAATATCATATACAGAGAGTAGGAATGGTGCGTTTTAACCCTTTTAAGGATTTAGGAGGGGATCATAGTTTTTCAATTGCCCTTTTGGACGCCAAAGACACAGGGCTTGTTATAACCGGTTTGCACACGAGGGAGAGAACTCGTGTATATGTTAAGGCCGTCAAAAAAGGCAAAGCCGAACACGAATTTTCTGAAGAAGAAAAAAAGGCCTTGAACAAAGCGAAAAAAAGATAAACAATTTATATTGATAACATGAAGGCATTGTTGGAAAAAATTTTAAAAGGAGTCTCTTCTAAAAAATTCGTATTGGTTTTAGGTTTTTTAGGCCTTTATTTATTGTCAACGGGAACTTCTTGGGCTATTTTTTCTTACCTTAGGCAAGAACCGGATCAGCAAAGTGAAGCGCTCACCGGTCTTGCAGAAGCCCGGTCCAAAATTAATTTAGGACTACCACGAGAGTCTGAATGTCCAATAAATGGCGGAATGTTTACGGAAGTTGAGAAAAACATTTGGGAAAAAAGACGACCTATTGCGGCAATACTTGAAAATCATGTTGAATCGAGACCCCCTTCCGGTATTTCTCGCGCAGACATTGTCTATGAGGCCGTTGCCGAAGGTGGTATAACTCGCTTTTTGGCCATTTTTTACTGCGGGGCGGTAGCGGAAGAGTTAAACATAGCACCGGTTAGAAGTGTACGAGTTTATTTTATTGATTGGGCGGCCGAGTACGGTGATAAACCAATTTTTATGCATGTCGGCGGCGCGAACGATTTCTCAGGGACAGGAGAAACCGTCAGGGCAGCCAGGGCCCTTGAGCTTCTAGCGACTTTGGGTTGGAGAGTTGCTAAGGGTAACGATTTTGACACCACTTATGACTCGGGATTCCCGATTTTCTGGCGCAATTATGAACGCTTAGGCCGCCCCGTTGCAACAGAACATACAATGACGGCTTCTTTGGACGCCGCTTACAAAGAGGCGGAAAAGCGGGGCTTCGCGGCAAAAGATTCAGAAGGTATTTCCTGGGATGAAAATTTTGTTAGCTGGCGGTTTGAAGACGATAGAAAAGTTACCCCTCCTGAGGTAACAAATATATCCTTTGGTTTTTGGAGTAATAAACCCGACTACGATGTCGAATGGACGTATGACGCAGCGGAAAATAGATACTTGAGAAGAAATGGGGGCAAAGAACATATCGACCTAGATACAGGAACCCAACTTTCAGCCAAAAATGTGGTGGTGATGTTTGTTCGCGAGCGAGCATCAGTTGACAAAAACAAACATTTGCTTTATACCACAGTAGGAAGCGGAAGAGCACTTGTTTTTCAAAATGGCCGAGTAGTTGAAGGAACTTGGAATAAGGATGCCAGAGAGGCAAGGACGATCTTTTTAGACAGTAGCGGAAAGGAAATACCTTTGGTTCGGGGAGTGTCCTGGATAGAAATAATTCCTGCTGGAAAAAAGGTAGACTACTAATAAATATACCTGCCCCAAAATAAATGGCCGAGTTAGGTGACATAATTACTTCTAAAGTAAGAATAAAAATATTGGAGCTTTTCTACTCTAATTTGGGTGAAATGTATCATGTGCGGGGCATTGTCCGCGAAACTAAAGAAGAGATAAATGCGGTCAGGCGAGAATTGACTAGGCTTGAATCTGCAGGACTTTTGAAAAAGGAACCGAGGGGAAACAGGCTTTATTATTGGGTTAGACGCGATTATCCCTTTTTCGGAGATTTGGTTTCCATTGTGGCTAAAACGAGCGGACTTGGAGCAGAAATTATTTCCAATCGAAAAAAGGTAGGTGGAATTTCGTTTATTATGTTTTCGGGTAAACTTGCCAGAGGAAAAGACAGAAAGAAAGAGGACCAGGTGGATATTTTAGTCGTTGGGGAAATAGTGTTACCAGAGCTTTCAAACTTGATTAGAGCTGAGGAGAGTAAAAAGGGAAAAGAAATAAACTATGCAGTTATGAGCAGAGAAGAATATGAGTTTAGAAAGAAACGGCGCGACCCCTTTTTACTTGGGATACTATCAGGAAGCCGCGTGATGATTATTGGGGACGAGGAAGATTTAGTCGGATAGAAAATTACTGCCATGATTTCTCCAGGGAAAAAACTACTTCTGATTTTTCTCCTAACCCTTGTCGCAGGCTATATAAGCTTGCCCAAAGAGTTCAGCGTATTTGGAAGAAAATTCCAGCGTAGAGATTTTGATATTTCTCTTGGGCGACTTCAGATAAAAAAGAATTTTAATTTACGCTTGGGACTAGACCTTGCAGGCGGAAGTCATTTTGTCTTTGAGGCAGATACTTCTGGTTTACCAGAAGAAAAGAAGGAAGCCGCCATCACCAGCTTAAAAGAAATTATCGAAAGAAGAGTTAATCTTTTTGGGGTGGCCGAACCAAACGTACAAACCTCGTCATTTGAAGGAAAAGACCGAATAATTGTCGAGCTTCCGGGAGTCGGCGAGACCCAAAAGGCGGTGGAGCTTATCGGAAAAACTGCCCAACTTGTTTTTAGCGAGCCGACCCAGGAGGAGCTTTTCGCCCCAACCGATTTAACGGGAGCGGATTTAGAAAGTGCAGATGTTGGTTTTGACCAAACGACCGGAAGGCCAGTTGTTAGTCTTAGTTTTACTCAAGAAGGTGGGCAAAAATTTGCAGAGATTACCAGAAGAAATATCGGTAAACCCTTGGCCATAGTTTTGGACGAGGAGGTTATTTCTGCTCCGCTAGTCCAGGAGGAGATTACCGGGGGTTCAGCCCAAATTTCTGGGGAATTTAGCCTAGAAGAAGCTAAAAACTTAAGCATTCAGCTTAATGCCGGCGCCCTTCCTGTACCCATTGAGCTTGTAGAGCAAAGGACGGTTGGGGCGACACTTGGGGCAGAGTCGGTAGAAAAAAGCGTAAAAGCAGGCTTGGTGGGCCTTTCTATGGTTTTGATTTTTATGTTCTTAGCCTACGGCAAGCTGGGCTTGATTGCGGATTTGGGACTATTAGTTTTTGGAATTTTAACACTCGCCCTTTATAAACTTATTCCCGTTGTTTTGACTTTGCCCGGAATTGCGGGCTTTCTTTTATCTGTCGGAATGGCGGTTGATTCCAATATCCTGATTTTTGAGAGATTTAAAGAGGAGCGCGGTAAACGCCCTTATAGAGACGCCCTAGAGGTTTCTTTCGGCCGAGCGTGGGATTCGATAAGAGATGCAAATATTGCCACGTTGGTTATTGCTTTTATTTTGGCCAATCCTTTTGACTTTTCATTTTTGCATACTTCAGGGCCTGTTCGCGGTTTTGCCATAACCCTTTCTTTAGGAATTGGAATAAGTTTGTTTACCGGAATAGTAGTTTCTAGAAATTTGCTCCGCGTTTTTATCAAAAGCTCGAATAAACCAATAAATACCAATGTCAAATAACTACCAATTTCCAATAAATTTAATTGGATTATTTGTATTTATTGGTAGTATTGGTACTTATTGGTAATTATTAACAGAATGAATTGGCTACGATTTAAATTAATATATTACCTGACTTCGCTTACCCTTATTGGAATAGGTTTATTTAGTTTAATAAATTGGGGTTTGAAATTAGGAGTTGATTTTACAGGGGGAGCAATATTGGAATATAGGATTGAGGGTGAGATATCAACTGAAGATATTGCCAAAAATCTTGAGGAAAAAGAGCTTGAAGTAAGTTCGATACAAACATTTGGAGAAAACACCTATCTTTTCAGGTTTCCGCCAATCGGACAAGAAGAGAAAGAAAAAATTCAATCTGTTTTGCAGGAGGCAACTGACGCGGAGGTTACCGAATTAAGATTTGAGAATGTTGGTCCTTCAATTGGTCCAGAACTTGTCAAAAAGACGGTTTATGCCATAGCGATTGCGGCGGTAGCGATTTTGTTTTGGGTTGCCATTCAGTTTAAAAGTATTAAATTTGGCACGAGTGCAATTTTGGCAATGTTTCATGATAGTTTCATACTCATTGGTTCTTTTGCCTTTCTTGGGCACTTCTTGGGGGCTGAAGTCGATTTTCTTTTTGTCACGGCCCTGCTTACCACCCTTTCTTTTTCAGTCCACGATACAATTGTCGTTTACGATCGCATCCGCGAATCTCAGCGGAAGATAGACGGTAGTCTGACAGAATTAGCGAACCGAGCCATAAGCGAAACAATGGTTCGTTCGCTTAATAACTCTTTTACAATAATTTTTATGTTGGTGGCGCTTATTCTTATGGGAGGGACAACAATTAAATGGTTCGCTGTCGCGCTTTTAATAGGAACAATTTTGGGAACTTACTCTTCGCCTTTTGTTGCAGTTCCCCTTCTTGTGACCTGGGACGAGTTGGCAGCAAAAATCAGGAGAAAAAGGTGAGGCTGAAAAATTTTGTAATTTTAGCTTCAATTTTGGCCAATGTAGTTTTTATTTTCATTCTTGCTTCAAAGGCCTCCGATAAGTCTATAAATTTCAGCGAAATTGTTGAGGATGAGAAAACTGTTCAGAGTCCTCAACCTAAAGTTATCGGGGAGGCAATCGATAAAAGTGCCCAGGCAGACAATGAGTTAATGAGGGTTAGTAAGGCGATTGACGGCGATACGATAGTTTTAGAAGGCGGAGAGGTTGTTCGATATATTGGCATTGATACGCCGGAAGGTGCAAAGGAGTGTTTTGCAAAAGAGTCCACGCAGAAGAACAAAGAGTTGGTTGAAGGAAAAATGGTCAGGCTAGAAAAAGATGTTTCAGAAAGGGACAGATATCAAAGACTATTGCTCTATGTTTATCAAGACGAAACTTTTGTAAATGATTATTTAGTTCGTGAAGGGTTCGCATCTGCAGTTTCCTATCTACCGGATGTAAAGTATCAGGAACAGTTTAGTGAAGCCGAAAGGGAGGCAAGAGAAAATAACAGGGGGTTATGGAAAGAGTGTGAGGATTTTGGAGAAAAAGTAGAAAATGGTAGATAAGGTAGAACAAGTAGTACAGGTAGGGCCATGGGACTGCAGCGGGAATGTTTATAATTGTTCAGATTTTTCAACCCAAGTCGAAGCTCAGAGTGCATTTGAAGCTTGTGGAGCCGAAGCTGACATCCATAACTTAGACCGAGATCGTGACGGCGTCGCCTGTGAGAGTCTGCCCTAAGTTCTTGATAAAAAGACTTGGTTAATTTTCGAAAAACCAACGATTTCTACAAATTGAACCTCTAATATTTTTGCCGTATGTTGTTTCTTCCCGGTAGTTTGCAGGCCACTTTTCCTGTAAAGCAAAGCGTAATGAGGCATAAATAATTCTTTCACCAAGGGATAAGAATATTTTTTAAGATTATCGATCTCCTGTTGAGTCATTTTTAATCCCTCTTTTAGTGCAAGACCAACTTTTTCCTGGTCGACGAATGGGGTGAGTCTTTCTATAGCTGTATCATGCGCTTGCTGAAGCTTGGGATATGGTTTCTCAACATTCCAGAAAAGAAACTTTCCTCCGTATGGCTCGACTTTATCGAGAACATACTCTGTTCCGAGAAGAGAAGAGATTTGTTCGTAAGTCGGCTGCTACTTGTTCTGGAACTTTTTTGAAATGTCCGTGATAAAGAGAAAGATGATATGGCTCGGGCAAAACATCTCCTTCTTGAGAATATTTTTCAGTAAGCTGATGCAGTGCTTTTTTTGTTTCAGGGTCTGGAATTATCACAAACCCCAAAGTACCAGAATATTCCTTGCCCATGTGGACTACTTTAACATTTTAAGTCTTGCCAATAAAGCCTTTTTTTCATTCGGGAGTTTTTTGTCGACTACTTCTTTATAAAGTGTTTCTAGGACTTCACCGATCTTAGGTCCTGAGTGAAGTCGAAGGACTTTTATTACATCGTGGCCCGAAATTTTTAAGTCGCGGACAGTAAATGGCTGTTTTTGAACTTCTATGAGCCTTGTTTTGAATTCCTCAAGTCTCCATGAAGTTTCTCTTGCCCCTCCGCCGAGTCTATCTGCGACGCGAAGGTTGAGCATGTCGGGTACGAGTTCTTTCCCCACATTTTTGATGAAGCGCCTGATTGCAGAATCGGTTTGCCGCTCGTCAACCGTAAACTGATGATAGCGAACGAGTTTGTAAAATTTTTCAGACTGTTTTTTAGAAAACTTGAGTCTTTTGGCAATTGCCTTAGCAATCCTTGCGCTTACCAGTTCGTGGTTATAAAAAGTAATTACGCCCGTTGGAAGTTTTTTATAGGTTTGGGCTTTGCCTATATCATGGATTAGCGTTGCAAAGCGAACAATAGGGTCTTCGGATTTACAATTTTTTAAAGACAAGAGACTATGTGTGCCAACATCATGTATATGATGTCTTCCGGGAGATTTTTGCTCGACTCCGAAAGTCTTCTCAAATTCTGGAATAATCTCGTTCATAAGCCCCGAGCTACGAAACATGACAATTCCCTCATAAGGATTAGGCGAACCCAAGATTTTCAGAAGCTCATCGCGGACTCTTTCTTTGGCGATTTTATTGATTAAAGGGGCATTTGCCTTTATCGCTTCAAAGGTTTTTTCCTCAAAGGTGAAGCCGAGTTCAGCGGCTATTCTTATAGCCCGTATCATGCGCAGCGCATCTTCTGAAAAGCGCTCTTTGGGTTTTCCAACTGCCCGAATGAGCTTGTTGTCCAGGTCGCCTCGGCCGTCAAAAGGGTCAATAATTTCGGCATCTAAAATTGTTGGTTTCTTTTTTTGGATTTTGGATTTTGGAATTTGGATTTTCAACGCGACAGCATTGATAGTGAAGTCTCGTCTTTTCAGGTCTTCTTCTAGAGATTTCCCCCACTCAACCTTATCCGGTCGTCTTGCGTCCGAGTAGCCATGTTCTGTTCTAAAGGTGGTGATTTCGTAAGGGTTGGGAGAAGATTTGTGGGAAAGACCTACTGTCCCGAAGACATTGTCGTAGAAGGCGTCTGGGAAAAGTTTTTGAATTTTTTCAGGAGTTGCGTTGGTGGTAAAATCCCAATCGTCTACAAACCTCTTTGTCAGTAAATCACGCACCGCTCCACCTACGATATAAATTTCAAAGCCGGCATCCTGGAATTTTTTCAGGATTTTTAAAACAAAAGGTGGTAACTCAAATTTCATCTGGTACTATTATACTTTAGAGCACAGTTGCTATGAAGAAGTGGGAGGTTTTGAGTCAGTCGTCAGCCATTAGCTATCAATCATCAGTCGATTCAATCATTGATATTCTTTTGAAAAATAGAGGGCTCAAAACGCGCAAACAAAAAGAAGAATTTTTAAAACCAACCCCGCCTGAAAAAATTACGCTTAAAAGTTTGAAAATAAGCGATGTAAGTGTCAAAAAGGCAATTTCTAGAATAAAAAAAGCAGTTAAGAACAAGGAAAGGATTATCGTTTATGGAGATTATGACGCAGATGGAGTTTGCGCCACTGCTATTCTTTGGGAAACACTCTATTCGTTAAGTAAAAAGGCTCTGCCCTACATTCCCGAAAGATTTTCAGAAGGCTATGGACTCAATGCTGGAAGCGTTGAGAACATCAAGTCTCAAAATCCGGATGTCAAATTAATAATTACTGTCGACAACGGAATAGTTGCCTACGATGGTGTCAAAAAAGCTAATGAGTTGGGAATAGACGTTATAATTACCGACCACCATTTAAAGGGCAAAAAACTTCCTAGAGCCCTAGCAATAATCCACACAACAGAAATTGGAGGGGCAGGACTTGCCTGGATTCTTTCTCGCGAACTTAAATCAGCCATCAGACATAAGCCATCAGACATCAGTAGCTTAGAGCTTGCTGCTATTGGCACGATTTCGGACCAACTACCATTAGTTGGCGCGAACCGTTCATTTGCGAAATATGGCCTTGAAGTTCTTAATAAAACAAAAAGGCCCGGGCTTTTAGCCTTATTTGAAGAAGCGGCTATTGAAAAGGGAAGTATTGGAACTTATCAGGTCAATTTTATGATTGCACCACGCTTAAATGCAATGGGACGTCTTGAACACGCGATTGACTCTTTGAGACTATTGTGCATCAAGGGTAGGGGAAAAGCGCAGGTGCTTGCTCGCCTTTTAGGGAAAACTAATAGGCAAAGACAGAAAGTAGTTGGTGAGGTTTTGCTTCACGCAAGCAAAAGCGTTGACGAAAAAAACTTGGGAAGTGTTATTATTTTGGCTCACGAAAGCTATCACGAAGGAGTGATCGGGCTTGCCGCAAGCAGGTTGGTGGAGAGATTTTACAGACCGGCAATAGTTCTTTCTAAGGGGGATGAATATTCAAAAGCGTCGGCCCGTTCGATTTCAGGTTTTAACATAATTGAGACTTTAAGAAAGATGGAAGATATGTGGGTTGAAGGAGGAGGTCATCCAATGGCGGCAGGTTTTACTATAGAAACTTCAAAAATTGAAGTTTTCAGTGAAAAATTTAGTAAGGCTGCCGACTCAATATTAACCAATGATTTGTTAACAAGAAGATTAAAGATAGACTTAGAAGTGGACTTTAGTCAATTAAACTGGAAGCTTGAGAATGCTCTTGAAGATTTTGAGCCGGCCGGGATTGGTAATCCGACTCCGACATTTGCCACCAAAGAGGTGACAGTACTAAATTCACGGGTGGTCGGCAGGGATGCAAAGCACATAAAGTTGGTGTTGCAAAAGGACGATAAAACATTTGATGCGATTGCTTTTGGTTTTGGATATCTTTATCCCAAATTGATGACAGCCGAAACAGTTGACGTTGCTTATAATCTGATGGAAAACGAATGGATGGGGGAGAAAAAATTAGAACTTAGAGTGAAGGATATTAAATTAGGAGAACAGTAAAGTCACGAAAAATCCCCGCAGATATACACTTTGCATTAAGTGTTAAGCGGGGATTTTTCTGTTATCCACAAAAACGCCATAATTGAAAGAGTCAATTTTTTTAATTAACCCCTTCAGGATGGGCGTTTTTGTGGTTTTTATTAAGAAAGAGAAAGACAATGGTGACTGCGCAGTTGCAGCATTTGTCTTGTTTCTCTTTCTACCCATCCGAATGGTAAGGCCCAGCGCCGGTGTTGCGTTTCGAGGCGCCGGGCCTTTTTGTTTGATATCGTTTAGGCTTATTTGCCTAGAAGACACCTCGCAAGGCTAAGAAATATTTTCGTGGTGCTTTTCCTCGCTCGAATCGACCGACTTGTCATCGGTTTGTTCTTCGCTTCGGCCGGGGTGGGTGACGTCATCGACGCTACCTGTGAAAGCTAGGTCGGTATTTCCCCCTAAGCCGAGTTCTGAAGACGGTTCTGGCGGTGAATTTGGTTCAAGCATTGTTTCTCTCCTATGGTGACTTTTTAAATGTTATATCCCGGCCAATTGTCAGTCTTGTTGAAGACCGATATCCATAAGTAGTTCCCTGACTTGTTCTCCTCCCATGTGCAGCTCAAGCCCGCAGTGGGTTTCGCATAGGTTCACATCGGAGAGTTTGACGACGGCCTTTTTGCCACACATTTGGCATGGTCCGTCTGGCACTTCATAGTCATACACTGTATACACAACTCCCTCCTCAAGTTTCGCGATTTAGGTATGGTTCAGCTGACAGTTGACAACTGCCTTCGTGCTCTCCTTGGGGCCTTCACGGTGTACGACTCCCTCAAGCTTCTTGCCAGACTTCGAATTCCTTTCAATCCGCAGTCCGGGCAGCCGGTTTCCCCCTTGAGTTTCGTTTTGTGCACAGGGCATTTCTTAAATGTCTGGGCATGTTTGCCTGTGCCTACTACTACCCGCATAACGGGTTCACACATAGGTGTTCCTTTCCCGGCGTTTTTCAACAGTCTCTTCTTCTCCTTAGAACAAAGAGATGTTTCTATAGAACCTCCTTTCAGTTTCAGATGGGTTTTGGGTGGATAAGAGAATACGACAGTTCGCATCCTCACTCCCACCCAAAACTTAAATTGTCAAAGAGCTTTTAGAGACTTATCCGCCTTACCTTACTTCTCGCCTTTCCATCCCGATTAAATCGGGAACGGCTCGAAGAGCGGTTGGTTGGCGGATTGATTGCTATCTCTAATTTTTAATGAAATCAAAAAACCTCCCTTTTTTGGTTCTGGGAGGTTAAGTGTCTTTAGGTTTAAAAAGTATCAACCAACACAAGCCCCCCTCATTCGATGATGAGGATAAAGAGGTGAGTGCTCTTTTGATACTCTTTGTTCATAAGTGCCTAAGCATTATGCCTAGATGAGCTTGTGCTTGTCAAGATGTAAGTTTGAAGTAATACTCATCTTATTCGAATTTACAATTTCTAAAGGCCTGCCTGCTCGCCTCGACTCAGCCCGTCTTGACTCAACGAGGCAGACGAAGCGGGCCGGCAAGGCAGGTATTCGTATGCACCCATTTGATTATTTAAGAAAGACACAATAGAGTGAAATGGGTATAGAATGCTAATAAGCATGGCAAAAGAAAAGATTATTAGGACACTTGCCAAAGATACTGTCCGAAAAATCGGTGAAAAGGTAAAACTGCAAGGCTGGGCAGACACCATTAGAGATCATGGAAAGATTACATTTATTGACCTTAGAGATAGAAGCGCAATTGTCCAGTGTGTGGGTAGCAAACTACCTAAAATTACTAAAGAGAGTGTTGTTGAAATAATTGGGAAAGTTGTAAATCGGCCAGAAAAATTGGTTAACAAAGATCTTTCGACAGGCACAGTTGAAATTAAAATTGATAGTTTAAAGGTTTTATCTCCCGCAAAAGAAATTCCTTTACCCCTGGATGGCGATGGTTTGGAAATAGAAGAGTCGGTGCGATTGAAATATCGATATCTCGATTTAAGGCGCGGGAGGATGAATAAAAACTTGAGACTTCGTTCAAAAACTACACAGTTCATTAGAAACTGGTTGACTGCCCGCGATTTTGTCGAAATCGAAACTCCCATTCTAACCAAGACTACGCCGGAGGGTGCCCGAGATTTTATTGTTCCTTCTCGGCTTCAGCCTGGGAAATTTTATGCTTTACCCCAATCGCCACAGCAATATAAACAACTTTTAATGGTTGCAGGATTTGAAAGGTATTTTCAAATAGCAAGATGTTTCCGAGATGAAGATCCAAGGGCCGATCGTGCCTATGGAGAATTTACACAGCTAGATTTAGAAATGAGCTTTGTCAAACAAGAAGAGATCTTGTTTCTTACCGAGAAACTTTTCACCGAGCTTGTTAAGGAAATCTTTCCGCATAAAAAAATTACTAAATCACCTTGGCCAAGAATTTCCCACAAAGATGCAATGAAAAAATACGGGGTTGATAAACCTGACTTAAGAAAAAACAAAAAAGATAAAGATGAGCTTGCTTTTGCATGGATTGTCGATTTTCCGCTTTTTGTAAAACAAACAAAAGATGATTTTTTCCATGGTGCGGGTGCCAAGTATGCACCTAGTCATCACATGTTTACTGCCCCCCATCCTGATGATATTGGTCTTCTTGACAAAGCCCCTATGAAAGTACGCGGTTTGCAGCACGATATGGTTCTTAATGGCCATGAGGTTGGAGGAGGAAGCATAAGGATTCATCAGCCCAAAATCCAGAATAAAATATTCGAGCTAATCGGCTTTACCGAAAAACAAAAAAAGCAATTTGAGCATATGCTGACCGCCTTTTCTTACGGCGTTCCTCCTCATGGTGGGATTGCTCCTGGAATAGACAGGCTTTTAATGGTGATACTTGGCGAGCCCAGTCTTCGCGAAGTAATGGCTTTCCCGATGACCGCAGGTGGTTCGACGGCAGTGATGGATGCTCCCAGCAATCCCGCAAAAGAACAGCTTAAAGAACTAGGGATAAAAATTTCCAAAAAATGACCAAGATTGAGGGAAAGAAAAAAAGAAAGTTTCCAAAGATTAATTCACTCACTTTCCTTTATTTAGCGCTTTTATCCTTTGTTTTTATAGCTAGTAGTGCGCTGTCTTTATCTAGGTATAAAGAGGAACCATTAGTTCTCAGCGAAAAAATTGAGCCTGCTAGCTTTGCACCTATTCCTGTTCTTTCTGATACAGTATCTTTTCCAGTTCTGTCTGCACAAGCAGCATTGGCAGTTGATATCGATAGTGGTACTGCCCTTTATGAAAAAAATCCCGATTCTCCACTTCTTCCTGCCTCGACGACTAAAATTGTCACCGCCTTGGTTGCAATGGAGCACTTTTCCCCCGAGGATATAGTCAAAGTAGGAAATGTATCGATTGAAGGACAGAAAATGGGCTTGGTTAAAGGTGAGGAGATAAGAGTAGATGATTTGTTATATGGCCTTTTGATTTATAGCGCAAATGACGCGGCTGAAGTTTTTGCTCAAAATTATCCAGGAGGACGGGAGGCATTTATTACAGTGATGAATTTGAAAGCGCAAGAGTTAGGTCTTGAGAATTCAAATTTTAAAAACCCGACCGGCCTTGACGGGGAGGGGCACAAAAGCACCGCGCGCGATTTGGTAAGAGTGGCAGAGGTTGCTATGAGAGATTCAAGATTCGCAGAAGTGGTAGCCACTAAGGAGAAACAGGTTACCAGCCTTGATGGTCTAATTGTCCACCGCTTAACAAATTTAAATGAGCTGGTTGGAGAAGTAGACGGTGTGTTGGGGGTCAAAACCGGATGGACCAAGTACGCTCGAGAAAATCTAGTGACCTATGTTGAGCGAAATGGCCATAGAGTAATGATTGCCCTTATGGGAAGTCAAGACAGATTTGGAGAAACAAAGGAGTTGATTGAGTGGATATTCGGAAATTATGAATGGGAAGAAATAAGCTATCCTTAAAATCCGAAGCACCAAATCCTAAATAAATTTTTAATGTTTAATTCTCAATTTTCATTGAATTTTCAGTTATTTAATTTTCAATGAGTTGTTTGATAATTGTTTCATTGGAATTTGATTGTAAATTGCAAATTGTAAATTAGTAATTGTTTATAATTTCTGATTTCGAGTTTCCAACTTTGTTACAAAAGTTGGCTACTCTCCATAGTATTCAGGAGAGACGGCGGGGACGTAGGCGACAAAACCCCCGTCTCCTTCAAAAACGATAATAGGTTGGAAGAAATCAGTTGGGACTCCTGAATCATAGTAAGCAAGTGATACTCGCCTTACCGTAACATTTCCACCCTCGTTGGTTCCAAGGGCTGCTATAAATCCAGCTCCAGAAAGCAACTCTTCCCACGCAGCTTCAGGAGTCTTTAAAGGATAAGTTGCGTATTCGTTTTCATCGACGGGAAGGTAGCGATATTCTCCGGCAAAAATTTGCCTATCTCTTTCACTGGCACCACTTACCATAAACCAGACATTGGCTCTCTGTGGGTTAGGAGTTAAACTAGGAAAACCGTCGTATTCGCGTCTGAAGAGATTTATTCTGACGAAGTTTGACTCCGAGCGCGACAGGGCAGTAACAAATGGAATCCCATCCGTTTGAAGAAATTCGTGAGGAACTAGAAACTCGTGACTTGTTGGTCCAGACAAATCATCCGGAAGAATTTTGGCAGAAGAAAGTGTTCTTTTAACTATTTCTGTCGCAACCTCCGGTGCAGGCGGGCGTAGGTTAAGTAGCCCCGGGTCTTTGGTAAGGTCGTAACTTATGGAAAAAGCTCCGGTTACAACACTAATTTGCATTGTGGCGGGGGAACTTTTGTGGCTGAAGCGGTAAATTGCTTGTGATAATTGCTCAGGTACGGTTGAGAATCCGAAAGAGGCTACTTTATCCTGCGCATCTTCAAGTCCCAGCAAACTTGCCGCTGGTTTTGGCATGAAGTAAATTTTAGCTTGTTGGGGAAGTTCTGGAAATTGTCCTTCCGTCAGTTCCAAATTAAGTGTGAATTGCGGCAAACCTTGTTTCACCGGGAAGGAAAGAGACGGGAGTCTTCCAAATTCCACAGTAGCCTCGGGAGGTGGTTTTGGAAAGAAGTATCTATAAGCTCTGGTTCCTGTTTTAAATAATAGACGACCAACAATGAGAAAGATAATAAAATAGATTCCGTAACGGATAATTTTGCGGGTAATGATTGCGGTTTGGGTCAGAGAAGCCATAGTATCGCTTCGCTCCTTTCAGTCGCTCGAATAATACAATAAATGCAAATAGCCAAATAAACCAATAAATACCAATTAATATTTAAAAATGCATTGGAAATTTGCATTTATTTTGTGAGCTTGCGAAAAACAAGCTTGCTTATTTGACATTGGGTTATTGATCCTTATTCTCTTTGAGTATATCTTCAACTGGTGCTAGAATTCAATTGGAATGGCCAGTCAAGCTTCCCAAAAGAAGGTTTACCCGGAGCCCCTCGGCTCCGCTCGGGATGAACTCCGTCGAAGGGTGAGAGTAAGAATTGCTCCTTCTCCGACTGGGTTTGCCCATGTGGGGACTGCGTATACGGCCCTTTTTAACTACGCCTTCGCAAGAAAAAATAAAGGAAAGTTTGTTCTTCGACTAGAAGATACCGATGTAAAACGCCAGGTTAAAGGCGCGGAGCAAGCAATTTATGATGGCCTTTCATGGCTAGGATTGGGTTGGGATGAAGGACCAGACAAGGGAGGGAAATATGGGCCTTATAGACAGTCCGAAAGACTCGATATTTATAAGAAAAGGGTACAGAAGCTTATAGAAAAAGACTTAGCCTACCAAGATGAAGGGGCAGTTAAGTTTAAGTCTAAGTTTAAGTCGAAAGAGAAAGTTGGTTGGAATGACTTAATTCGTGGAAAAATTGAATTTCCGGCAAGCGAAGTAGGCGACTTTGTTCTATTAAAGTCGAATGGCTACCCAACTTATAATTTTGCTGTTGTTATTGACGATTCCTTAATGAAAATCTCTCACGTCATTCGTGCGGAGGAGCATATCTCCAATACACCGCGGCAAATTGTTCTTTATAAAGCGCTTGGTTTTGATAAACCGGAATTTGCTCATTTTCCTCTTTTGAGAAACGAAGATAAAAGTAAAATTTCCAAAAGGAAAAATCCGGTTTCTCTTTCTTGGTACAAAAAACAAGGTTATCTTCCGGGGGCTTTGATAAATTTTTTATGTCTTCTTGGCTGGTCTCACCCGGAAGAAAAAGAGATATTTGATTTAAAAGAATTTGTTGAAAAGTTTTCTCTTGGTAGGGTCAGAAAAGCTGGTCCTGTGTTTAACCTAAAAAAACTTGATTGGATGAACGGGGAATATATTAGGAAAACTCAAAACGTAAAACTTAAAACTCAAATTTTTGAATTCTTTAGTAAAAAATATTCCGAAGAAAAGATAGAGGAAATTCTTCCGCTGGTTAAAGACAGAATTAAAACATTAAAAGAGTTCGAGTCATTGGCCGGATTTTTCTTTAAAGCAAGAAAGCCCAAGCCCGGAATTTTTGAAAAGGATTACAAAAAGCATATAAGGGCGTTAATTAAAACTCTAGAAAACACAGAGTCATGGGAGGGAAAAAACATTGACAAAATCCTTTTTGGTTTAGTTGACAAAAACGGTTTTCACACAGGAGGCTTTTTTATGAATTTAAGAGTTGCGATAACCGGCTCACGATTTACCCCGCCAATTAATGAATCTATTGTGATTTTGGGTCGTGAAGAAACAATATCGAGACTTAAGTCGATTTTATCCAATTAACTAATTGCTTTGGATGTCATTAGAAATTTATTAAAGTGTCTGCCCACAAGAAAAAATCAATCACCGCTGATGAATTACGTCGTAAATTAAAAGTTAAGCATCTTGCCCAAAAGGCTAAGCTTTCGGCCAAGTACCCTAAAGTTGAGAGATTTTTCAAAGAGCGTGGAATTGAACCGGAGAAAATCCGGGAACATTCGGCAAAGATTTTAGGAGCTGGAGCAATAACCGGAGCACTGTTACTTTCGCCCCCGGAGGCAATCAGGGTTCTGCCCGCGCCCCAAGAGCTTGTTAATAAATTAAAATCAGGAGAGTCAAGTATTGCTCTCAAAACGCCCCAAGAGCTTTTAGTCGAGACCCTCTCTCCAGCCTTGCCTGAAAAACCTCGCCCCTTGACTAGAGATGAAGAAAAATACTTAGAACAACTTTTTAAAAATATTATCGGTGTTGATGTGCGCGCAACTTTGCAGGGTGAGCACTTAAATACAACTTATGGAAATATAGGGACTGAACAGCATCTTATGCGCTATCCTGGCGATACTATATGGGAACACAGATTCGGAGATAATCTGGTAGAAGGTATGGCGCCGGGGCTCGGTGCTTGGGGCTATTTTACTCCCTCGAGAGCGGCGATGAGTAAAGAGTTGGAAGAGATTGAAAAATGGTATGTTGTTGTCCAAACGCTGTATTTACCGGACTGGAACCGTCGCCAGCCTTATCTTAAAAACTGGTATAAATACAGAAAAGTATTAATTGTTAACACCCAAAACGGAAATGCGGTTGTTGCCTCAATTGCCGATTCGGGACCGGCTGCCTGGACCGGTAAACATTTTGGAGGGAGCCCGGAGGTGATGCAATATTTAGGCGGGTCAAGATATAAAAAGGGGCCAGTTATTGTATTTTTTGTGGATGACCCAGAAAATGAGGTGCCGCTGGGTCCGGTGGATTACAATATAATTAGTTTGCCGGAGATTGCATTGCACGAAATATGAGTAAACTTTTCTACTCATAGATTCAAGATTGAGCACAACTTGTTGCGCCGTGAATTGAACCTAGAGAGAGAAAATTATTGATATGTCAAAAATTTTCTATGACCACCTAATAGTTTTAGAAGAAGTCGAGGCCGAGATAAAAAATTCTGCACAGACGGAAGAGGAGCGTCATGAATTATGGCAATTGGTTGATGAAATAGTGCACAGTAAGGTTCTGGAATTTTTGTTGGATAGATTACCCGGTGTACACCACAATGAATTTTTAGAAAAATTCCACGCTGCGCCGTACGACGAGAGGCTTATAGATTATCTCGAGGAGAAAATAGGCGAGAATATCGAGGAACTTTTGAAAGAGGAAATAGGAGGCTTGGCCTACGAAATACTGGATGAAATTAGAAATTAGGATTTAATTTTTATCATGGATAAAAATTACAAGGGAGTAATTTGGACAAACCACGTACTTCAAAGAATGAAGGAGCGGGGGATTAAGCAGGGAGACGCTTGGGCAACATTTGGACGTCCTGACCAGTCAAAAAATGCAAAAATTAAGGGTGCGTGGGTTTATTATAGAACTTGGAATAACCAAAGAATTGAGGTAGTTGCCAAAAAGAATGAATGGGGCAAATGGGTAATTTTATCCGTCTGGTCCCGAGATGTATCGAGAAAACCGCGTTTGACGGGGTCAAGACCGATTTATTCAAAGAAAACGGACAAAGTTTTGCCTTTGTGGAAGCTAGTTTTTCGGAAATTTTTTAGAAAAAAAGCAAAAAAAAGTTAGCGGCCAGTAGGTATTTTACTTTTCGATTGACAGTAAACAACTGTTCTTGTTAATCTAATTAAAGCCATGTCTGCCCAGAGAAATATACGTGGAGTAGTTCATCTTCTTCCGGTTTTAATAGTTGCCGTAGTCACAATAGGAATTTTATTAACTTTATCGCCTCCAGAGAAGGAGGAAGTTTCTAAAGAGTCGACACAAGAAGTCCTTAGTAAAGGAAGTGACAATGATCCTCCAGAAAATGGAGACGAAGAAGAAGATGAAGAGAAGGAGGACGAGGAGGTAAAAACCGAAACGGTTCTTCAGGACGGTACGGTTATAAGAACAGAGATAAAGGACGGCGAAGTTAGAACAGAAACCCGATTTCCTTCAGGAATAAGGGTTAAGACGCGAGAGGAGGAAGACAGAACAAGAGTCGATATTTATGAGGGAGCAACTAAACTAAGGCTTGAGCGACGAGACGACCGCATAATTGTAAAGCTTGAGAATGAAGAAGGGGATGAGGTTGAGCTTCCCGAGGGTGAAGAGGATGAAGTTTTTAAGATTGAAGAAAGGGAAGGCGACATCAAGGTAAGAGCCTTCGGGCAAGGGTTTTTAATTTCAAGGGGCACATTTGGCGCCCAGACAGATTTTCCGGTTTCGGTTGACCTTCTTACCAATGAATTAAAAATTGTCACTCCTGCGGGGGAAAAAGTTGTAACCGTTCTTCCTGACAGAGCAGTTTTTAATATGTTGGCGGCAAATGTTATTAGCCAGGTACAGGGCCTGCCTTTTACCGAACAGGTTGGGGCGGGATTGGCTCTTGAGGGTATTGTAAAACTTATAATCACAAAACAAGGAGATTTGGCTTATGAAATTCCCGGCGTTTCCAATCAGAAATTTTTAGGATTTTTGCCGGTGGGAATTGCCAAAACTGCAATTGTTTCGGTAGATACAGGCCAGCTTTTGGAAGTGAAACAACCAATTCTTTCAAGGCTCCTCGACGCTTTCTCCATCCAATAACTTCATCCCAATCTGTTGAGTTGGCGGTCTAATCTTTGCTTTTTACGGTAAGGACGAAATGGTCATAAATTTTTACGGGCGTAATAACTCCTGCTTCTTTGCAAGTGAATAGTTTATCACAAGCAAGGCTAGTTATTAGTCGACCCCAAGAATACTCCGATTTAATCGGGGATGAATTGAGGCAGATAAGCAGAGCTTGTTTTCGCCAGCTCAAATAAAACATCTTTCTTACGACGAAGACGTACAGCTTTGCTGTAGAGATGAAAACCCCGCCGCTTGGGGCGGGGAAGATGTTATTTATTGAAATATCACACTTCAAACCACAAGGGTCTTTTCTTGTCTTTTGAGTTTTTGCGACCTGAATAATTAAATGTTATCTCCTTGCCTTTCTTGATATCATCTAAAGCAATAAAATCAATTACCTTTTCTTTGGATTTTATTTTGTAAGTTGAGTTTGGTTTATCTGAATGGTTGTATATCGATCCAAAACCCAAGGCGATCGCTAAACGTTGCAAGCTTTTACCGAAGTAAAAAAAATATGTAACAAGTATACTCTCTTTTAACTTAGACACGTCGTGTTTTGGAACCTCGATAATTGGACATCTTTCAACAATTTCACCTTTTTTAATGTCACGCCTTGCATAAACGCCTCTGCCGGCATCAGGAATTCCTGATTTACTGATGTATACCTTGTCTGAGGTGAAAAGTTTTTTCAACACAAGCAATTATATATACACTTGTTAAAAAGTAACAATAATTTAACCAGCGACAAATTCGCAGATATCTCTCTAAACTGGTATAATATGCTCCCCCTTTCCTTTTAAGGAGGGAATTTTTGTTTAAAAAATATGAAAAAGATAAGAAACGTAGCCGTTATCGCACATGTGGATCATGGCAAAACCACACTGATAGATGCAATGCTCAAGCAAACCAATACATTCCGAGAGAATCAGGAAGAAATGGGATTAGAGCGCATTCTCGATAGTAATGATCAAGAAAAAGAACGTGGGATAACTATCACAGCCAAAAATTGTGCAATCCATTTTGAGGGCGTCAAGATAAATATAATTGATACGCCTGGACACGCAGACTTTTCAGGAGAAGTCGAACGCACTCTGGGTATGGCTGATGGGGCACTTCTAATAATTGATGCACAGGAGGGTCCAATGCCGCAAACCCGCTTTGTTCTCAGGCGTGCCCTAGAACTCGGCCTAAAAATAATTGTTGTAATTAACAAAATAGATAAACCATATGCAAGAATTCCGTATGTTATTAAAAAGACTGAAAGTCTTTTCTTAGACCTTGCAGGAGATGAAGAGCAACTTAATTTTACAGTCCTTTACTCTGTTGGGCGGGAGGGGAAGATTTTTGAGAATTTGCCGGAGAATTTTAACAAAGATGCGGATATTGCCCCCTTACTTAAGAAAATAATTGACTTTATTCCTCCCCCTAAATCAAAAACGCACGAAAAATTTAAAATGCTTGTCACATATCATGAACACGACAATCATTTAGGGAGAATATTAGTTGGGCGAATTCATCAAGGAACTATTAAAAAAGGACAAAAAGTAACTCTTATACAAAAGTCAAACAGCAGCTATATAGTTGAAAAAGTTTTTGTGTTTGAAGGACTTCTTAAAAAGGAAGTAGAGCGTGCTGTATCAGGCGATATAGTCGCCTTGGCTGGGATTGGTGACGCCAAAATTGGTGATACGATAGCCGATTTAGGGGAGACTAAAGCACTTTCTGCTATGAAAATTAGCGAATCTACCTTGCATATAACAATTGGGCCTAATACATCTCCCTTTGCAGGCCGGGAAGGGGAATTTTCCACAAGCCGTCAGTTGGAAGAAAGGCTCAATCGCGAAAAGGAGAAGAACCTAAGTTTGCGTATTAAAAAGCGTGACGATGGAAAGTTTGAAGCCTCTGGAAGAGGCGAGCTTCATTTGGCAGTTTTTCTTGAGGAACTTCGTCGTGAGGGGTATGAGTTGGAAGTGGAGAAGCCCGAGGTGATTATTAGACAAATAGACGGGCGAAGTTGTGAGCCAGTTGAGGAGCTTAATATTATTGTTCCGAAAGAGCATGTAGGGGTGGTCAATCAAGAGCTGGGCAAAAGATATGCAACCTTAGTAAACACGACTCCCATAAGTGACAGTGAAGTTGAATTTGTTTATCGCATGTCGACTCGCGCTTTGATTGGTTTAAGAAATCTTCTCGCCACACAAACCAAAGGAACGGCTGTTTTTAATTCACAAGTTATTGACCATAAACCTGTTGGGAAGCAAATTAAAAGATCAAGGACTGGCGTACTTGTTGCAAGCCATGATGGTGATACGCTTTCTTATGGACTTCGTTCAGCGCAAGAAAGAGGGATTACTTTTATTGGCCCGGGAGTAAAAGTTTACGAAGGGATGATAATTGGGAAAAATGCAAAAGATGATGACATTTCCATTAATGTTTGTAAAGGGAAAAAACTCACAAATATGCGTTCCAAAAGCTCTGATGGTATAATTCAGCTCACGCCTCCAATCGAAATTACGCTTGAAAAAGGGCTTGATTTTATTGAATCTGATGAATTAATGGAAATTACGCCGCTAAGTATTCGTCTCAGAAAAAAAATACTTAATGAAACTGAACGCCGAAAGTTTCAGAGAAAAAACAATCTGTTTGAAAGTCGTGATTGGCAAGGGGCTTTATCGTAAAGCATAGCCGGTGTTTTTCTCTGAACGAGCTTTTCTCTCTTCAAGTTTTTATGTTAAATTTATAGTGTGAAAGTTAATCTGCAGAAAAAGATAAGAATTTAGAAGAGCTAAAAAATATTGCCACAGAGCTTGAGGAGCTCAAAAACGAAGACCAGTATAAAAGAAACGAAGAACTTCAAGAAACTGTTGAAAATATAGAGAAAACATATGATAAGGCAGTATCTGTTTATGACGACCTGGTCGAATTTCGAGAGAAATCCAAAAATACTAAAGATTTAGAAAAAGATTTTGCCGAGGCTCTTTCAAAGTTGTCCGACCGCGACTATTCAGGTGCAACAGATACGCTAAATTCAATTGTGAGCAAAATTATACAAGAAGAACAAAAAATAGCAGCCGCATTTACTATTCCGAAAAATGTTCCCCAAACAAACGCTCCGCCGGGGTCCGGTTATAGCAGGCAAACAGTTAATGTGGAAGGGTTGGGCAGCTACTTAGTAAGTCTGATAGCCGCTGATATTGGAAGTACCAGAGTCATAGTCGGCACGGCCGCCGATAGTAATTGCGGTAACGATTGTCCTGTATTGCCTCTCGCCAATTATATTTCAAGAAACGGTGCCTATGCAGGAATAAACGGGAGCTATTTTTGCCCCGCTACCTATGCAAGCTGTGCCGGAAAAACCAACTCTTATGATCTTTTGGTTATGAACCATAAAGAAACCTATTTCAATTCAGATAATAATGTCTATAGCGGTAATCCGGCCGTTATTTTCGGCGATGGGTACGTAAGGTTTGTAAGTGCGGCGTCTCAGTGGGGGCGCGATACCAGCCTGAATGGGGTACTCTCGAATTTTCCGCTACTGGTCTTCAACGGACAGGTAACATTTGGCGGTGACGACGATCCTAAAAAAGGGAGTAAAGGTGGACGAAGTTTTGTCGCAATCAAAGGCGACACTGTTTATATCGGTGTTGTCCATAGCGCCACAGTAGCAGAGTCGGCCAGAGTAATGAAAACATTGGGTATGACTCATGCGCTAAATTTGGACGACGGAGGCTCAACTGCCCTCTGGAGCGGTGGCTACAAAGTCGGCCCCGGCCGAAACTTTCCTAACGTTATTTTATTTGTAGCGAAATAATCAATATTAAGAGGTCGGACTTTTTAATTAGCTATGGTGGGTAGTTCGACTTCGCTCAAGACATTCGACATTATTTATAAGGCCGAAGGCCATGAGTGAGTTATAATGGTGAGTGTAATCGAACCAGAGTCAGAATGGCTGCGAACCGTGGATTTATGGTGAGTTTGTCGAATCCACAAAGTTAGAATCTATTTTACCACTTCAAAAGAGCCTGTTTTCATCCCAAACCTCACTTTTGCCTAGGGCCAATCTGGCAGGTATAATTGAGCCGGCGTGAAGCTCATACTGTTTACTACCAAGGTCGATAAAGGAGGACGATTAATAAAAAAAGAGGCAGAAAGAATGTCCCTGTCTTGCCAAATTTACTTTTACGACGAACTTGTTTATAAAGACGGTGAAATCCTTAATTTAAGTCAGGACCCGCTTCTCATAAAACAAGACGACAAAATAATTCTGAGAGACCCGTACAATTCCAAAAATAACTACAGTTTCTTCGCACAAAAAATATTGAAGAAATATTACAATAATGTTGCTCTTGACCGTGAATGCTACTCTAAATTTCCTTTTTACGAAGACAAGCTGTTTCAGGTTGACCTTTTTACTAGTCTAGGCATTACCACCCCTGACACTTTCCTGGGCAAAAACGTGAGCAGCTTTCAGGAGTTTCCTGTGATAATAAAGCCTAGAATTGGGTCGCGAGGACGGGGAATACTTATCTTTAATAAGCCTAAGGAAATGGAAACGTTCTTTGCAAAAAAAGACCCCCTTGACTACCTCATTCAGAAATATCACAAAGCAAAGAGTGAATACAGAATTCTAATTTTTAGACACAAGGTTCTTGGCGTAGTTGACAAACATATCTATCTAAAAGGGAAAGGGAAAATTGGAGTGAGGACTAATAAGGTGGTTGATGATTTTCCTAGAAAAATAAAGGAAGATAGTATAAAAATTACCAAGAGGTTAAGGGCTGATTTTGTTGGAATAGACGTAATTCATACAGAGGATGGGAAATATTATTTTCTGGAGGCAAACCTTTCCCCTCAATTTGGCGGATTTGCAAAAGTAACGAAAATAAGCGTAGCCAGCATGGTTATCAGATTGGCACTTACTTAGTTTATGCTGAGCAGGTTGGTCTGGACCCTTCTAGTCCCATAACTGGACGTTGTGCCTGGGGTTCATAATCTCGGATAATTGAGCAGGTCGGTCTAGAACCTTTTGAGCCCATACTTGCGGTACTATTCCAGGATAATTAAAGCATGTTGTCCTAGACCCGTTCAGTCCTTGTGGCTGTATCCTCTTTGACACTAAATGAGAAGGTAAAAGAAGAGTTTGAAAAGGCCAAATTTCGTTTTAATTTTTCGCTTCCCACTCATCTTCGGTCCATAATTCTGTTTTCTTATATACTAACGATTTACCGTCTTCTGTTGTTACTCTGACTCCATTGTCGTCCCAATTTTCTGCAATAACACACCGTTTGTCTGTCGCTTTATGGTAACAAATGTCTCCAGGATTCATGTCAATATTCACCTCCTAATTTCTGGGTTCTTGTGATTATCTAACCACCTACTGTAAAACTTAATAACTTGAATTCTACCAATTCACGAAATAATTCCCCCGCTTTGTCATTCAATTTGTCTTTTTTGAAGCTGATGTACCCTACCCCGCTAAAATTAGAGGCAAGAGAAACTTCATCTTCTTTAAAAATCACTATTTTATTGTCATAGAGAACAGAGGCGGCACCAAGTTCGTGGGCAACGTTTTCACTTGGTCGCCAAATCTCATTATCTTCTTCATCTTTAAACTTCTCATCTGCGGTAAATATTAAAATCGCGGCTCCACACTCACGCATTGTATCAGCGACTTTGGTAGAGATTGGTCGGCCTGCGTTAGGTTCCGCGATGGCTTCTTTGTGCGGAATCTTATATTCATCGAGTATCTTAATCAGCTGATTAAGTGGTTTTTCGTTTTTGCCGTGCCCCAAAAATATTGCGTTAGGTGGGGATTTTATAGTTTGCGGCGTTTGGTGATTGGTTTTCGAAACAGGCAACTCTGTCCTCTGTTCTTCATCACCAGTCTCTTTGCTTTCTTGGACTTTAATCCCTTCCTGTAAAGCAGATGAACTTCTCTCGCTCGCAAACCAGGGGCCAGTTGTTGTTTCATTAATCAATCCCAAATACTTCATATTGGTCATAAAAATTTTTACAAAGACAGTTGCCTGCTTCTTCGGAATTCCAAAATCTCTCACTAAAGTGTTTGCAAAAAAGTTTTTTTCTGGAACTTTTTTGCCCTTGTAGTACTCGAAAACTTTTGAAAACGAATCAGGTTTAAAAACTGAGTTTGTAATTGCAGATTTGCGTGA
>JADFPI010000010.1 GCA_022562395.1 Patescibacteria group bacterium | reverse complement strand
CCCCCTTTTGGTCGCCCTTGTCCTCCGCCTCCTTTTGGTCTTTTTCTGCCTCACCTAGTTTTGTTTTTGCTTCCTCAATGTTCTGCAGTGGGTCACTAAATCTGCTCATTGTGGTCGCTACGGCTCTGCCATAAGCACGATATCGATCATAGGCTTCTTCGTCCTCGCCTCCCTGATCAGCCACAAGCGCTCCCTTTAAATCCACAAGGTTAGGGTTCCACTCGGGCTGGAGTCCTTGGATATCCTTCTCACTATCACCAATTGTGAATTTCTTAAAATGTTTTTTACCCGGGCCTTCTGGAAGATCGGAGCGAAACTCGGGTTGAGGAAATTGTCTAGCCTCCTCCTCGCCAATTGTGAATTTATCGTAATGTTCCTGGCCAGGGCCAGGCTGTGTCCCTGGGCCAGGAGATTGTTCTGGGCCTTCTTCTTCTGCCATACTTCATATTTTACCATCCGTGGGGCAAAAATTACAATTTTGTCGCTTTTGTGAAAAGTCGTAGGGGTTGAAATCGCTGCTTCACAGGGTGCTCTGGGGCAAAAACTAGAGTATAATTAAGACATGGCCAAAATTCCCAAAAGCCTGCAGCCTATTCTTTGGTCACGCGACATTAACAGCCTGGATCTCAACAAAAACCGCGCCTATATCATTAATCAGGTTTTGGCTTATGGCACCATGGAACACATCAAGTGGCTTTTCCAAAACTACTCGCAAAGAGAAATTAAAAAAGTCTTCATAAAAAAGCCCATAAAAATCTATTCTCCTTCAGCTTTTAATTGGATAAACACCGTCCTTTTAGAAAACAAAAAACCTCTGGATAAAACCAGGTATGTCGAAAATACACCTAGAAATATTTGACAAAGAGAGACTTGAGGTCTTTAGGAAACTCAAGACCTTCAGAAAATTAGGGGTGCTGGCGGGAGGAACGGCCATCGCGCTTCAAATAAAACACAGAAAATCTTTTGATTTTGATGTTTTTATTAAAACCAGAATCTCGGACTATCTGCGCCAAAAAGCTCGAAAAACTCTTGGCTACACCTCTCAAATAATTAAAGATCAAACAAATCAGCTAGACATAATTACACCAGAGACCATTAAAGTCACTTTTGTTAAACACCCTTATCCTCCCTTACACTCGCTAGTTAATACTGAATCGATAAAGCTTTTCGGCCTTCACGATCTCGCGAGTAATAAAGCCTACACCATTGGTCGCCGCGGAACTTGGCGGGACTACGTTGACCTCTTCTTTCTTCTTAAAGAAAAATATACTCCTCTGGACTCCATAATAAAAGAAGCCACTAGGCGCTTTGGGGGTGAGTTTAATCAAAGACTTTTCCTAGAACAACTTGTCTATACAAAAGACATTGTTGATTTTGGCATCGATTTTCTTCGAGAAGAATATGAACCAAACGAAATCGTAAGATACTTCATAAAAATCACCAAGGAATACAAAAAAACAAAACTCTAGCTCTATGTCTGTGAAAAAGCATTCTACTTGAATTTACCTCTTCACACTGTAAATTAGAGTATAAGGGTAAAAGAATATATCAATGGAACAACATCCTGTCCCGCAACAAATATCCTCTTACGAATTTCGTCTCGTTGGGGATATGACCCTCAAGCAGTTTTTCCAGCTTGCGGCAGGGGTATTAATCGCCCTTTTAATCTACTCCACCAACCTCTACCCAATCATTAAATGGCCGCTTATAATATTTTTCGCCCTATCCGGCGCTGCCCTTGCCTTCTTGCCCTTCGAGGGAAGACCACTTGAGAAATGGGTTGTCGCCTTTTTCAAATCAATCTATTCTCCGACAGTTTATTTTTGGAAAAGAGAAGAAAAACCCCGACAGTTTTTCGCTCAAGCACCAACCCCACAAGAGCGAGTTGCAGTACAAGGGCTGGAAGTTCCAAAAACTCTCCCTCTTATGTTGCCAGAACAAACTACTCCCTCAATTGCTTCGCTTGAGGAAAAAGAGGCTTCCTTTTTCTCAAGGTTAGGCAATCTTTTTTCTTCACACCCGCCGCCGGTACCACAGGCTCAAACTCCTCAACCAAAGCCGGCCGTCCAGGTTCCTCAAAATATTCCTGTTCCTTTTATCCCCCAACCCCAAAAACCAAAACCCCAAGTTGAAAAAAAGCAAGAGCCAACTAAAACACAGGCGCCTCGCTCTCCCGCGCCCACAACACAGGTTGCCCAAACGGTTGTTCCTCAACCAGCAGTAGGAGGCAACCAAGCCCAGTTCTCACCAGACGCAGCTCCACCAACCCCGCCTACTCAACCCAATTTAGTAGTGGGCCAGGTAATAGACGAGCAAGGAAAAATAATAGAAGGCGCAATTTTAGAAATTAGAGACGAGTCCGGGCGACCCGTTCGGGCTTTTAAAACAAACAAAGTAGGCCACTTTTTAATAGTCACTCCGCTTGCTCTGGGCAAATACAAAATAATTACCGAAAAAGAAGGCTACGACGCCTCTGTCGTGAATATTGAGGTCAAAGGAGAAATAATTCCGCCAATCGCAATTCGGGCCAAAAAAATAGCAAATAATGGCGAACAGCAACCGACTACTGGTCGGCAACAGACAACCTACGGCAGGCAGCAGACAGCAAGTAGTCAGCAGTAAAAATTATGAAGATTCCCTACATATCCACACCAGACAAACCTCTCGTCTCGTCAACCCAAAAACATCTTCCCATCGCCGACATAACAGACAACATAACCATCTATAAAGACGGGGGGGCAGCCCTGGTTATGGAGTCAACTTCCCTAAACTTTGGCCTACTCTCCGAAAAAGAACAACAAGCGGTGATTGCGGCATATGCAGCCCTTTTAAACTCGCTCACCTTCCCAATTCAAATCGTTATTCGTTCAAAAAGAAAAGATATCGGCCGCTACATTAATAGCCTAGAGGAGGCTTCAAAAAAAATAACAAACCCCAAGCTTTCTCGTTTAATGGCCAGCTATAAGAGCTTTGTTTCAGAAACTATCAAAAAGAGAAACGTTTTAGAGAAAAAATTCTATATTGTAATTCCCTTTTCGCAACTTGAGCTCGGAGTAACCAAATCGTTCTTGGCGTCTACTAAAAGGAGGGGGCCTCTTCCGTTCTCTAAAGACTACGTGATAAAAAAGGCAAAAGTGTCTTTGTATCCAAAACGCGACCATCTGATGCGCCAGGCGGGCCGGCTTGGGCTTAAACTTCGCCAGCTCTCAACCAACCAGCTCGTTGAGCTCTTCTACCAAATCTATAACCCAGAACCTCCATCTGCCGTTAAAACAAGCGGGGGCGAAGTTGTAAAAAATGGAGAAATTAAAAAGGCCCACGAAATTTTAGAAAAAACAGTTACCAAGCCAGAAATCCCGAGCCCAACGCTTGCCTTTACCCAAAGAAAGCTCGGCCTTCTTGATATTCTTGCGCCCCAATCAATCGAGGTAGACTTTGACTATTTAAAAATAAACAACACCTATTTAAGGACTCTTTATGCCGCAGGTTATCCACGGTTTGTCTCCGCCGGCTGGCTTGAACAGATAATAAACTTTAACTACTCCCTTGATATTTCTTTTTATATCTATCCAATTGAAGGGAAGGGAGTGCTCGACGACTTAAGACGGAAGGTTGCCGAAATGGAGGCTGAAATATCGACTGACCTGGAGCGCGGCAAGATTGTAAACCCGTCAACTCAGGCAAAACTCGAAGACGCAAAGGTCTTGCAGGAACAATTAGTTAAAGGCTCTGAGCGCTTTTTTGAGTTCGCTTTTTATATATCCGTCCCTGCGTCAAGCCTGGAAGATCTCAATCAAATATCAAAGCAAGTCGAGTCAACCCTTGGTTCTCTCTTGGTGTCTGGAAAGCATGCAACCTTGGACATGATAGACGGCTTTTTGTCTACTGCACCTTTTGGAATAGACCGCCTAGCAGTAACCCGCAACATGGACACAACTTCCCTTGCCACAACTTTTCCCTTTACTTCTGCCGAACTTTCAGGAGATAGCGGCGTCCTTTATGGAATAAACTCCGACAACGAAAGCTTCATTATCTTTGACCGATTTTCTTTGGAAAACGGAAACATGACTATTTTTGCGACCTCGGGCGCTGGAAAAAGCTATTTTGTAAAGCTTGAACTCTTAAGAAGCTTGATGTTGGGGACCGAGGTTATCGTCATCGATCCGGAGTCCGAATATAAATCTTTGGCCGAGGCGGTTGATGGTGAGTTTATCTCCTTTTCCTTCACCTCTGCCTCAAAAATAAACCCTTTTGACCTAGCCCAAGTATATGAGGCGGGAGAAAACCAGCTAAACTTGAAGCTTCTATCGCTTCACTCGCTTTTCAAAGTAATCATGGGTGAGCTTAACGCAAGACAAGAGGCTCTTCTTGACCAAGCACTGGTAAATACCTACCGAGCCAAAGGCATCACTCAAGACCCCTCCACTCAGCGCCGAGAGCCCCCTTTAATGGAGGATCTTTACAAAATCCTTATTGGAATGGAAACCCCAACAGCGCTCGACTTGGCAGCAAGAATAGAAAAATTTGTAAAGGGGTCTTTTGTCGGAATCTTTGACCAACACACAAACATCGATATCAAAAATCAATTCACCGTTTTTTCTGTAAAAGAGCTGGAGGAGGCACTGCGGCCAGTGGCTATGTTTGTAATTCTTGACTTCATCTGGACCAGAGTCAAGAGAGAGCTTAAAAAGCGAATTTTGGTCGTGGATGAGGCTTGGCACATGATGCGCTACCCGGACTCGGCCCAGTTTTTGTGGTCAGTGGTCAAGCGCTCGAGGAAGTACTTTTTAGGCTTAACTACCATCACCCAGGACGTCGAGGACTTTCTGGCACAAGATATTGGAAAAGCGGTGGTTACCAACTCGGCACTTCAGCTTCTTTTGAAACAGTCTCCGGCGGCAATCGACAAAGTTGGCGAGCTTTTTTACCTTTCAGAAGGAGAAAAACAACTACTTTTAGGGGCAAATATAGGCGAGGGGATTTTCTTTGCCGGCGCTCACCATGCTCCAATTTCAATTGTTGGCTCAAGCGAAGAGCACCAGCTCATTACCACCAAGCCACAAGAGCTTATTGCCAAGCAAATGGCCCAAACCCAACCTCCTCCTCGACAACGCCAAAGGACTGTTCGCCCAAGCACGCCGGGTGAGGCGGCTCAGCTTGCAAAAGCAACCAACCCAGCCCTTCGTAGACAAGCACAAAACGCAAAGTAACATGAACCTTGACGAGGCCAGAGAGTATTTAGAATTTCTTTTAAATGGGCTCCGAGCCTTTCATCCAGAAGTTTTCGATCTTGAAGCAGGCCCAACCGATCACTGGGAAGGGTGGAGGCGGGATGACTTTGTCCCTCTGGTTTTCTATCTCACCCAAAAAGAAACACTCTTCGAGGCAAAGGTGGAATTGGAGCGCCAGCTTTCATCCCCCGAGAATACCAGAAACGTTCCCCTTATCATAATCGAGGCCGCTAAAGAAGCCAAGGAAATAATCCAAGCACCCACGCCCGAGGCCCAAAGACAGGCAAGTGAAGTTCTTCTGGCAAAAAGCTCTAACTTGGCGGCGGAGCTTGAGGCTGCCGGCCAAGTCGCTCCCAAACCGTCGGCAGCTGCCCCCGAAGCCCTGGCGCCAACCAGGCCTCCCACGGCAGTAGCAACTCCTGCCCCCCCTATTGCCGCCATTGAAGAAGGGGCGGTTGTTCTTAGGCCAATAAGGCTTGCCGCCTCGCCAAAAGCAGAAGTTAAAAGTATCACCAAAGAAGCAACCGAGAAAAAGGCGGCCTTCAGAGAACAAATCAAGGAGTGGATTAAGGAAACCTTTCCCCAAACACCCGAAGAGAAAGCACAAGCGCTGTCCGAAAGATTTACCCAAAGACTCGTGGCGCTCGAGGAAGAAAAACCAACTGTCGCGGCCACACTTAAGGCTGTGGCGAAGAGCGATCAAGTAGCCCCCGATGTAAGAAAAAAAGCTGCTCGACTATTAAACAAGGCTGCAAATCTCGCCGAAGAAGACAGAAAAATAATTGAGAAGGCGGTTTCTGAAAAGATACCCAGGGAAGCAGTTGAACAAGCCTTTGCTCAAGATGCTTATGAGTATGAATCAATTACCCGCCCCGTACAAAAATCAGTAGTCGTCAGAGCCGAAAATTTCATTGAAAAGGCCGAGGCCTCAATTGCTCAAAAAGTTGGCGTGGCGCCTGCCGAGGCAATTATTCCTACCGCCACCGCCATCCATACGGCAAAAGCCATCGAAGAAACGCTATATATAAAGCCCGCCAGAAGATTGCCGGTTGGTCTTGACAAAAAGGCACAGGAAAGTTTGACTTCACACACCAACCAGGCTAGGACGAATACGCAAAAATACGTTGAAGAATTGGCCCAAAAAATCTCAAAAACCCTGCCCGAACCCCTTGTCAGGGCGACGAACCCCAAAGAAGCAGCTGAAATTAGCAGACGAACCGCTGAAAACTTTGTTGAAAGACTTCTTAGTCCAGAAAAGCCTTCAATTACCGACTACGCTCACCCTGAAAACGAAACCGTCCTTAAAAAGCTTTTCCCCGATGAAGTTGGGAGGCAAGAGTTTTTAGCCGCTGCAAACGAAACCCTAATCACCGAAACAGCCGAAAGCCAGATTCTGGCAAACGCAGTTGACAAGCAAGTAATTAATGCCCTCTATGATCCTGCAAAGCTTGAGGCATCTACCTTTCCGCAACCCGGGACTTTCCCAACAGAGGCCTTTAGTCTTCAAGAAACAGCCTATCTTAAAACCGAACTGGCCAGATCAACCCTTCCCTCTTATGGGCTTTTGCTTTCTGAACAAGGGGCCGTCCCTGACAAAGCTCGGGCTGCAAAAATAATAGGAGTTGCCATTACCCAAGCCACTCCCAAGGCTAAAGACTGGGGAGAAAGAGCCGCTTTTTCCTCTTTTAAGTTCGTCAGAGAACTTGGCGCAGAACAATTCGCAAAAACTCAACCTCACGAGGCAACTGCCTTAAAACTTATCTCGATGGGCCTTGGCAGCAAAGACCTTTCTTCCTTGGTCGAACAGGCAGAAAAACTTGGCCTAAGGTCAACGGTTGTCAGCCTCAAAAACCTAGAGCAAGCTCTTCGGGCAATTGAGGAAACCCAACCCTCTTTGGCACGGTTTGCTCAAGGAATGGAGGTCGAGCTTAAATTAATAGCCGAATTTTCACAGCTTAGAACCTCACAGTTTTTACTGGTCCCGTCACAGCAGTCTTATCTCTTTGCCCCAAACACGCCCGACCAAGCCAGAAGCCCAATTCTCTCCTCTCTCCGAAGGCTTTTTGAAAAACCGGCGTCAAAATTTCTTGGTAGGCTAACCGCCCCTGCGAAAGAAAAAATTGCAAGGATAATAGGCAAAAAAGAACTTGCAAGAATCGTAAGCAAGAAAGGTCTAAAGAAACTTGCCGGTGGGCTTTTGGCAAAAATTGCAACCAAATTAGGGCTTAAGACGCTCTTTACTAAAATAGGTGCGTTTTTGGGAAGTGCCCTTGGACCGGCAGGAACCGCAATCGGGGCCGTATTAGGATTTCTCGCAGGTTTTGCTCTTGACGCCTTATCTTGGCTTAAAAGAAAAATACAAGAAAATAAAGAGGTTTTTGCCGGAATGCTTCTTTTAGGTGGAGGGCTTTTAGTCGGTGGCCCAATCGGCCTAGTAATGGTTGTCGGGGGCGGGGCAATAGGATTAGGTGCCGCAGCTCTTAGCGCGGGAGGCGCCCAGGCTGCAATCGCTTCTGTTGGTGGAATAATCCAGACAGGTCTTTATGGAGTGACAAAAGTGGTTCTCCCGGCTATTGGAGCTCCTGTTGCTGTTGCCATGATTGCCATTCCTCTAGTTATTACACTAATTTTGTTTATCATAAACTCCGGAGCGTATATAGTCCCACCCCAAATTGGCGTTTCCCCGTTTACAATAGAATCAGCTTTTATCGGAGTTGTCAAGACGGCCGAGCCTGCTGGGCCTTTTAAAAACGACGATCTTCCTATAAACATTACTTATACTATCGAGGTTTCTGCGAAAAAAGGTACTCTAACAAATATTAGCTTCGATTACGACTGCAGAGTAATCAAAGACGGGTCCGCCCCCGATTGTCCACCGATTACTCCGGACATCCCTGCACCTCCAAGCCTTATCTCGCCGGTTGAACCATTCACCTTTACCTATACATACAGTACTCCTATAAGTGGCTCGTTTTTCTTCGACTCTTTTGTCGTTGACACCTTTACCGTAACCGCGGACGCTCCAGAAAAGGCCGGAGACAAAGCCGCCTCGTCAGTTGGCATCAAGATAGGCAACCCTCCGGACGAGTGCCCGGACGGCTGGCCAATATTGCCCTTTGCCGGGGAAGGAAGCCTGCCAATAATCCAGGGTCCCTATGGAATAAGCACTCACAACACCATAGAGGCGATTGATGTCGCAGCGAGCGTTAACCACCCAGTTAGAGCTACCCACTCAGGAATTGGCGCTGAGGGCAGACTCGGTGGCCAATACGGAAGGCACGTTATAATAAGGTCAACCTGCGGAGGCAAAACCTTCCAAAGTGTTTATGCCCACCTATCAACAATAGACGCAAAAATTGTTTCAGGGGCGGCGGTTACTAAAGGCCAAACCATCGGCCTAAGCGGAATGACAGGAACAGACAACCTCCACCTTCACTACGATTTTGGTCCCGGTGCAACCATCCCGATGGCCCCACCCTATATTCCAAAAAGCGTACCAAGAGGTTGCTGGAATTTCGGGGCTGATAATCTTGGTATTGGCATTCGATGCAACGTAAACATTCCGTAAACAAGTTAAAATAGAAAAATGAAAAAGAAATTATTAATATTTGCTGGTTTACTAATAATTATCATTGTAGCCCTCGTTCTGGTTAAACCCAAAAAGGAAAGGATTGAAGAAAGCATAGCGATAAGGACTCCAGTTTCATTACAAGAACCAAAAATACCCAAGTACATAGAAGCAGGAACAGTAATCGAATCAAATATCAACGAGCCTGACTTCTCTTTCTCTAAAAGTTTACCGGTTATACAGCGGAGTAAAGGAAGCCCCCTTGGCGAAGAAGAAGCAGTTTCGATTGCAACTAACCTAGGCTTTACCAGCCAGCCTATCATAACAAAAGACGTTTCAGAAGGAACGGTCTATCTCTGGTCGAGGACTAATGACAACCTGGTAATTTACGGTAGGTCTAGACGAATAGAATACGGCCTCAATCAAGCGCCCACCAATGTAATAAATAAACAGCTAAGCAATGATGCCCTAATAAAAATTTCCGAAGATTTTATCTTTAAAAAATTCCTTTCGCCGTCAGAGAAATTTGTTTTTTCTTTCTTTACCTTCCTTAAGTCTGTCGGTCCGCCTGATGGTTTTTATCAATCAAGCAAAGAAGAGGCCTCAATCTTTCAGGTAAATTTCTCTCCGATAGAATCAGATTATAAAATATTAACCCTAGACCCTCGTTCTTCCCCAATCTACACATGGGTTCTTCCCGACGGAACTATCTCTAAGGCAATTGTCAGCAAGGGCATTAGGGCTTCTTTCTCTGAAAAAGAATATCCGTTGAAAAACTACAGGGAGTTCTCCGACTCTTTAGAAAAGGCTGTCCTGGTAAGCCTTGACGATGGGAATATTCTACTTTCTGTTTTGCCCAAGAGAGACGTGCAGAAAATCACCGTGGGCGAGATAGAAATCGTCTATCTTATAGATTCTCCTGACTCAGAAGTGATTCAGCCTGTTTTTCTTCTTAAGGGAAAGGCAAAAGTTCAAGGATATCAGAACGAAGTTAGTGCGCTTTTATACTTACCTGCCATTAGAAATCCCTAGCTTTGAATTCTAACAGGCATGATAAGGTGAAGAAAAGAAGGGTCTTTTGGATCGGTAAATACACAGGGAGCAGTTTGTTCAGAGAGTTTCATTTCAACCTCCTCCCCTTCCATTGAATGTAAAAACTCTTCTAAAAAACGGTAATTAAAAGCAATTTGAAAACCGTCCTTTCCCAACTTCTCCTCGCTTTCCACTCTCGCGTCTACTTTTGTTTCTTGGCTTCCACCCCGGGAGCTTTCTGCCGATAAAACTATTTCTTTCTCTTTCACTTTTATTTTGACAATATTAGCGGAGTCTCGAGCAAAAACAGCCGCAAGCTTCACTGCTTTTAATAATTCCTCTTTGTCTATCCTTAACTTAATTTTGGAAATTTTAGGAACAATTTTTTCAAAATTAGGAAATTCACCCTCAAGGGTGCGCGTAGAAAAAATGATATCTGGAAAACCAAAAATAACCTGATTGTTTTCTTTCTGATACGAAAGAAAAAAAGTTTCCTGCTCTTTAGAAAACCTCGAAAGCTCGGTTAGAGAGCTTTTAGGTAAAATTATCCTTTTTTCTTTTAAGTCAGCCTTAAATCCATCTACTTTTATCTTTTTTTGAGAAAGCCTGAAGCCGTCGGTTGCAACCAAAACCAACTCTTTATCTTTAAAAATAAAAAGGACTCCAGTTAAGATAGGTCTTGTCTCGTCGTTCGAAGCAGCAAAAATTACACAAGACAAAGCATTTAAAAAAGGCTCTATCGGCAAACTCCCTGCTGCTTTGTCCATTTGACTTGGAACTTCTGGGAAATCAGCAGCATTCATTCCAGAAATTGTCGAGGTAAATCCTTGAGTAGCAATCTTTAGTTGTTCTTTTTCTGAAGTTAATTTTATCTGGCCCTCATTTAAATTAGAAACAAGTTCAGATATTATTTTTGCCGGAATGGTGATTTTTCCCTTTTTTTCCACTTTTGCACCTACTGAATAAACAACTGACGTTTCTAAGTTGGTGGACGTTAGAATAAGTTTGTTTCCTTTTGCTGAAAATAAAATATTTCCAAGAACCGGAAGCTGTGCTCTGGGATTAGAAAACCTTGAAGTTAAAGAAAGAGCCTTAGATAAGCTTTCTTGAAGAACAGTAAGCTTCATAACATCAGTATACTAATATACCAGCGTATTAATTGTCTAGTTCATTTTTGCGAATTTAAGAGTTTAAGTTATTTATCTATTTAAGAATAGTAGTTTTAGTAGTAGAGGTTGTGGAAAAGTGGATTAGTTCTTCTTGTCAGCTTACCTTTAAAATGTTTACAACGCGCCTGCCGAATTGTGGATAGAATTGTGGACAATATTGAACTAAATGTTGATAAGTTGAGTAAGTTACGGAACTTTCCTCAAAGGGAATTTTTAATCCCCAGGATATCCTGGCGTGTTTGCACATCCTTTGAGGCTAGGTGGGTTATTTTTTCCACAGCGTGCATTACGGTTGTATGATCTCGACCGCCGATTATCCTTCCTACTTCTTGTAAGGGAAGCTTGAGCTCTGTTCTAAGAAGATACATGAGAACCTGGCGGGGATTAGAAATGGGACGAGCCCTACCCTCTCCCAAAAGAGCTCTTTTGCCTACGGAAAAGTATTTACAGACAGCGCTGAGATACTCATTTGGCGATGCTTTTTTCTTTATTTCGTTTTCTTCGATAGATTTACCAAGAAGTAGCTGAATAAGGTCTTCGGTTATTTCTGAATTTTTAAGTTTTGCTTCTGAAATTAATTGCACAATAAATCCTTCTATTTTTCTGGCGGAGCTTATGTTTCCAGCAATTATATGTATCAGGTCCATCGGTATTTCTATCCCCCTTTCCTTTGCCTTGATAAGAGTGATGGCACAACGAAGCTCAAAGTCTGGGGGGGCAACGTCGACAATTAGCCCTGCTTCAAAACGACTCCTTAGTCTTTCTTCCAATTTGGCAAGGTCACCAGGTGGTCGATCAGAAACCAAGACTATCTGTCCTCCTGCGCCAATCAGGGCGTTGAAAGTATGAAAAAACTCTTCTTGAACCGCGTTTTTCCCTTCGATAAATTGAATATCGTCAACAAGCAACGCCTTTAGTTTTCTGTATTTGTTTCTGAAAGCTTGAGTTGTTTTGTTTCTAATTCCCTCAACAATGTCGTTGGTAAATTCTTCTCCGGTGCAAAATAAAATATTGCTATCGATGTTTCTTTTTAAAAGAGAGTGTCCAGTTGCCAGCATTAAATGGGTTTTGCCAACACCAACTCCTCCCCACATAAAAAAAGGGTTGTAGGCTGTTCCTGGGCTTTTTGAGACTGCTTCGGCGGCGGCCCAGGCCATTTGGTTTGAAGAAGAAACTGCAAAATTATCAAAAGTAAACCCCGGTCGTATTCTTGCTTGAGAAAGGACACGCGCGATTTCTTCTTCTTGGATTTTTTCTTGCTTAAAAAGAGGAGCTGCTTCACCCTCTTTTTGGATAGATTTTTGGTTTGGCACTTGTTTGACCGTAAAGACGAGGTCACACTTTTCCCCCAAGGACTTGATTAGATAGTCTTGAATTAGGCCGAAATAGCGACTTTCTACCGTTGTTTTTACAAACGAAGAAGAGCAGCCAACGTGGGCAATGTATCGATTGTTTACTTTTTGGAGCTTGGTTAAATGGGTTTGCGAAAACCAGGTCGAAAAAATTGCGGGTGAAACTGACACCTTTGCACTTTCTAGTACTTCTCTCCAAATTTCATTTGTATTTTCTGAAGCCATGTTTTTATTAATTGGGGGACAGAAACAAACCAAACAGCAAAGGCATGGTAATTAAGTTATCCACAATTAGTCAACCCCTAAAAAAACCGAAGAAGGATAAACAATTAACATGAAACAGGTAACAATTAACAAAGGATTGAGAGTCAAACGTCAAGGGTCAATGGTCAACTGTTATTTAAGTTTTGGATTTACATGATATATAATCATGAAGTCGTGCCAAAAAGAACATATCAGCCGAGCAAAAGGAAAAGGAAAAGAGCCCATGGTTTTAGGAAAAGGATGAAAGAGGCAGGGGGAAGAAAAGTTATCGAGCGTCGTAGAGAAAAAGGAAGAAAGAAGCTTTCCGAATAAGTTAATCGTATGCTTGCGAAACACAACAGAATAACCGACCAAAAAGACTTTATAAGAGTTAAAGACAAAGGGAAGGTTGTCCAAAGTACGTCTTTCGGTCTAAGCTATATAAACAGAGGGGACAAGAATTCTTCTAGGTTTGCCTTTGTGGTTTCTGGTAAAGTTTCAAAACAGGCGGTAATAAGAAACAAGGTACAAAGGGCAATGAGGGAGTCTGTTCGACAATCTTTATCTTACATTAAGCCTGGATACGATATTATTTTTCTGGCGAAGGAAATTTCTGCAAGAAGATACACAAGCGAAATGATGCACGAAGTAGTCAAGGTTTTAAGAGAAGAGGGAATAATGAAATGAAGACTTTGGTATTAAAGACGATAAGTTTATATCAGGGCTTTGTGTCGCCAATTTTTGAATCTTTGTTTGGACATGCATGTAGGTTTAACCTAACCTGTTCAGATTATGCTAGGCAAAAAATTGAGCGTTATGGTTTAACAAAAGGAGGAAATTTGGCCTTGAGGAGACTGGCTCGATGCCATCCCTTCACGAAGTCTTCCTTAGGTTCGTTATTAAGATAACTTAAAATGAACATATTTGAAATTCTTTTACTACAGCCATTGGCCAACGGATTGATTCTTTTCTATCGCTTGCTTGGAGAAAACATGGGCGTTGCAATTATCGGCTTCAGCTTATTTTTAAGAGTTTTACTTAATCCTTTGACAAAGCCATATATGAAATCGATGAAAAAGATGAAAGATGTTGCTCCCCAGCTTGAGAAACTGAAAAAAAGGCACAAAGAAGACAAAGGAAAGCTTAGGCAGGCCCAGGCTGATTTATATAAGCAAAGAGGAGTAAATCCCGCTGCCGGATGCCTTCCTTATATTTTGCAAATTGTTGTTCTTATTGCTTTTTTTAATGTTTTTGTTCGAACTCTTTCATCCGGCCCTGACGCCGTTTCTAAGTTTAATGAACTTCTTTACCCGCCATTACAGTTTGACCAAGAGCAGACGATTAATACAAGATTTCTTTATCTAGACGTTACCGAGCCGGACGCAATAGAAGTTTCTTTTCTCCCCTTCCCTCTTCCCGGGCCTATTTTGATTTTGGCAGCAGTTGTTCAGCTTATTTCGGCCAAGATAATGGCCCCCTATATCGAAATACAGGAAAAGAGGGCCAAGGCAACTCCCGAGAAGACTGACGATATTGCTTCGGCCATGCAAAAGTCGACTACTTTTATGATTCCAGTTTTTACAATAATTTTTGGCTTGAGATTTGCATCAGGCCTCGCTCTTTATTGGCTTCTTTTTTCTTTGTATCAAGCTTATCAGCAGTACAGAATGTCCGGTTGGGGCGGAATGACCCCCTTTTTAAAAAAGACAGGTTTGTTAAAATCATAGACCAGGGAAATTAAAAATGGCAGCTAAAAAGAAAAGAGAAGACATCGCCATAGCAGAAAAAGCAACGAAAAAGATTTTGAAACTTATGGGGACAAAAGCAAAGCCCTCTGTGTCTTTCGACGAGGAAAGTGAGGCAGTTGTTGTCGATATTGAAACGACTGAGGAAACCGGACTTCTGATAGGACACCGGGGAGAAACACTAAATGCACTACAGTCAATTGTTGGCATGATAATTAGAAGAAAAATGGGCGAGTGGTCCAGAGTAATAGTAAACATTGGAGATTGGAGGGCCAAACAGGAGGATTATTTAAAAGGGCTTGCGAGCCAAGCCGCAGAACGGGCCATGGAAACAGGGGAACCGCAGACTCTTTATAATCTTACTCCCGCACAAAGAAGGACAATCCATCTTTCTCTGTCAGAAGAAAAAGACCTAGAAACTGAGTCCCACGGCGAGGAGGGCGAGCGCTATTTGGTAGTCAAGCCCAAAGGAAGCAAAAAGTAGACTAGATGTTGAAAAGTAAAAGCTTCCGAGAGAATTTACAAAAAATTCTTTTTCAAATCTTAATTTTTCTTCTACCGACACAAGTTGCTTATCATTTTTGGCCTGACTGGGCTTTTGTTGGCGGAATACGAGTGGACTACTTGTCTCCAGCCATCTACTTAACAGACATTGTTTTGCTTGCCCTTTTTTTCTTATGGGCACTGGAGAGGCTGGTTGGCAAAGAAAGAAAAATTCCTAAGTTTTCAAAAAGGCAGGTAGTCCTTTTTGCGATTTTTATATTTTCGCTATTTAACGTTTATTATGCGCAAAGACCTCAAGTATCATTAGTTAAGTGGATTAAAGTTTATGAGTTGGCCTTTTTGACAATCTATATCGTTGACAAAAAAAAGACGATTACAAAAAAGCTAATCTTTACCCCTCTTTCCTTGGCACTTATTTATTCCTCGGTTATTGCAATTGGGCAATTTTTCTTGCAAAGGACAATTGGAGGCCCGCTTTACTTGTTGGGAGAGAGAAGTTTTACAGCCTCAACTCCCGGAATTGCAAAAGCGTACTATCTAGGACGCGAGCTCATGCGCCCCTATTCAATTTTTCCCCACCCAAATGTTTTAGCGGGCTTTGTAGCCACTTCCGGCTTTTTTCTCCTAAAGACAAAAGGATCGGTTTTTTTAAAGGTGATTGTTGGTATTTCCTCCTTTGCCGTTTTAGTTCTTGCTGCTTCTTTAGGTGTTTGGCTTGCTTTATTTATTGTGGCAGTTTTTATGGTTACCTATTTTCTGAGCCCCAAATTTTTTAAAAGAATCGCCCTTTATATTTTTTTTCTGGTAGTCCTTTTAGGGCTTTTATTGCCGATTGCAAGTGCTCAATTTAGTAAGGTAAACCTTAGAGAGAACATTTCAAAAAGAGCCGAGCTTAATGAAGCCGCTGGAAAAATGCTTTCGCAAGCACCATTAACCGGGATTGGACTGAATAATTTCCCAGTTTTGCTTCCAACGGTTAGAGTAGACACGGGTATTACTTGGTTTTTGCAACCGGTTCACAACATTTTTCTTTTAATCTTTGTAGAAACAGGAATTTTCGGACTTTTGATATTTATTTACTTTCTGTTTCTTTCTTTAAAAAAGTCCTTCCAAGTAGTCGGCAGTAAAGGGTTGTATGTCTTTGTTTTTTTGCTGATAATTATTACGGGGAGCTTTGATCACTATTGGATAACCTTGCAGCAAACGCAGTTACTTTTGGCGGTTTTTGCAGGCCTTGCCTATAGATAAATTTTCATACCCAAAACACAATAATATGCAAGCTAAAAATAATGTTTTGACACATAGCTATTTTGGAAGCCATAAACTTGAGTTAAATAGGCATCTATGAAAAGAGGCATTCTAAAAATATATTGCGATGGGGGAGCAAGAGGTAACCCGGGCCCCTCGGCCGCCGCTTTTGTTGTAATTAAAGGAACGACAGTAGAGCACAAGGCGACAGAGTATTTAGGAGAAAGGACAAACAACGAAGCAGAATATGCTGCCGTTATCATGGCGCTTAGCTGGCTTAGCGACAACAAGCGCTTAATAGCCAAAAAGGAAGTGGTTTTTTATTTGGACTCAGAATTAGTGGCAAAGCAGCTATCCGGAGAATTTAAAATAAAAAGTAAAAAGCTACTTCCGAAATTTTTATCAGTTAAGAAATTGGAAAAAGTAATTGGTGTTAAAATAGGCTATGTTTCTGTCCCCAGAGAAAAAAACAGACTGGCAGACTTTTTAGTTAACAAAATTCTCGACCAAAAAAAGTAAACGGTTTCACGTACACAGAGTAGTTTCCCTTGAAAAGAAAAAAATTTTCCCGTTTTCGCAATAGGTTATTTGATTAAATTGAAAATAATTAAGTCTTCAACTAGCATGTACTTAACAATGGCTTCTCTCTCTGGAGATAAAAAAAGAATTCCGACCGCAGTGGTTTTCGCAAACCCTGATGTAATATCTTTGGGATTTGTAAAGCTGCTTTTCGACAGCGGTCTTGTAGTAAAGGTTGTCAGTCGAAAAGAAAAGCTTTGGAGACAGAAGGAGCTTTTGCCAGACAAGGGAGCCTTTGAGATTTTGGCCCTTAAAGACAAGAAATTAGAGTTATTTTGCGACTATGTGGTTTTAGTAGTCGGTTTTTCTGAAAAAGACAGAAGCGAAAACTACCAAAAGAGACTTGAGGAGTTTGCCTCTTTGGCCCTCTCTTTGGCTCAAAGCTCGGACGCGAAATTTATGGTCATTGCTCCATATGTTCAGGATGAAAATTTCTACAGAAGTGAAATCGTAGGCTTTGTAAAGGCAGAGGCAAAGAGAAAGAAGATTGATTTAAGGCTCAGTTACGTGGGCCAGGCGATTGGACCGCGAGGCATATTGGAGCAGAGCGATTTAGTTTCGAGTATTGTCAAAGCAGCTGCCTTTAGTAAAGAGATTAAGCTTCCTAAGCAGGACGTTAAATTATATCCCGTAAACGTTGAGGAATTGCTACCGTCTCTTAAGAGAACTCTTTTTTCTTTTGGATACGAAGACGGGGACGCGGCAGTAATTCCGAAACCAGTTACCGCGGGAGGGTTTTTTGAACAGGTCAAAAGACTTGCGCCTTATGTAAAAGCTAAAGACGTTGATATAAAAGAGAGTTATTACTATCCAAACATAAAAAAAGTAGTCGTAGCTACAAATCTAAGTCGTTGTTTACAAGAAACATTCGGCTTTCTTTCAAAAGATTTTCTAAAACCAAAAATCGTAAAGAAAAAAAAGAAAGATACAAAAAAGAGCCAAGGAAAAAAAACTTCAAGGGTAAAAGGTTTTGCAATTTTTTCTTTCGCGCTTCTTTTGTTTGTTTTACTTATTCCCTTTTACTTGCTTTTGCTTAGTGCCTCAAGCATTTTACTGGCAAAGAACGATTTAGAACAAGGTAATTTGGGACGAGCTAGCAGGTTTTTTACCTTGACACAAAATTCGGCAAGCTTTGCAGAAAAAGGGCTGATAAGGTATTCAGAGATGCCATTAGTTGGAGGATTTTTTGCGCCCGGTGCGCTCATGGCCGGATTATTAGAGCGTTCTGGAGTGATAGGGAAAAGAGCCGTTTTGCTGTCAGTTTACTCGTCTGAGCTTTTAGAGAAAATATTGGGAAACGAACCATATAAAGTAAAAACAATTACAGGCAAGATTACAGTTGAGATTGACTCACTTTACAACGACCTCGGTTTTCTACAGGGGGAGGTGGCAGCGTCCTTTGGGCTTTCTAAAAAAGTATTAGGTGTGTTTTCTGCAAACGACGGGGTACTAAATCTCAGGGAAAAGGTACTTTTAACCAAGAAGATTTTTGGAGAACTTCCCGGCCTTTTGGGAAGCGAGCAAAGAAAAACTTATTTAGTTCTGTTTCAAAACAATATGGAGCTAAGACCGACAGGCGGTTTTATAGGCTCCTTCGCAATAGTTTCTTTTGAGAATGGAAGACTGATTGACATAAGTGTCCAGGATGTTTATTCTGCGGACGGTCAGTTAAAGGGCCACGTAGAGCCGCCTCCCCCGATAAAAAATTATCTGGGAGAAGCCAACTGGTATTTAAGAGACTCCAATTGGGACCCCGATTTTCCAACATCGGCCCAGCGCGCCGAGTGGTTTCTCGACAAAGAACTAGATATATCAGTCGATGGCGTAATTGGTATTGATTTAGAAGTTGCTCGGGAGATACTTAAACAGACGGGTCCGATTCTAATTACTGACTTTAATCAATTAGTCGACTACAACAACCTTTATGAGAAAACTCAATATGAGGTTGAAAAGGACTTTTTTCCCGGCTCGCGAAAAAAAGCAAGTTTTTTAACGGCCCTTGCCAGGGAGCTTTTGATGCGACTTTCAAACATGGGCTCATCCGATTACATAAAAGTAACAACGAGCGTTTTTGATAGTCTAAACGAAAGACACGTGCAGGTATTTTTACACAACTCTCAAGCAGCAAGAATAATATCGGAGTTTGGTTGGGATGGTGCTGTCAGGATACCGTCTTGTAGCGGGAACTGTTTTGCCGACTGGCTAGGGATAGTAGAGGCCAATTTGGGAGTGAACAAGGCAAATTTTTTTATAAGAAGATCGTTCTCATTGATAGTTTCTTTTCAAAACGGACGGGTTGAGAGGTTTTTATCGACAACTTTTGTAAATGACGCTTCTCCACTTCTGGGCGAAATAGCTAAATACAAATTGTACACAAGAATTATGATGCCTCCCGAGAGTGAAGTTTTAAGAGTGGAGGTGGTTAGAGGAACTGAAAAGCAAGTTCTTGAACCAGAAATTAAACTTACACAAGGAAGGAAGGAGGTTGGAGTATTTTTAGAAATTGGCCCGGGTAAAACTAGCACCCTTAACATCTCCTGGAGCCAGAATGTCGGCTTAGGCTTCGGCTCACCCGGTATCTATTCGCTTTACTGGAGAAAACAGGCAGGAACAAGGGAGGACCCGGTGGTTGTTAGGTTATTTTTTCCTAGGGGCTTAAAAGTATATGCGGTCCCAAGCTTTTCCTTGACCGACGTGGTAAGTTACGGATATAATTTCCTTCTTGCCAAAGATTTAAACTCGCGGGTTTCTTGGTAGGACATTTATGGATAAACAAACTCTAAAAGCGCAAAAAAGGAAAATATTCGGCAGAAAAGTGAAGAGGCTCCGGGCCGATGGAATTCTGCCGGCAAATATTTACGGAAAGAAAGTAAAGTCGGAGGCTATAAAGGTTTCTCTTTCCGACTTTGTTAAAACTTTTGAAAAAGCTGGCGAGACTGGTTTGGTCGAGCTGGTTTTAAACGGTGACTCCAAAAAGGCGTCAAAAAAAACTGTTTTAATTCACAATGTTCAGGTCGACCCGGTGACCGATACCCCGATTCATGCAGATTTTTTACAGGTAAACCTTAAGGAAAAGGTTACTGCAGCAGTACCAATCGAGGTGATTGGTGAGTCGCCGGCAGAAAAAGCTGGTAAAGGGACAGTTATACAGCAGATTGACGAGGTCGAGATAGAAGCCTTGCCGGGTGATTTACCAGAAAAATTCATTGTGGATATAAGCTCACTTGCCGAGGTCGACCAATCGGTAGTTATAAAGGACTTGAGTTTTGACGCGAAGAAAATAGAAGTTAAAGAAGACCTTGAACAAATTGTTGTTAAAGTAGAGCCGGTAAGAAAAGAGGAAGAAGAAGTTGTCGCGCCCGCCGAAGAAGTCGAGGGAGTTGAAACCGAAGCGGAAGCGGAAACAGAAGAAAAGCCGCCATCCGGAGAAGGAAAGGAAGAAAAAGTGGCCGCTGGGGAGAAAGAGAAGGCAGAACCTCAAGAAGATGGTAAAAAAACATCAAAAGAATAATTTTTATGAGGAGCGAGCTTCTTTAAAGCTTCTTTTTGAGAATGGCAACTTTTTCTGAATTTGGGTTTATTTCCCTTGCCTTTTCAAAAGCCCTTTTTGCTTCTTCTAAATCATCTAGTAAAAGATTAATGTTTGCTAACTCCAACCAGCCATCCAGATAATTTGGATGCTTGGAAACAATTTCTTGCCAAAAGCTTTTTTGTTCTTGGTAAACCTCCAAGTCTCTGTAAACTTTTTTGGGAAGAAAGAAAGTCCCCATGTTTATAAGAGCCAGAAGGAGAATTAGAATAGCCCCACAACAAGAAAGGAAAAAGACTAAATCATTTTTTCTTTTCTTTAATCCTTTTTTGGGCATTAATTATGTATACAAAAGATTGTTTATTAAATAAAGGGGAAAATGACTACTTGAGAAAGTTTGTTTAAAGCTAGTAAACTAAGATTATGCCAGGTCAAGGACAAACACCAAATGTTAATCAGCCGCAAGCCGGTTCGACAACTCAAGGAAGTTCTGGGCAAGGGGTATACCAAGGGCCACAGCAGGTCCCGGGTCAACAAACTACACCTCCCCAGCAGAAAGGTTATGTTCCACCACCACCTACTACTCCAGGCGCTGGTCAACCTTCACCCCCACCCCACATTTCTGTTCCACCTCCGCCGGTGCCGGAACAGGGGAGAGATAAATCGAAAACCATAATACTAATTTTGGCCCTACTTACTTTAATAGTTGCCGGATTCGCCGGTTTTTATCTTGGTGCCAGCGGATTAATAAACGAAAAGATTGCGCCAACGCCAATCCCAACCCTAACGCCAGCCATAGTAACCTTCACAATTCCTACCGATATTCCCATTCCTACGTCCACCGCAACACCCGTCCCCACCCCTGACCCGGTAATTAACTGGAAAGCTTATGACTTGGATAAATTTTCTATTAAATACCCTCCGTATCTTCCCGAACCAACAATTAAAAAAGACGAAAGCGGCGAGGAAATAAACCCGGCAACTTATGAGTCCTCTTTTAAAGAAGAAGGGCAAGAAGCCGTAGCTTACAGTGTGCTTTTTCAAGTAATAGGACCGGAGCCTAACCCAGATGCAATGTTGCTTAAACAGTGGTTAGGAGAAAATAATAGACTCGATCTAGGTGAGGAGGTGGATGTCGAGGTAACTAACGTGACGGTAGGGGGCAAAGAGGCCATTTTGGTTTCAGGCTTCGACAAAGACTCCAGCGTTCTGATCAGCAAAAGGCTTTACTTTGAGCTCGATGATGGAATTTATTCTGTGGGCTTTAATATTGAAAAGACCTCGGCTCGAGCCTCAGAGTATGGGGCCGACTTTGACAGGATGCTTGCAACTTTTTCTTTTAAGTAATCTATTTGGGCCAGTTAGCAGAAATAAGGTTAGGGGAGTCGAATCTGTCTTTGCTTTCTTGCCAGATCTTTTCAGTTACAAAAGGCATAAAGGGGTGGAGGAGTTTTAGAGATTGTGCAAGCACTAGCTCGAGAGTTTTTTGGGAATCTTCACGACGAGATTTCGTTTTTTCAATATAGACGTCCGCGAATTTATGCCAAATAAAGTCGTAAATCTCCTCCGCCGCTTCGTTTAATCTGTACCCATTTAGTGACCGCGTCACTTTTCTAATAGTTGTCTTTAGCTCTTTCACTATCCAGTTATCGTCTTTATTTCTTTTTCTTCGTTTTCCAGGAAGCCCCGAGAATACAAACCTTGCTACGTTCCATATTTTGTTGGCAAAGTTTCTTTGTCCGCGAACATTCTCTTCTGATAGGGCCATGTCGTTTTCTATTAATGCGCCCCAGATGAGGGCCATCCTGAGAGCATCTGCCCCGTATTTTTCAGCCATTTCAATCGGGTCGATTACATTTCCTTTGGACTTTGATATTTTTTCCCCCTTATTGTCCCTGACAAGCCCGTGTATTAAAACTTGCCGGAAAGGAACTTCGCCCGTTGCATAAAGACCAAGCATAATCATTCTGATTACCCAGAAGGGCAAAATATCGTAGGCAGTTTCCATAACGCTGGTTGGGTAAAAGTAGTCGAAGTCCAGCGTAGTAGAAACACCTATTGGTAGTTTTGAGTTTTGAGTTTTGAGTTTTGAGTTTTTGCCGCTCAAGAGAGTGGCATATGGCCATTGTCCCGAAGAAAACCAGGTATCAAAGGTATCGGTGTCACGAGTAAGCTTTTGATGTTCGCAGCTTTTACATTTTTTCGGAGAAGGACCATTCGTTATCGTCCATTCAAGACAATGTTCACATCTCCATGCGGGAATTCTAATACCCCAAACAATTTGACGACTGATATTCCAGTCTTTTAAGTTTCTCAGCCAGTGCTTGGCTATTTTTTCAAATCGCTTGGCTGCAAACTTTACTTTTCTCTCTCTCACTGCTTTTAAAGCAGTTTTTGCTAAAGGTTTAACTTTTATAAACCATTGTTTGTAGACCAAAGGTTCAATTAGGCCTTTATCTCGATAACAGGTGCCAACTGAGTGGTGAATAGTCTTAACTTCCTTTATTTTTTTAGCCCTTTTTAGATCTTCGACGACTTGCCTTCTTGCTTTTTCAGAAGTCAAGCCGATGTATTTTTTTGGGGTGTTTACCATTTTGCCTTCTTTGTCGACTACCGAGACTGTTGGGAGTTTGTGTTTTTGGCCAATTTCAAAATCGGTGGCGTCGTGACCCGGGGTGACTTTGAGAGCTCCTGTTCCAAAGTCGGGGTCGACAAGAGAATCTGCGATAATGGGTAGACTGCGGCCGACAATAGGAAGTTTGGCTGTTTTTCCGATTAAATCTTTATACCTTTTGTCTTTGGGGTTTACGGCAATGGCGACGTCGGCAAAAATAGTCTCGGGCCTGGTTGTGGCAATTGTAACCGTTTCATAGTCAAGAAAGTAAAGAGGGTCGTCGCGCTCGACATAATTTACCTCGAGCTGCGAAAAACTAGTTCCGCAAGAAGGGCAATAATTGACGATCCTTTCTCCTCGATAGAGAAGTCCGTCGTCGTAGAGTTTTTTGAAAACAGCGTAGACGATTTTAACTATATCCGAGTCGAGGGTAAATTTATTGCGGCTCCAGTCACAAGATGCTCCAAGTTGTTTAAGTTGAGTTTCCATTGTGCTTTTATTTTCCATAGAGTAATTCCAGAGCATTTTGTACAAAGTCTCTCTGTCATAGTCAAACCGGCTTTTTCCCTTTTTTGCCAGCTTTTTCTCAAAAACGTATTGGGTTTCAATCCCGGCATGGTCTGCTCCTGGCAGCCAAAGAGTTGGTTCGCCCCGCATTCTGTGATATCGGACCAGAATATCTTGAATTGCTACAAATCTCGCGTGGCCTATATGCAACGGGTCGCTGGCGTTGGGGGGCGGCATAATTATAGTGAACGGCTTTTTCCCCTTATCGATTTTTGGAGTAAAAGCTCCTGATTTTTCCCAAAGAGAATAAACTTTTGCCTCGTTTTTTCTGTGGTCGTAGCGTTTATCCATGGCTGTATGATAACACTTGAAACCTTGAATTTTCTAGAAGAATGAAATTTAAACTACATCTTTTATCGCTTTTCCTACTTGCTCTTTGCTAATCGATCCTTCGCGCAGGATTTTTGGAGGATGTATTGATAAATCAATTATTGTGGATGGGGGAGTTGGAGGCAGTTCTTGGGCGTCTAATATCAAGTCTATTTTTTCGATATCAAGCTGCTTTCTGATGTCGTCGATAGAGTAAGGAGTAACGCCTTCGGATTTGTTGGCAGAGGGTGTTGTGTAGGGGAAGGTTAATGAGCGACTAAGTGATTGAGTAACTGAGTTATTGGGAATACGAATGCCAAGAGTTGGTAGCCCAGAAGTAAGAATATCGGGGACGGTTTTCTTTTTGGGTAAGATAATAGTTAGAGGCCCTGGGAGAAAGTGGTGATAGAGTTTTTTTGCCAGCTCATTGGTTTCAGTCAGTTCTTCAATCATTTTCCAGTCGGTAACCACAACGTGTGTTGGTTTTGAATAATCCCGACCCTTGACTTCGTAAACTTTTTTTACTGCTTTTTTGCTTAGTGCGTTTGCACCGAGACCGTAAGCTGTATCGGTCGGATAAACGACAAGGCCACCTGACTTTAATACCCTAGCCGCCTTACTGATGGTTTTGGTATCCGGATTATTAGGGTCGACTTTGATTATTTGCATTTAGATGCTGGAAATTAGCGATGTAGAAATTGGAAATTTGTAATGGAAATTAGAAAGTAGTATTAATAAAACCAATTTCCAATATCCAGTGTCTATTACCAATTTCTATTTTCCAACAACTAATTTCAGATCTCCCCAGTTATTGTTAACTGAGGATTAGCAGAAATTTTTTTCAAGTCGGCGGGGTTAAAATTAAAATGCGCATAAGCCGCTATGTATGTTGCATTGTCTGTACAAAGATGTGGCGGGGGAACATGAAACGATACCTTTTCATGTAGCTCTTTGCTAATTTTTTTCTGAAACTTTTCGGCAAGACGATTGTTTGCAGCGACCCCCCCGGCCAAAAGCAAAGACCTTGGTTTAAATTTTTTTAAAGCGCGTAGCGTTTTTTCGACCAATACGTCGACGATTGCTTCTTGTATTTCAACGGCAAGCATTGGGACAGAAGATTTGCTTGGTGTTTTGCCATTTAATTGGCGAAGAACAGAAGTTTTAAGTCCCGAGAAACTCCAGTCAAAATTACTCTCGCCTATCATTGGGCGAGGAAACATAGTTAGTGAACGGTGGTCGGTGAACCGCGAACTGTTAAAGAATTTCTCCGCCTCGGCGGAGATAGCTGGTCCACCTGGATAGGGTAGTCCCAAAAGTCTGGCACATTTATCAAAAGCTTCTCCCGCCGCGTCGTCTCGAGTACCACCAATCCACTTTAATTTTCCATGCCCCTTCATTAGCACTAAATCCGTATGGCCTCCGCTGACTACTAGGGCTAAGGCTGGAAACTCGGGCAACTTGCTGTTTTGGTTTTTGAATTTAGAATTTTGAGTTTGTTTCCGGCGAAGCCGCGAGCCTTGCTCGGTATTTTGATATTTGGATTTCGGATTTTCGCTAATGAAATTAGCGTATATATGGGCCGCCAAATGATTGACACCAACTATTGGTTTTTTCCAAAGATAGGCAAGGGTTTTAGCAGTTTCAGTCCCAACTAAAAGAGAGCCGATTAAACCAGGTCCGACAGTGACGGCTAGGGCATCTATTCTGGAAGTGAGAAGTGGGAGGTGAGAGAATCCGGCTTCTAACTTCCCATTTTCCACCTCAAAAGCTTTTACTAAAGCTTGTTCTATAACAGGAATAATGCTTTTGATCTGTTGCCGAGCTGCAACTTCTGGAATAATCCCCCCTGTTTTTGCATGTCGTTGGGAAGAAGAGGCGACCACACTTGACAAAATCTTTGTCCCATCTTCCACTACCGCCGCGGCCGTTTCATCACAAGATGTTTCTATTCCCAGAATTTTCATACCGATAAAAGTTGTACTAGTAAAGTGAGTATACAACGTGGCATATTATATTTAGAAAGAATGAGCGGCAAATGAATGGAAGAGAGAGGGATAGTGGATTATCCTCGACTTCCCTTAGGGTAATGAATCTATAATTTCGGGCTGTCCGAGGTTAGAAGAAATAAAGCGATTAGTATTGTTGGTTGGGAGATCCTTACTTTTTTATCAGTGGTAGACAAAGCATTTTTAGGGTATCCAGAAAAAGAGCCTAAATTCGGACCATTCACTTTCCAGGTTCATCATAAAGTAGACTCCTTTTGGGTAGGAATTAGTTTGGATGGCAGAAGGATAAGGTTTTCCGAGGAGGATGACAAAAAACTTATTTATCATGAATGGAGGACCAGCGATGGAGAGTAGGTAAGACAAGACCCCAAGGAATGTTACGGCCAAGATGCGATTGAGTTTGAGAAAGCACTTGAGGGTTTAGTAAGTAACGTGGAGGCTAAATTAAAGCCTCAAAAGGACTAATTGACGGGGCCGGTACCGCGAAGATAGATAGCTTGCCAGGGCCTAAAGTTTGAATAAAAAGTTTTTGAAAATAATTCTTCCCCGTTTCTTGTTACTTTGTAGCTAATGTTCACTTTTGCCCCCCAAGCTTTGAAATCAATTTGTTTGATAGTTCCCAAAGGAAGGGTTGGGTCGTCTTGGTAGAGGTCCTCTGGTGGAGCTGTAACGCTGGTTATCACAGGTTTTGTAATTTCCACCACTCTTGCGTCGTCTGTGCCGTAAATTTCAAATACTAACGAAGAAGTCCTTGGGTCAACCCGCGTTTGGACTAATAGATGCCCGGGGGTGTCGTTTTTAAATTTAAGATCAATAAAAGGGCCGTAAACGGTTGCATCAAATCCGGGAGCAGAGTCTTGTTCATAATAGCTTACTCTGTAAGAATGGGCCCTTCTTTCAACAACTGGAAGTCCAGCATCTAAAATAGCTCTAAAAAGAGTAGTGGAGACTTGACAGACTCCGCCGCCGTCTCCCAATACAGTTCGGCCATTTTTGATAATGTAGGCCTGTTGATAACCTGTGTAGGCGGAGACGTCCCCTAAAGTGTCGTTAAATGAGAAAATTTCACCCGGCTTAATAAGGGTGCCGTTAAATTTAGAGGCGGAGAGGGTGATGTTGTGCACTCTAGAAGGAATAGAGCCGGCAAAGCCCGAGGAACCTTTCCCTATTAACTCCTTAATGCCCAATTTATTAACGTCTTCTGTCTTTACCTTCGGAGCCGTCCTTTCAATTGGTATCTCTATCTTTGCTATCAGGTTATTGCTTGTTTCAAGGGATCGCAGATTACCAACTATTTTAGTTTCGAGTAAATCTTTATCGACTTTTAAGCCGTCTTTTGCCGGAGCAAACTCTTTGACCCTGCCTTGCTCATAAGTAAATATTGAATTTTGGGGCTTTCGGTTAACGGAATCGGCGACCCTGGCAATAATTGTTTGAATGTTTTGCCCATGGTACTCACCGTTGACAAAAAGAAGAGTTATTATCTCGTCTTCTTCATAGACAAATCTATTTTCCTCGCTTTCTAAAACCAAACTTTTCCCCAAAAGGCTAATTGCCCTTGCTTCTATTTCTTTTGCCTGTGCCTCGTTGATTGTGGGGTCAACAGACATTAAGGGGAGTTTTATCGGCGTTTCTTTTGCAAAAGCAAAACTCTGTCCGATTTCAGCCTTTAATTTCTTGATATCGACTAAAATTCCGGGAGAACCTCTTTTTACCACGACGTTGCCGTTAACAAGCTCGACCGACGGGGCTACTGGTTCAATCGCAGCTTGTTCTGCGATATTTATTAACCCTTCGTCTAATTTTTCTTCGTCGAAATCGAATCTTAATCCAAGATTTTTATGGCGAAAAGGGGCCTTAAGCCTTTGATGGAAGTCAAGCAGAATGTTTCCGGTTCTATCAAGAGTGTAAGCGGCTTTTATAGACTGCGGATAGTTATAAGAAAATTCAATCGCTTTAACTTCAATATCGAAAGTTTTATCATCATATACTATGGAAATTTTTTCAGGAGCAATAACTGCGTCGGAAAGAGCCCGAACACCCTCCTTCGTTCTAAGGCCGCTCACATTAATATCGGCAATAAAAACCCCGGGAAACACTTTGTTTACATAGGCAAGGTTATATACTGCAAAGATTATTACGGCGGGCGTAAAAAGTATGACAAAAAAAGCAGACCTTTTTTTGAGCCAAACTTTTACTTTTTTGCCAGCCTGTTTCTTTCTCAACATCTTTTCGATTGTATGATAACATTAAAGCTATAATGGCTGCCCAAGACTTTTCTTCACCAGGCCAAGGCCAACAAAACAAAGTCGGGACAGGTTCTCCCTTGCCAAGTGGGCAAACAGGAGAGCCATCCTCAAAAATTTCTGGAAGCGTCCCCATAGCTTCCCAGTCTCCCCCTGCCGTACCTCCTCCTCCACCCGCAACACAGACACTCCCACCGATGCCCACGCCAGGAAAAGGACAAGCAGAACCGGAAGTTACCGGTGGGTCTGCAGAAAACCAAGGGAAACAACCAGAGCAACCAATAACCGAGGTAGCAACTCCTCCGCCTCCCAAAAAGGGTTTTCCTAAGATAATTGTGGTCCTTCTTTTCCTCCTTGTCATTTTAGGCGGAGCCTATCTTTTGGCAAAGAATTTTTTATTTAAAGAAGCGCCCGGCGGCAAAGTTAATTTAACCTGGTGGGGTTTGTGGGAAGAGGACGCAGCCGTTGCCCAAATTATTGACGATTATGAAAGGGTAAACCCAAACGTTAAAATTACCTATCAAAAACAGGCACAACAGGATTACCGTGAACGCCTAACCAACGTTCTTGCCGCCGGAGAAGGCCCCGATATTTTTCGTTTCCACAACTCATGGGTTCCGATGTTTCGAAAAGAACTTGATGCACTCCCTTCCTCTGTTATGTCGCAAGCGGAATTTACTCAAACTTTCTATCCGGTTGCCCTGGCCGATTTAAGAGTTGGAGGAGATATAGTGGGATTGCCTCTTGAGTACGACGGGCTTGTGTTATACGTCAATGAAGAAATATTTGAAGCGAGTGTTAAAACGCCTCCGACGACTTGGGACGAGCTAAGAAAAACTGCAACTGATTTGACAATAAAAGACGAGCAAGGTTTGATTAAGCAAGCGGGCATTGCACTAGGAAGGACGGAAAACGTTGACCATTGGGAGGAGATACTTGCTCTTATGATGCTCCAGAATGGAGTCAATTTGGCCAACCCCCAAGGCGACTTGGCAGAAGACGCTTTAAGGTTTTTTACCCTGTTTTCTTCAACCGATGAGGTATGGGAAGCAAGTCTTCCTCCGTCAACTGTTGCTTTTGCAACCGGGAAGTTAGCAATGTATATTGGTCCCTCTTGGCGAGCTTTTGAGATACAAAACATAAATCCTGGATTAAAGTTTAGAACATATCCTGTACCCCAATTGCCCAAGGCTAGTCCGGATGAAGCCGACATAACCTATGCCACTTATTGGGTCGAGGGAGTTTGGGCAAGAGGCGAAAATAGGCAAGCGGCTTGGGATTTTTTGAATTACTTGGTTCAAAGAGAAACTTTGGAAAAGTTTTATAAGGCTGCTTCGAGTCTTCGACTTTTTGGCGAGCCTTATCCAAGGGTAGAGATGGCCGAGCTTCTAATAGACCATCCAATTTTAGGCGCAATAATTGAACAGGCAATATATGCACAGAGCTGGTATCTGGCGTCAAGAACTTTTGACGGACCGACGGGAATTAACTCTCAAATCAGTAGCTATTTTGAGGACGCGGTAAACGCGGTAAATACCAGACAGCGTGTTGATAAGGCCTTGGAGACATCTGCCGTGGGAATATCCCAGGTTCTTTCTCAATATCAAATAAGATGAGTCAGCTCTTAAAGCGAGAATTTTCAAATAAACCCAAGGACTTTCTGAAAGAAGAAGAGTTTGTATCTTTGCTCTACCACGATATCTTCGATTACCCTCTTACCTCACAAGAGCTTATCAAGTGGAGGATAGGAGAAAAAGCTCCCTCTTTGGACAAAGAAAGAACCCCAAATATTGTTTTAAGAGGAGGATACTATTTTCTAAGAGGACGTGAGGGCTTGATTTTAAAAAGAACTTTGAGAGAAAAGACATCAAAGGGCAAATTTTTGATTGCCCAAAAGGCAGCCAGCATAATTGGCCTTATCCCGAGCGTCAAGATGGTTGCAGTAACAGGGGCGCTATGTATGGAAAACTGCCAGGAGGAGGCCGACGTTGACCTTATGATTATTACCAGAAAGGGAGCTTTGTGGACGAGTAGAATTCTGGTTTATTTACTTTTGAAATTTTTGCGAATTCCCACAAGAGAGCCAAAGGACAAAAACCAAAAGAATAAACTTTGTCTAAACATGTGGTTGGATGAAGCGGATTTAATTTGGAGAAAAAGAAATATTTTTACAGCGCACGAGATTGCCCAAATAGTGCTTTTGGTAAACAAAGACAAAACTTATGAGAGATTTATCGGCAAAAATTCGTGGATTGCAGACTATTGGCCAAACAGTGTAAAAATCCGAAATCCGAAATCCGAAATCCGAAAAGATAGTTTCGTGCTTCGTGCTTCGTGCTTCGTGCTTAAGCTATTTGAGCCTTTTGCTCGAAAACTACAATTTGTGTATATGAAGAAGAGAATCACCAGCGAAACATTAACCCCAACTCGCGCGCTCTTCCACCCAGTTGATTGGGGGAAATATGTTAGCCTAAAGCTCAAGTACAAGGTTTATGCGAGCTCCGCCTTGGCGGAGTAGTAAGCAGACCGAGGTCTTTTTACGGCGAAGCCGCAAGTTTTCCTTGCCCTTCGGTTTTTATGCTACTTGACAAGAAGCAACCTTCTCTATTAAAATAGCACTCGCTGTTGGGGAATGCTAATCGTCGACAAACTTAAGGATAAACTAACAGCTTTTTTGTTTTTAAAACATGGCAGCAGAAAAGAAAAAGAAATTAAATCTTAAACCAACTTCCGGCTACCTCATTCTTGAACCCCTTGAAGCAGAAGGAAAGACGGTGTCGGGTATCTATCTTCCCGAATCCGCCGAAGAAAAACCACAAAAGGGCAAGGTTTTGGCCGTAGGAGCTGATGAAGTAACAGAAAAGGGAGTTACAAAAAAGTCGCCGGTTAAAATAGGCGACATTGTTGTTTATAAAAAGTGGGGCGGTAGTGAAGTGAAAATAGACGGAAAAGAATATTTATTTGCAAAGTTTGAAGATATTCTCGCGGTTGAAACTGCGAAATGACCAAATCCAAATGACAAATGTCAAATTTTGGATTTAGAAATTAGGATTTAGGATTTTGAGGAGCGAAGCGACGAGCATATGGCTAAACAACTTAAATTTTCAGACGACGCAAGACAATCTCTTTTAAAGGGGATTGATATTGTTGCCAAGGCAGTAGTAACTACCCTAGGACCAAAGGGTAGAAATATTGCCCTGGACAAAAAGTGGGGAGCTCCAAGTATTGTCCACGACGGTGTTTCCGTTGCCAAAGAGATAGACCTCGAAGACCCATTCGAGAATATGGGGGCGCAGCTTGTAAAAGAAGCGGCCAGCAAAACCAACGATGATGCAGGAGACGGAACAACCACGGCAACCTTGCTCGCTCAAGTTATGGCAAGCACGGGGATGAAGAATATTACAGCTGGTGCAAATCCAATGGTTGTTAAAAAGGGAATTGAAAAGGCAGTCGAGGTGGTTGTGGCGGAGCTTAAAAGGATGGCCAAGCCCATTAAAAACAAGGAAGAGATTGAACAAGTTGCCAGTATTTCTGCAGGAGATAGCGAAATTGGAGCAAAGATAGCAGAAGCCTTAGACAAAGTAGGCCGAGATGGCGTGATAACCGTTGAGGAAGGAAAGGGATTGACAATAGATATTGAGTATAAGGAAGGAATGGAATTTGACCGAGGCTATGTTTCTCCCTATTTTGTGACCAATCCTGAAGGGATGGAGGCAGAAATTGAAAATGCCTATCTTCTTTTAACCGACAAAAAGATTTCTTCTATCCAAGACCTTCTTCCTTTTTTGGAGAAATTCGTCAAAATTTCCAAAAATTTGGTAATCATCGCCGACGAGTTGGAGGGTGAGGCTTTAGCAACACTCGTTGTCAATAAGCTTAAAGGCACATTTAATATACTGGCGGTAAAGGCGCCGGGCTTTGGCGATAGCAGGAAAGAAATGCTTGAGGATATTGCGATTTTGACCGGAGGTACGGTAGTAAGCGAGGATACCGGGCGCACTTTTGAGTCAATTGAGGTAACTGATTTGGGTCAAGCCGACAAGGTTTGGTCTGACAAAGATAGTACAAGAATTATTGGTGGAAAAGGCGATAAATCGGCGATTAAGGGAAGAGTAGCCTTTCTTAAAAGACAAATTCAAGACACCGATTCTGAATTTGACCAGGAAAAACTGGAAGAGAGATTGGCCAAGCTTTCCGGAGGCGTTGCCCAAATAAATGTGGGTGCGGCAACAGAGATTGAGCTTAACGAGAAAAAGGAAAGAGTAAAGGACGCTGTTGGTGCAACCAAGGCCGCAGTCGAGGAGGGAATTGTTCCGGGTGGAGGAGTCGCCCTTCTTAGGACAAGAAAAATACTAAGGGATACAAAGCTAATTAAGGGTGAGACTAAAGATGAACAGGTTGGAATAGACATCGTCTATGAAGCCTTAGGCGAGCCCGTTAGATGGTTGGCAATTAACGCTGGAGAAGGTGATGGTACGATGGTTCTTAAAACTGTCGAGATGGCAAAAGATAAGGATTATGGATTTAACGCCCTCACCCATGAATACGGTTCAATGACTAAATTTGGAATTTTAGACCCCCTCAAAGTAACCAGGCTTGCTCTTCAAAACGCAGCCTCGGTTGCCATGATGTTACTAACCACCGAAGGTTTGATAACCGATGTCCCAGAGGAAGAAAAGGCACCTCCCGCTATGCCCCCGGGTGGAATGGGCGGGGGCATGGGAATGTAAAATACCTCTTTTTAATCCCGAGGGTTATATTATCGTATAATTACTTCATTATGGTTGAAAATGGCGGACGAGAGAATGACTTTGACCGTTCGCGAATTCGATTCGAAGAAACACTTAGAGACTTAGCGGCTGAGAAGTTGGGGAGGGTTCCAACCGAAGAGGAAATGGCCACTTTTAAAAAGGGCGCTGAAAATAACTTTCCATTTATTGAAGAAGGTAGAATTTTGCCGGGAACCGAATGGCACTCGATTCAACACGAGGCACTTAAACGAATATATCCTGGAATCGGAATGGACGTATTGAAGATGATTGAAATTTTGAAAGAACCCTCGAGCTTCTTAATACCCTTGCGGAGGGTCCTAATTCCAAGGTGAGACGTGCCGGCTAGCCAATCGGCCGCAGTGCTAAGCGAGGAACGTATATA
>JADFPI010000027.1 GCA_022562395.1 Patescibacteria group bacterium | reverse complement strand
TTGATTCATGGAACGATTCTCCAAAAAAAGAAAAACGAAACCGGCACTCCCCCCAGACAGGGGGGAACGATCGACGTGAGGGGTATCAACCGAGAAACCGGCAAATCAAGACACCACCACCACTCATAATACACAAAACTAATACGGTTGCAACTGATTGTCACATAAATTTCCAGTCAAACGAAGATGACCGATGCGGAGCCGATATGCTGTGTACAAAAGCGAGGTGCGTGATGTGCAGCGTGCAGCATGATCTATTCGCCGATGCCGGTCAGAAAGCCGTGGAGAATGTCGGCTGTCAGCTTGTGTCCAAAAGCGTTCCAATGCCCGTCGTCGTTTCCGACGAGCAGTTGATGGCAGGTGACGGCGCGCGAATCGAATTGCGCGTCGAGATCCAGATAGCCTGCGTGCAGTTCCATGGCAAACCGCGTATCGACTCTGTCTGAGAGGTTGTTAAGCTGGGGATAGTCTGTCGTCAGAAACCGTCCAAATTTCATGACGATCAATCGGCAATCGCGTTGGGAACACTCTTCGTCCATTTTGGCGATAATTGCCATGGTCAAATCGAGCGGTTCGGCACGCGTTGTGATCTTCGGTTCGAAACTGCTGGGAAGCGGAACGGGGACGTTCGCCAAGTTGAGATCGGTGTTGAGAAAGACCGGTTTGAAATGGGCGTGGAACTTGGAAGATGAGTTATCGCCGATGTCGTTGCACAGGAAGAACGCCAAGATCACAATGTCGGGAGAGTATTTGAAGCCCTCCGACTTCAGGAACAGGAATTCCTGATCTGGTTACGGATTTTAAGTCCAGCAAAGGTAAATGAAAATGCCGCGAAAGAAAATACTTTCATCTACTGAAACAACTGAAAAATGATGACCTCCTAGAACTCCCCAAAAGTCTAAAAACCTCCATTAAAAATGCGAATCTGAAAGAATTGAAGCATGCATCAAAAACGTATAAACCACTCTGTAAAATAGAGAAGTGCATCCTCGTATTTGTGCTACCACAACCAATAGAAAAAGAAGATCTATAGCTGCTAAAACTATATATAAAAGATTACAAAAAAATAGAGAAGTAAAAGTATTGACCTTAAATCATCTTATAGGTAAGTTAGAATTTAAAAAAATTATTAAGAATACTGCCTATATAGCTGTCGGATTCTTTGCCCCCATACTCTTAACCTTTATTTGGTACTTTATACGCGGGGCCTTCCAGGAATATTTGATTGCGGCTTTTCTTCAAAATGTAGGCTATCTTTCCTCCTGGAGGCCGGCTTCGGTCCAGCAACCATTCCTGGCAAGAAACGGGCCGGTTTTAGTTCGTTTTGCTTTAGTTTTGCTCGGAGTCTTTCTTGCCTTTCTCGCACGGAAAAAATTAAGTAAAACTTTCATACTAGCAACTATCTGGCTTTTGTTTGCACTTTTCGCAATCACACTTTCAGAACGGCCCTACCCCCATTACCTAATCCAAGCCGTGCCTGCAATTTCCATTCTTTTTGCAATTCTTCTTACTTCCAAAAAGCTGGAACAAACTTTGGTAATCTTGCCTTTAACTCTCGCTTTCATTGCACCGGTCTACTACAAATTCTGGTATTACCCAACCGCCTCTTATTACACAAGATTTTTGGAATTTGCATCGGGCGCAATTGACAAAGAGCAGTATTTTGATAAATTTGACAAAAATGTTAACAGAAACTACCAAATTTCTGACTTTATTGAAAAGTCGACAAGATACAACGACAAAGTTTTCGTTTGGGGAGACGGACCACCGATTTATGCCCTCTCCAGAAGGCTTCCTCCGGGAAAATATGTGGCAACTTACCATATTAATGATTTCTCAAGCAAGGAAGAAATGCTTAATATCCTCTCTTCTGAAAAACCTCTAATGATAGTAACTTTACCAGGAGCGCCCGATTTTCCCGAGCTGAGACCCTTTTTGCAAGAAAACTACATTCTTATAAATTCTATTGAAGGCGCGGAAATTTGGCGTTTGATGAATGCCGAGCTTCGATTGCTTCTGAACAAGCTTTTTTAGTAAAATCGAGAAACCTGCTATCTTTTAATCCCTATGGCAAAAAAAACTTGGCAAGTAAAAAGGCTTGCCCCCAAAAATATTCCCCTACTTAAGCTTGCTCTTTTTGCAACTGGTCTTAATCTTGCAACCATTGCTGCAGTAATTTTATTACAATCAAGACTGCCTCCGGAGGTTCCGTTATTTTACGGCTTGGCAGCAGGCCAAGAGCAACTAGCACCTTCCCTTTCTCTTATTATCCCACCAATAATCTCTATGGTAATTATTCTTGTCAACACAATCCTCTCTTCCGTCATTAAAAATAATCTTCTAAAAAGTTTTCTTATCGTAGCTGCCGCGACATCCTCTCTTTTTTCTACAACGACAATAGTGAAAATCATCTTTCTGGTAGGTAGTTTTTGACATGGACTCAAGTCGACTCATTCTACTCCCTGCGCTTGTTGCATTTCTTATAACAATCCTGGCAACACCATTGGTTATCAGATTTGCCAAAAAATATGGCCTGGTTGACGACCCCAAAAAACATAAGCACCCCAAAGTAATCCACACCTACCCCATCCCTCGGGGCGGAGGGCTAGCTCTTTTTCTCGGAATTGCGATAGCCGCTTTGGTTTTTTTACCTTTAGACAAACATCTTATCGGAATTTTAGCTGGAGCGACAATAATTACCATCATGGGGATTGCCGACGATAAATATAACTTAAATCCCTATTTAAGACTGACCATTGGTTTTTTGGCGGCGGCCGCCCCTATTGTTGCGGGAATCGGAATAGCCTTCATCTCAAATCCACAAGGGGGCATAATCGATCTATCCCAGCCTCAAATAAATTTTTTTCTTCTAGGTGAGCAAAGAAGTATTTGGCTAATATCTGACGCCTTTGCCCTTATTTGGATTGTTTTTATGATGAATACGCTTAATATGGGAGCCAAAGGTGTGGACGGGCAACTCACAGGGGTTGTGGTTATTGCCGCAGTAGCAATTGCCGCTCTCTCGCTTAAATTCTCTGCCGACATTACCCAATGGCCAGTAATTGTGCTCGCATCAATAACGGCAGGTGCCTTTTTGGGCTTTTTGCCCTGGCATATTTACCCGCAAAAAATTATGCCCTCGTATGGGGGGGCTACCTTGGCGGGATTTTTATTGGCGGTTTTATCAATCTTGGCCACCACCAAGGTAGGTTTACTAATAGTTGTCCTGGGAATTCCTCTGGTTGACACGGGCTATGTAATTATTAGAAGAATAGCCAAGGGTCGCTCTCCTGTGTGGGGAGACAGGGGCCATTTACACCATAGGCTTCTGGACGCCGGTTGGAGCAAAAGACGCGTTGCTGCCTTTTATTGGTTAATTAGCGCGGGGTTGGCCGCACTGGCTCTAAATTTGAATACTGCTGATAAGTTATATACAATGGTGGGTGTTGCCGTAGTGACAGGAGGCTTAATCCTGTGGCTAACATACAGACCGAAATCTTAATGGGCCTAAAAAGCCTCAAGTTTCTGCTTATAGAAATCAGGCCCGTACACTGGGTTAAAAACCTAAGTCTTTTTGCGGCTTTGGTTTTTACGGGCAATCTTTTTGACCCCGAATTATTCACCAAAGTCTTCTGGGCTTTTTGGGTATTTAATCTCGCAGCCTCGGCAACTTATGTATTCAATGACGTTTTAGACAAAAAACTAGACCGCCTTCATCCAATAAAAAAATATCGACCGATTGCGGCAGGGCAATTGCCCGTCTCCTCTGGTCTGGCTTTGGCAACAGTCCTTTCCTTGGCTTCACTATACCTAGCCTCGACAATGAATTCTCTATTCTTTTTCTCAGTAGTTGCCTATCTCGTCTTGCAGGCGGCCTACAGTTTAAAACTCAAAAATATCTCTGTAATAGACATTCTGATTATCGCCTCCGGATTTATTCTTCGCGTTTACGCGGGCGCCTTTGTAATCAACGCTCATTTATCTGTGTGGTTTTTGCTGTGTGTAATATCGGCCGCTCTTTTCTTGGCGTCAGGAAAAAGGCGAGCGGAACTTAACGTTCTAGAAAAAACTCCTGGAGTGACCAGAAAGAGCCTCGCCCGTTATAGCGTGGGTCTGCTTAATTCCTACGTTACCATGTTTGGTAACGCTGCCTGGATGAGCTGGTCCTTGTTTACTTTTTTTGAGTCTCCCAGAGCCACACTTCCGGTCTGGCTTTTTTTGGCAGAAATCTCACGAACCACCACCATAAATAAACTTCTAATGATAACTATACCCATTGTCATCTTTGGGATAATGCGCTATGAAATCCTTATCTTTGAAGGAAAAAGCGAAGCTCCCGAAAAACTTCTTTTAACAGACAAGTGGTTGGTTGCCTCAATTCTTTCCTGGATTGCGCTGGTAATCTGGATACTGTATGGGGGAATATCGATTCTTATTTAAGGACCTGTTGGAGTTAGAGGCGGAGTAAGCGTGGTGGTAGGAGTTACCTCTCCGGTCGGCGTCGGGGTTTCGGTTTCAGTTGGGGTTGGAGTCGGCACTTTTGTGGGAGTCGGAGTCGCCCCTTCTTCTTCCTCTCCTACTTTTTTGGCGTATTGATTAGAAATCCAACCTTCTTTTCCCTCTTCATATTCAATCTTAAACCAACCGGTTTCCTCGTCCGTTTCTAAAAGTGGATAGCGCTCGCCGGGCTTGACTTGCACAACCTCTTCGTTTGCAGTTGAAGGACCACTTCTTACCCTTAAAAATCCTGTGGGCGTTGATGAAATCTCAACTTCTTCAATCTTCACTTCTTCCTCCTCTTTGGTTTCTTCTTCGCCCTGGACCTCGCCGCTTGGCGCCAATTTAACAACTACTGTTAATTTATAACCCCTGACCGCCTTTACAGTTAGAGTCCTTTCAAAGTAACCGGGAAATGAAACTACAAGCTGGTGCTCGCCGGGTGTGATGGATGAGGTTTTATAAGGAACTGTTCCTCGCCTGTCCCCATCAACTGATACTTGCGCTCCGTCCGGTATGCTGACAACCGCAAGCTCCACGGCCTTTCCTCCTACCCTCTCAAAAGAAACGATTTCTCCGCTTGAGGTTTCGTCCGTTTCTCCAAAATCGCGCTTAATCACGGTTTCGATTCCAGAGGCTAAACTAACCTTGGTTTCATATGGCGCCAGGGGTTTGTCGATTGACTCGGGAATAAGCTTTACGGTAATTTCTCTAGGCTTTAGCGTCTCCCTGTATGGAGTTCTTCCCACCTGCTCGTCGTTAATAAAAACGGAAGCAGCTGGATTTGTCTCAATAAGAATACCTGCGTTTTTTGGCTTGAAAAGCTTGAACGCAAAAAAGGCGGCACTGGCAGCAAGGCCAGCAAGGACTACTAAGACGATAATTGTCCGATACTTTCTCACTCAGGGGAAGTTTAACAAAGCTATTCCTGTAGGTCAAACTTGACAGTTAAAGGATTTTTTACTACCATAAAACTTAGCACTCGCGCTATGGGAGTGCCAGGGGGGACTAGCAGATAAACCTTGACGGGTTTTGTTTTTTGAGCCTGAATAGTGTAAAATAAACCCACCTTGATCCGGTGCGCGAGAGGCTAGCGAACTGTCTGCAAAACAGTTTACACGGGTTCGAATCCCGTCCGGATCTCAAACAAACTAGGCGTCTATGTGACAAAACACCGATGCGGGGGTTTCCTGCAGAGCAGGATCACTCTCTGCGTGACGATTCCCATCTGGGCCTCATAATAAACAATGGTCTGCCCCGCAGCTGCGGGGCGAATCCCGTTCCGGTCTCAAAAACTTGATTTTTTGAATTTTACAAGGTAAACTAACCACTCTCGCAGAAATCTGCGAGTTTTTTATGACTCCCTAGCCCCAGGAAAAACGGGGCACTATGTTAAAAATTACAGTCAATCTGCCAACAAAGCGCCGTCTTAATTTATCTTTAGTAAAAAGGCGGAAGTCCCCTCAAGATAAACCTTTATTCCCCGACCTTAATCTTATTAAAAGGTCACGTAAGGGAAACAAGGTTTCTCGTATTTTTCGGCATATATTCGAACACAAAAAAATAAAAAGGCTCTTGGGTACAAACTTGGTTTTTTTTCTTATCGCTTCTTCAATTTTACCAGGGGAAAGTATTAAACTAGACAACCCTGAGGAAAACGTCGTTGTTCAAGCCTCCCTCACTCTAACCACCGAGAAAAAAATACAATACCCTATCGAAAACCCAGTTCTAAGCCAAGGCTATAGCCTCTTCCATTCAGGTTTAGATTTCGATAGTGTCACCGGAGAACCGGTTTTGCCAGTTATGGCCGGAGAGGTAGAAGATTTAAGTTACTCAAATTTGGGCTATGGGAACGCCGTTCTTGTCAACCACGGCGAGGGATTAACCTCCCTTTATGCACATTTATCTAAAATTAAAGTTTTTCAAGGGGAAGAAGTGACTACTAAAACAGTCCTTGGAGAAATCGGAAGTAGCGGAACTTCCTCCGGAGACCATCTGCACTTGGAAGTTCGCGAACAAGGCTACCCAATTAATCCATTCTCCGTGCTTCCAGCACGGTAAGCTCCAAAATCCCAAGCACCAAATATCAGACAAGTTCTAAATTCAAATAATTAAATCCAAAATATTTTGTATTTGGAATTTTGGTAATTTGATATTGTTTGTATTTTGGAATTTGAAATTTGGAATTTATTGAACGTAGGTTCAGTTCTCAAAACTTCTCCATATATACCAAGAGGCTATTGTTCTATATGGCTTCCAGCGCTCGGCGAATTTCTCCATCTTGTCCGATTTCATATTTTCCTTTACCAGTTTCTTAAATGCGTTTTGCAACCCCACATCGTCAACAGGAAAAATATCCGGCCTGGCCAAGCTAAACATAAGAAACATCTCCGCTGTCCAACGTCCAATGCCCTTAACAGCTATTAACTCCTCCATAACCTTTTCGTCGGGCAACTTACCCATTTTATGAATCTCCACTTCGCCTTTTTTAACTTTGGAAGCAAGGTCTTCTAGATACTTTATTTTTGCAAAAGAAAGTCCACACCTTCGCAATTCTTTTTCAGAAAGAGCCAAAATTTTCTCAGGAGTTACTTGCACACTTTTCGTTGCATCTTTTCGCCATTTATGGTTCTTTTTGACATCCCACTTAGTAGAAATCTTTTCTTTTATTCGCTCAAAAATGCTTGCAGCCGCCTTCATAGAAAGCTGTTGCTGAACTATCGCATCCACCAAGTCCTCAAAATAGTCCTTCTTTTTTCTTGGCTTAAGAGTACAAGAGCCGTACTTTTTAACCAGCGGCCCAATATGTTTATCTTTTACCAAAAATCTCTCCGCCTGATCCCACACGCTCAAATTCTATATTGATTGACTTTTAAGCACAATGAGTAATATAATACCGTCCGATCTGAAAAGAAGCCGCGAAATGGAACCTACCGGAGGACCAGATCATGCGTTTTTCTTAGGGAGTGTTCTGGCTGGAGACAAGGAAGGAGTAGCTGAACGCATAACAGAAATTCCTGGCGTAGTAAGATGTGTCGAAACATTTGGTCCTTGGGATCTAGTTATCGAGGCTGAGGCTGGCGAGTTGGGGTTAGGTGAAATTAAAGAAAGAATTCGCAACGATGAAGCCATCGTTGGCACCGTTGATTTGATTGTTATGCCAGAGGAGCCTGCGCAATCCAACATCGTCGCCAAAGCAAAAACTCTCTTGGGGCTTTAAAGCCCTTGTCCTTTGCGGACTCTGTCTACAAGCCCATCTCCTAAACTAGCGCTCGTTGTAAGAAGCAAGCCAAAAAGCTTTTGGATGAAGCTATCTCACTAATTTAGCCTAGCAAATGGTCCAAGCTCGTGTCAAAGTCCTCTCTCGTTCCTCTCCATTCGTTAAATTGCTCACTATAACCTACCCTTAAAAACCGGATAAATCTTCCTTCCAAGTCTGCGAAAACCGAAAGCATTTTGAGCTCACCGTCTACAAATCCTGCTAAAAACCCTACTGCTTCGTTCCCTCTCTCCTCTTGCCCGATAAAGGAGACGCCTCGCTCACTCTTACTAGTTTCTGTTACTTCAAATTCACGAAGATCTGACTTAAATCTTACAAGCCCATATTTTCGCTTCAAAGTACCAAGTTTACCTTCAACCCACTCATAAGCCGGGCGCCTACCAATGGAGGCATCTTCTAACAAATCCTTTGGGGCAATAACGTCCTCTCTTTCCATAACGTTGTATTATACTCTAAAAATGAAGCTAGTATCCCATCCCCCCACCCATTCTACCAGGAGGCGGCGGGGCTTCTTCCTTTTTCTCAGCAGAACTCCCAATTGATTTTCGTATTTTATTCGAACATTCAAACAGCACCCCTGGCTGAAACACATTTAGAAATTTTTCTGCCTTTT
>JADFPI010000009.1 GCA_022562395.1 Patescibacteria group bacterium | reverse complement strand
AATTTCTTTGGTAGTGGTCGATTTTTCTTATCAACTACCGTGAGGTATTCAGTCATTTAAGAGGAAGTACATCAAAATCCCTTGCAATGTGAACGTTGTCTTTAAATCCTCCTTTACGAACTTCGTCAATCATCTGTTTCTCTTTGTCTTTACCCCAATAATGAGTCAACCAAAGATTCCCCACACCTGACTGAGCTGCAACTTGTCCTGCCTGAAAAGGGTTTAAATGACCTGACTCTTTGGTCTTGTCTTCTCCAATATGAACAGAGGCTTCACACAAAAATATGTTGGCATTTGTGGCAGCTTCAACAAGGCCATCACATACGGAGCTATCGCCGGAATAGGAGAAAATAAATCCATCTCCAAACTCGATTTTTACCGCCAAGGCTGTCGCCTTTCCGTGATCGTGCCACACCGAATACCCAGTCAGTTTGGCTTGATCATTAAGTCGATTTGTATCTTTGTCGCTTAACTCTACAAATTCTAGATCTGCTAAAGTACCAAATATTGAATTAGGAGATGATTTCCACCACATATTCCAGATTGCCCAAAAGTTTTTCTCCAAACCTATTGGTCCTATTATCCTCATCTTAAGCGGAGACTTATTTTCGTGTCGCCGTTTTAGAGCAGAAGAGAATACAAGATTCGCCACTTGAAAGTGATCAGGATGAAAATGGGAAATAAAGACTGTATGGATTGATCCGTAATCAATTCCTAGGCTTGTCAAACGGGTATCCATGCCCTCGCTACAATCAAGAAGGATCCTAATTCCGTCTTTTTCTAACAGATAGCCAGGTGGGTAGCGTAACTCTTTCTGATAAGGTAAGCCATGAACTCCAACGCCACTTCCCAAAACAGTAAGCTTCTCTTTCATACAACAGATTTTAACAAATTAACCAGCTAACTATCTAGAAGAGGAGTAACGAAGCAAACTTTTTTGTTTCCTTAATTAGCAGCAAACTTGCTAATAACTGCGTTTCCTTGGTGTCTGACTGTACAAGAGAAGTTCTAGCCCTTCGACCAGTTATAATACTGAGTGAAATCGAAGTGCTCAGGATCATTAAGACATCGTTCGGTTAGTCACCCAGCTAGGCTCGCACAAGGGTTTGAACGAAGAAAAGATTTGGTTCCATTTCCAAATTCTATGGGTCACAGTTATTGGGACTGTCTTTTAATAACTCCTATTCCACTTGAAACTATCAGTAATCCACCTATGAAGGTATAGACACTTACAGCTTCACTGAAGAAAATTGCTGCTAATACAATAGCCCCAATTGGTTCAACATAGCTTAAGATTGAAACACTTGTTGCTGAAATTAACTTAATTCCCTTGAACAAAATTACAAAGCCCACACCGAGCACTAAAACTCCAAACAAAGCTAGCAATAGTTGATTTTGAAGAGAGACTCCCTCACTAATTGAACGGATTGCAAAAGGCGAAAACAATACCACAGGGACTAAGTTTTTATAAACCACTGCGCTCCAGGGGTCTGCCTTGGTTTGTGTAACTTTTTTCTCAAGAACCCTGTGGAAGGCGAAAAATACGGCTGACAAAGAACCGTAAATTAAAGCAAGGTCAATTGAACCTTTCAAGTCTGGTAAGACTAAAATAAAAAGGCCTATTAGGCCCAAGACTGATAATAAAACGTTTCGGGTTGTTATTTTTTCTTTGAGCATAACTGGTTCAAACACTAAAACAACAAATATCGGGGCCAAGTAGTGGGTCAATACGGCATTAGATACAAGCCCGCTTTTAAGGGCGGTAAAGAATAACCCGTTGTTGATTGAAGTTGCTAATCCAACCCCCAGCATCAAGAATAATGTCTTGCGTGGATAATTAAACAAGTCGCGAAGTTTTCGTTTAAACGTTAAAACGATGAGTAGAAAGATAATTCCCCAAAATGCACCGATAGAGTAAAGAGTAAGAGCAGGAACTGTTATTAATTTGACGAGTATGCCGCTACTTATGGCGAAAATAGAGGTTGCCAGTAAGGTCCAAAGATAGCCTTGCTTCACTAGGTCAAATATATCATGTTCCACTTCACACAGGGAGTTGGCCGGATAGAACTTTCAGGGAAGGATTAAGGTAGTCATAGAGGAGTTTTAGCTCTGAGAAGATTTGGTTCTATTTCTAAACTCGACGGGTCGCTTACCTTCTTTCTCATCAACAAAGCCGCCAATAACTCCATTTCTTTCGCCCCAGACTTCATCAGGGCAGTTCTAACCCTTCGGTTTCACTCAAGATTTTCAATTTACTAATCCCTGCAAAGTACTCAGTTAGTCCTTGACTGGTACTATTTTTAGTACTAAAATAGTACTATGCCTAAGTTATCAACTACTCCTGTTAGCCAAATTAAAATTACTATACCTGAACAACTTTATGCCTATTTAAAGAGTAAGGCGGATAAGTTCGGGTTAACTTTATCTGCCTATGTAAAGAATCTAATTATTGACGACGTTAAGGATATGGATATGCCCATTTTCAAAATGAGTAAGGAAAGAGAAAAAATAGCACTGCGTGCCTTAGATGATTACAGAAAAGGTAAAACAAAAAAGATAGATAATATAGACGAATATTTAAATAGCCTGTAGCTATGAAGCTTAGGTCTACTCCCCGTTTTGATAGACGATTAAGTAAAAGACTCAGTAAAAACCCTCAACTTAAAAAGAAAGTTAGCAAACAACTAAAACTTCTTGAAAAAGATATAAAACATCCGTCCCTAAAAATACATCGGCTTGGGGGCAAAAGAGTTCATGAATTTGCTATTTGGATAGAAGGAAATTTAAGAATTACATTCTTAATTGTAAAAGACACCATACTGCTTACTGATGTCATTACTCACGACGAGTATTAAGTTTTGAAGATAAGTTACCCTGACCTGCCTTCGTTAAAACTACAATGACAAGCAAAGTTTATTATTCTTTGTGTAAATACAGTTCTTTGACAAGATTTATATTAAGACAAGGGTGGAACAATCAAAGAAAGAGCTTCAGATAATTTTATTTATTGGTACAATGTTCTCGATGAGTAAAGAAGGCCTCACAATTAACAATCCACTCCATCGACGCTAGCTGGCCGACAACACGCGCATTCAATTTATTGGAAAACTTCCCGATGGCGTGTTTAACGAAGCAACTGTTGCTCTCTCAAATTATATTGGTCAAGAGGGCAATGAAAATACCTCGCCTTTTCTTGATCCATCAATTCAAGGTTTGGTGTATTTTGCTTATTTTGCTTCACAATATAGTACTGAAAATCGAGTACTGGCTATTGCCCGTAATAATACTCTTAAAAATTTACGCGATCAAGACTTGGCCAAAGCGATTGAACCGGCACTAATCTCTGCTGTAAAAGAAGGTCGCAATTATACGGTCGGAGAGCTTGGCCTGCGGAGAATAGATAGACATTTAAGAAAAAATCGCGTGTTGGTTGCGGCACCATCTGCAACAACTCGTGATAGAGGTATTCGATATGACTTACGAACAGGAATGGTGCGACTGGTAGTTGAAAGGCAGTATAACTTAATCGCTTTGGCGATGAGAACTAGTGAAGAGGTAGGTGAGGAGTTAAAAATTGAAGCAGTCAGTGCTAGTCAAATCCCGCTACCCCTTCTCATAAACATGCCTGCCCGCAAGGTAGAGCTCCGAGGCTCGAGAAAGCTACGGAATGGTAAAACGCCCACTAGACAACCCCAATAATTCGATAATTATCTTCTGAAGTTGTATAATAAAAAAACAGAAAGGAGGTACAAGTAGATTTAATCAATAAAGTCTATCAAAAAATTCTATGAAGGGAAAAATTAAAACAAAAACAGATAGAGGATTTGGGTTCATTTCTCGCGAGGGAGAAGAAAAGGATCTTTTTTTTCACTCTAATGATTTGAGCGGTGTTACTTTTGAAGAGCTCCAAGAAGGAGCAGAAGTTACGTTTGATGTTGTAGAGGGCGATAGAGGCCCAAGTGCAAAAAACGTAAAACTTGCCGAATAACATTTATAGACAAAAAAAGCGCCCAATAAAATTCATTAGCACCTGCAAACATACATAACTCCCAGGCCCAACTTCGCTAAACCTGCCTGCAACGTTTTGTGCTAGCATGGCGGGCAAGGAATTGCTTTGTTAAAACTTCGGAACGCCACTGCGTCTACTGGCTTACCCCAACTAAAACCACCGGCGGACTTTTGCCTGGTACTGCTTGTACTCTTTGCCAAAGAGCCTTTCCAGATATCTCTCTTCGCGAAAGATAACGCCGTAGTGTATGGCCACCAATGCGAACGGATAAAAAATAATAGGCCAGAGAGTATTAGCTAAAAATCCTATTCCTAGGTAAAGTAGATTAAGAGAAAGATACATCGGATTGCGGGAGAAGGAAAAAGGTTGAGAGGTAACAAGTTTATTTGTCGGCTTCCTCACGTCAACGTGCTCACCCTCATTTCTCATCGTTTTCATAGCCCAGATAGAAAGAAGAACTGATATTACAACAAGTGACCAGCCAACTACGCGGCCAATTAGGGCATTTGGTAAAAGCCTAAGCGGAAAAACCCAAAAATGAAGAGCCAAACCGATGGCAAGAGGAACAAGATATGCAAATGGTGGAATAAAAGCTACATCAACTGCTTCTTTGCTTTCCACTTTCATCATTACAGTCTAAATCTTGTGAGTTGATGCTGTCAATTTAAAAAAAGGAGAGTTTTTGAAAAACTTTTCTATAGATGTTCAAATGAAATTAATATTGGTTCTATCTCAAAATACTAGCTACCCCAACTAGGGCTTTGAGTGTATCGACGCCAATGTTATGCTTTAACAGGATAATTTACCCTTCATACACGGAGCTTTATGAAAACTGAAAAACAGCAACTAATATTCGTTTATAACGCCGACTCGTCACTATTTTCGCAAGTAATCGATTATGCCCATAAGATATTGTCACCAGGCACATACGAGTGTAACTTGTGTAAATTAACTTATGGAAATTTGGGAGTTAAAAAAGAGTGGAAGTCATACATTCAATCCCTAAAAATTCCTGTAATATTTCTCCACAAAGATGAGTTCTCTAAAAAGTATCCAAAGCTTACTTCGACCGAATTACCGGCCGTTTTTCTAGCAAACTCCACTAAAGAGACTCAATTAATAACCGCCGCTGAATTAAATTCAGTTAAAAGTATCAAAGAATTGACGGTTTTGGTTGATAGTAAACTTGAATAGGTTCCTATCTAGCTAATTTTTCAGGTGATTGATTAATATAGGTGTCTATATACTTTTGGATTAGGGTTTCGTCAACTTCTGTAAGTTTCATCATCCGTCCCCAGGAAACAACCACAATTAAATCGTCATTCTTGTCCCGCCTAGTAATAACAACGCTATTGCGATTGTTTTTGGCGATGTTTTTAAGCGTATTAATGCTTCCTTCATCCAAATCCTTGTATGTTATCCAGATGCCGCCATGCTCTAGGTTATGCACTAGTTGTTCATCCGCGAGTTCCTCATCGCTAAATTTCCAATCTGCTGCATTCGCCCAATGTGGTCCCGAGGTTGGAGGATTTGTATTGTAAGTTGCTGTGTCTCCAGGTCTTATATGATTAACTCCCTCTATCTTATGCTCCTCGACCAAGCCGTTCAGAGATACTCCGTTTACTTTTTGTTCAAGCGCAATTTCTTCAGGAGCCCTTTTGGTAACCAGACGATTACCCACAATTACAATAGTTAAAACAACAATTGAGATGACAATATATCGCCTTTTTTTCGTAGTAGCTTGACGTTCGGCTTTTTCTTTTTTGAGTTCTTTAATCTTTTTCTTTCGATCTTTTTTGGGAAGATCGTTCCATTCTTCAGGATAATCCATAATTATCACCTCCTTATTTCAAACTTCGCTTCGCCAATAATTAGAAATATTTACAGTAATTTTAATAACTTAATCAAGCTTTTGCTATCATGAATTGAGGTAGCGATTACCCTTTTTTTCAGTATCTTAACTGATTTTATAGCTTTATTTAACTTTTTAATATTAACTAAATCAGATTTGGTTAGGACGATAATTTCTTCTTTTTCTAACAAATCTTTACTAAATTTGCCGAGTTCTTTTTTAACTATTTTATGATCTTTCAATGGATCAGTTGATTCGAGTGAAATACAGTGGAGCAGTAAATCTACTTTTTGAATGTGTTTGAGAAATTTTATGCCTAAACCTCTTCCTTCAGACGCGCCCTCTATAAGACCCGGTATGTCTGCTAGTATTTTTTTGTTCGGAAGGACACCCAAGTTAGGAGAAAGCGTGGTGAAATGATACAGCGCAGTTTTAACATTTGTATTTGTCAATTCGTTAAGTAAGCTACTTTTACCCGTACTTGGTAAACCAATCAGTCCGTAATCTGCAATAAAGCGTAAATTAATTTTTAACCTTCGAATTTGACCCGGAGTTGGTGGAATTGTATTTTTTGGGGTGGTGTTAGTAGAAGAACGCAGGTCGTAATTGCCAATTCCGCCTTTCCCGCCTTCACAAAAAAAATATTTTTCTCCAACTCTGTTAAATTCGAATGTTTCTTTCGTGTCAATGTCTTCTAAGTGAGAGCCGACAGGTAGCATTACTACAAGGTGATCACCCCTTCTACCTGTTTTTTTATTTCTGCCTCCATTGCCCCCGTTTTGGGCCGATATTAGTCTTTTACTCTTTAATTTATCTAACAGGGTTAAATCAGAACTAATTTTTAATTCTACCTTTCCGCCCTCTCCTCCATTACCTCCGTCCGGTCCGGACTTTTCCAATTTTCCAAAGGAAACCATTCCTAATCCTCCGTCGCCGGCTTTTATTGTTATCTCAACTTCATCGATAAACATGTTTGTATTTTAACATTTTTACTTTAGAGATATTTGTTCATGGATTAAATATAAATAAAGAGTATAATTGGTAGAGAAAGGAAATTATGGGAAGTTACGATCGAAACAGTAGATTTGGTGGTGGAAGACAGGGAGGCGGAAATTTTCGTCGGCGTGACTCCGGGCGCAGGGAAATGCATAAGGCGGTTTGTAACGAGTGTGGAAAGGACTGCGAAGTTCCCTTTAAGCCCAGCGGAGATAGGCCAATATATTGCAGTGATTGCTTTGAAAAGAGGGAAGGCGGCAGATCAAACCGAAGAGGTTCTAGAGAATCTGGTTTTGGAGAAAGAGACAATGCCAATAAACAGTTATTAGAGCAAGTCAGCGCTCTAAATACAAAACTTGATAGAATTCTTAAAGTACTTGAGGGCAATGTAGAAAAGAAACCGGTTTCAAAAAAGGCTCCCTCCAAAGAGGAAGCTTCGCGTCCTGCACAGTCTTCTGCGAAGGAGGATGAAAAGGTCAAGACAAAGAAAGTGCGCAAGAAGGAAGCTAAGAAGCCCACGCCAAAAGATTAAAAGATAGCGCCCGTTCCTAAAATAAGATATAATACAGCCTACTTATATCACAGAGCAACCAGTTCTTCCGCAAGCTTTAGTTTAGTATCTCATCTGAATTTATGAATAAATTAAACCGTTTTGACGTTATTATAGTGTACAACGAGACGCTTGCCGCAAGCGCGTCTGACTCCTCCAAAAATAATGAAACCCCGTTTCCTCGCGGCTCCTGTAATGAATCCTACAACATCGTTTATGGCTATTTCCTCGAAATCTGCAATAAATTTAATTTAAACGTGGTTTTTAGCACTTCAGCCGACATCATCGGACCTGGTTATTGCCGTAGCTTTTGGAGTTTTAGAAACAGTAAATGGTTCAAAAACAACATTCCTTGTTTTTCCAGTCTGATATTTGATAAATTTTCTCCGACAAGAAGTAGCATTAAATTCCGCCGTCAGTTATTGTTCTCATCAACAGAAGTTAAACCGTTTAACGATCCGGATTTATTTAATTTATTTTTCGACAAACAAAAGACTTATAAAAAACTATCTGAATATTCCATTCCGACAATCCCTTTGAAGGACAATACTCTTCAAGGTATTAATAATGCTTGCAAAGCGCTGAGTGAGCTAATGTTTCGCCATCCCGGTACAAAAGATTTCAGCTCGGATATAATACTGAAGGATAGGTTTGGCGCCGGTGGACGGCGTGTTTACAAATTTAAGACCGGGCAGTCCCAAAACATGTTGGCTGTCATCCGCAGAAATACCAACATTTCGTATATTATTCAACCCTTTGCTAAGTTCGACCATGGATTCAGTTATCGTAATTGCTTTGCCTCCACTGATATTCGCCTAATCTATTTTAACGACAAAATTGTTCAGTCATATATCCGAGTAGCTAAGCCGGGCGACTTTCGCTGTAACGAACATTCAGGTGGTCTATTAACTTATATCCCTCTTAAGGAAGTTCCTCAGGCTCTAGTAGCAAAATCACGTTTGATTGCCAAAATCTTAGATAAAAATTGCTCGCTTTATGCACTTGATTTTATTATTAGCAATAATGGCAATATTTATCTATTGGAGGGCAACACTGGGCCGGGTCTTGACTGGAACATGTCTATTAAAAGAAATGAAATCGAAGCTAAAAAACTCATCAGGCTGGTCGTCGAAGAATTGTCTGTTCGGGCCAAAACCCAGTCTGCTTACCGACAGAAACGGCTGGTGTTCGAGCCTGTCTTAAACACTCCTCAATTAGGCTATCTAAAACTAAACCCCTTATTTTCGCAGTAACCTGCTGTCGGCCCTTCTTTGGCATACTTCTACTATAATTATTGACGCCAAAATAATAGAATGTTAAATAGAAATTGTCATGATGAAGATTCGAAAACCTCTCCTTTCAGCAATTCTACTTCTAATACTCGGAATTTTGGATTTCAAGTGTGGGCGCAACCACTTTTACAATAAATGTTGATACCGACCCAGGTGTTTCCAGCGCAACCTTTGCTTGGTCAGCGCAGGATTATTAGAGCTTGCGAGGCTGTAAATATTGTAATTTGCTTCCGAATAGCCTATAATACCATATTCACAATATGGAAAAAGAAGGAGTTGCAGAAAGACCCAACGAAAAAGTCCTTTTTCGGCAAGGAAATAGAAGGTTGCAAAGAGACCTGGAGGATGTAGCTACGACTGCCTTGCCGGATGCGTTTACGCCCGAGTGGCCGGATTTTTCTCCGGAAGCTGTCTACGCGGTAATCGATAGGCAGGCAACAGAGATTGCGGATTTGCAAAAAAAAGGAGAGATTAGTGGCAAAAAAGCGGAAGTTTTACTTTCTCAAGTTAGGGCAATAGATTATCTTTATGGTAGGCGGGAGAGTGCCGTAGATGGCTATAGTTCGGATAATCCTCTGGTGGACATTCTAACTCTTATCACTGCTCCATCGGATTTTCAACTTGCAACAGAAGGAAGACCAAAACCCAAAAGAATATTAGGCAAAGTAGATAAAACTTTAAAACCAGAACAATATACTTACGAGCAATTACCTTCGGGAAGGAGAGAGTTTAGGAGTATTAAAAACTTTGGCAGCCAACTCTCGACAGTCATCAGAGGACTTTATGTTTGGGGGGAGGCTGCCAAACACCATCCTGTCTTAGTTCGCTCTTCGCTTACGCAATATAAAGAAAAACTTAAGGATTACCAAGTAAGTGAAGCCGCTACCGCTATCGGAATCTTGGAGATTTTAAATAATGCAAATCTTATCTACGACCCTCGATTCAATACTTTGGCAAATCAGCTAAGAGACGTAGTTGTCGAAGACTCTGGAAGTTATAGCGAAATCAAAAGGCGGTATTCCTACTCCGTTCTTCGCAAGCTCCCCTTTTGGTACAACGGAGAAGTGGAAGCGCTAAAAAGAAAAAATCCAAAGTACAGAAAGACACAAGAAGGACATAAAATAGAAGTCACCTCTCCCCCAACGTACCAATTCCCTATTCTTGATAATTGGTCCGCTAGGGCAAGAAAAAGACGTGAGATGAAAAGACAGGCAAGAAGGCTTACTATCCCCTCCTCTCTTCGGCGCTCTGCACTACCGTTTGATGAGGATAGGACCGTAGAGGAAATTAAAAAGGACAGAATTAAGCGCGCAGATTTGGTTGAGGGAGTAAGGAATATTGAAAGAGAGCAGAAGGATAGGCTGACTAGAGGATGGAGACGGTTTTTGATTGAGCAGATAGATGAAGGGGCAGAAATTACGGAGGAAGAGCTTGATTATCTCAAGGATGCCTCCACCTTAATCGCGGCCAGTTTTCTTAAAGATGACACCCTTTCTCAAAAGGCAAGAACAAATTTAACAAACATAATTACAGGAAAAAACAGACACTACAGCTTGAGAGTCGACAAGCTTGCTCACGACCCGCTTTTCTCATGGGTTTACGCACTGCGAAATCCCTACATTGCTGAGAGTTTAAGAAAATCTATTGAAGAGAGTCCTGAAAACGCGGAATCTTTTTATCTACTACTAAAACTCATGACCTACAGAATTGCCGAGGTATCTTTCAATAAACGCGAAAACGATTTTCTTTTCGACCCGAATTACAGGCAAAAGATTGATAAAGAAAGTTTAATTAAACTTTATGACGAGATAAGAAAAAGGGCAGAAAAGTTTATTCCGGATGTATCGGAGGTAGCCAAGGTAGCTCTAGCTAAAGGAGACAGCGAAATTGAGGATATTTTGCAGCCAGAAAATATGGCCAACATTCGTGCAAAGCTCGAAGAGCTAACCTACAAAAGAGTTTTGGGATTTATTAAATTTCCAAAATCCCGCCAATTTACAATAGAGGATAAGCAAGTTGCAAAAACAATTACAACGGCTCTCGGTGTTACATTAGGTGCACTTGCAACTTTTTCTTTATATAAAGCAAGTGAGGTTTACGTAAAAATAACAAACCAGGAATTAGATGAACAAGCGATTGCTGAAAACACACTCAGGGAGGCTGAAAAACAGCAAGAGGAAAAAAGATTCTGGGCGCGTCTCGAAAAATATAGAACTCTTCAGGAAAGAGCGAAGCAAAATGTAACCAATGAAATGGGAGGTAAAAGACAAGGTGTAACGCCAGAAGAAGCTCTTGAAAAAACAGTTGGGCTAAGTCAAACACCAGAGGATATTGGTGACAGGATTCCGGACGCGATTGACAGAGAAGCGTTGGAGAATATTGGGCTGGCGACATTCGGAAAAATTTATCATCTTCCTGAAACAATGAGTGGTCAAAACGGAGAATACGTAGGTTACTTTCCTTGGGATATCAATCTACAATATTGGAGCGGTTCAACCGATAACGATTTGGATACGTTTTATTACGGAAGTGACAGAAGGAAGTTGGACAATTACGAAATTGTAGATTCGATAGAGCATGTTAACTTCGAATATAAAGATAATCAGCTCGCCTACTCTTTAAATGGAGTCAATGAGACGGTTTATCCTCCGATAGGCTGGAGAGTTGTTAAAGTTTACCAAGAAGGCGGTAAACAGCCCTTAGTTGGGCCTTTAGGAGAAATTTATTACGACTATGACGGAAACGAAGAGGATATACCAGGAAAAGCACTTTTTGTTCTTGAACCAATTAAGCTGGATTATCTCGCTCCAAGAATTTCGCGCTTAGAAGATGTTAAGCTACATAATTATTGGTTATCCTTTGATAGGGGGCAGGCTGAGCGAATAAATAGTCAACTTGCGGGTGACGCGGCACTTCAGGCTATTCATGCAGAGATGATTAATGACATTTCCGTGGTAAAGGAAAGATATTATAAGAGAGAGATATCCGATGAGGAATTAGACTCAGAACTATCTGAAGTTGGTATAAAGTACTCCGGTCTTTATGCAGAATACACGGACAAAAATAGATATTATGCTCTTGACTTTGACATTAATGAGAACCTTGGCGATTATGCAAGCATAAAGTCTATTGCTCAAAACACAGAAGGGGGATATTTTTGTAGTGTTGCTTCCTTTGCCTTTCGCGATTTTATGAATTCTGTCGGCTTTATCGTGGGAAATCAACCGGGAATGCCTATGGTTAACCACAGTGGTTATTTATGGGGGAAGATCGGCCATCAAAATAGTGTGTTGTTGCTGCCCAACGGAGAAATATTGGAAATTGACACGACTCCTCCAGTAACTTCGAAGACACCTCTCGAGGACCTGAAGGCATTAGCTGGAAGGGCTGTTTCGCCGGACGAAATTGAAAAGTACATAGAGGATTTGGTCAATGAGCAAAGTAAACTTGAAGGTGAAATTGCTGATACGTCTCCAGAAAGTATTGATCCCAGTGCTTATGTAAACGAGCAGGAACTTTTGAGATTAGTAAGGAAAACAGAAGGATATGTATCAGATAGTGAACAGACAGAAGTTTTAAAGGAAGCGAGAGAGGTAATTAGGGAGATGACGGCACAAAGGCTAAGCAATGACCTTTTCGTTGGTCAAGAGAGAGGTCCAAATTCAGGCCAACTAGCAGAGGGCGAAATTAGAATTCTTCAAAGAATGAGGAGTGATATTGAAAGGCTATTGGAAAGAAAGATAAACATGGACGATTTGTATCTTGAAAAAGTAACGGCAGAGCAAATTGAGGGAAACATTTCTTATCTTGAGCAGGTAAAAGAAAATTCCGACCGACTGCAAGAGTTGGTTGGTACCGAATCCGGGGATTACGGTGCTTTGGCCCAAATTGCCCAGGATGCAGAGTGGATAAAGGAAACTCTAGAGCGCGAGGGTGAGGAGATATTAAAAGAAGCGGAGTGGGAAAGAATGATGCTTTCAATAATCGAGTCGGACCTTAGAAAATATTATCCTAATTTGGCCGAACAAAAAGCGCAGGAAGAAGCAGAAAGAAAGCGTTTTGAAGCTTTAGCGGAAAACTATCGAGAAATGAATCGGGAAGTAGCTTACCGGGATATTAATTTAATAGACGGACTTATTTGGTTTTCAGAGGAAAAACTGGATGAAATGAGAGCTAATAATCAAGATGACAACCTTCATATAGGAGAAGACTTCAGGCAAGAAATTGCTACGCAAGAACAAGTTGAAGAAGAGCCGGAATTAGATGAAAAATTGCAAAGTTACAATGGAGTCAACGAAAGAAACATAGTGCCAAGGCTTTCAAAACTTGAAAGACTAATTGGAAATACAGGGTGGTTAACTTCTAGATTGTCTGGGGAAGAACTAAAGCGCGTTGATAACTTGCCGGAATATGCTGAACAGCTAAGAAGTGTATTGCAAGAAGATAATACATTAACCGAGGGAGAAGAAAGGCGAATATTAACTAGTGTAATGGGCGAGTTGACGAGTGTAAGTGACTCTTTTTATGAAGCAAGGCAAGAGTTAATTAATCAAGGAAGAAGCGAGCAAAGGGAGATTGAGAGACTGGTGGCTTTAGGTGAGGTTTATAGAAAGGGGCTCGAAAATCGGCAAAATGAAGTTGTTCAAAAGATAAGCGAAGACAGTAAAGCAGAAGAATTTTTGGTAGAAAACGCCGCAAAACTGGGTATTGGAGCAGCCTCTCTGGCCGTAGCCTATACGGGATTAAGATTAGTCCAAAAAGAAAGAGAAAGAAAAAAGATTCTTGAGCGCATTAGCAAATCATTCTCCATGAATGGTAATCTTACCAGGTTAGAAAAGGAACTTGTAGTGTCAGCAGCGGGCCATTTAGCTATTCTATCCTACGATGACAAATTCCCTGAAAAAGCGGCTACAATTTTAAATCTCCTTCAGCGATATGCTGAAGACGAACACGCTAATTCAATCGACTGGCTTACAAACGAGGGTTTTAAAATCACCCAAGAAAAATCTCCCCAGGATGCATTCGCGCGCTTGGTATTCTCGGCAAATGGAGGCTCGCCAAGCGGTCAGGTGCTCGAAGAAATAAGAAGAAGCTTCCCTTACGACGTTAGCGAAGAGGTTGCGAGACTGGTAAAATCTCCCAATGGAAATGGTAAAACACCGGAGATAGAAGAGGTGCCTTATGACTTTACCCTAGCTTATAACCTTGCCAAATTAGTATCTTCTAACCGTATAACTAGTCTCATCAGAGATGTGCTTAATAGACTTGAAATAAAAAACGAGCTGGGCGAAGTTTCGATACCGTATAAAGTAGAGGATATCTTTGAAGTTCTAAGGGGAAAATATGCATCGGAAGACACACCCGACAGGGCAAAATCGCTATTCAATGCTATTTATCACACTTTGGGTGGTCTGGAAACGGAAGCAAGCGCCTAATATTTATCCCCTTGTTATGGTGTAAACAGACGGGTGGTAAAGGAAAACTGCGGGAGAATCTTCTACTAAAAAGCGCTGGAAATCAAGATATATCTTTTTTCTCTCCTCGATATTAAGCTCAACACGCCCATCCTCTAAAAGTTTATCGATTCTTGGATTTTGATATTTTGAGATGTTTGTTGCAGTTTGGGTAGAGTGCCAAATTGAATATTGATCGGGGTCAGTAGGGGTGTCAAAAATAGCCAAAAATGCCTGAAATTCAATTGGAATGCCGGAGGAAACTTGGACTTGAGTCTTTACTCCTACATTTTCCCAGTCATCGGCAATTTCTTCCGCTAGTGTTAGCAAAACAGGTGTGGTTACTAGGTTAATTGAGAAATCTTGTTTGAATTCTTCCGGAAGCTCATCAATAAATTCACGAGAGCGTTCAACGTCTCGCTCATACGTTTTAACAGTCGGATTGTACGCCCAAGAGTTAGGAGAAATCGGACTGATTGCTCTTTCGCCGTCATAGGTTTTAACCATTGAATAAGCAAGTGCTCGACGAAGTGATTTATCTGAAAGTTTACTATCCTGGGTGTTGAAAAAAACAACAACTACTCTTTTCTCATTAGCCTGTTTAGAGATTTTTACAGTAGGCCAATCGAGAAAGGGAGTAGGGTTAAATATTTCTCTAATTTCGTCGACTTCGCCAAGTTTGAACGCAAGTTTTGTTTGTTCTTCGGTGGGATAGAATTTAAAGATCCTTTTTTCTTTAGCTTGATTAACCAGAGTAAGCCTTTGGACAAAATCTGAAGTCCCCAGTGAAATTTTTGATACTTTCCATTCGCCTGTACCCAAGAGTCCCTGTTTGAATGTTGGCCTGGATACTACAGTTGGGAATACTGAAAAGGGTTCTTGGAGCTTAAATACAATTGTTTTTTCGTCAGGCCTTTCAATTTCAACGTCGCTAAAGGTGTAGTTAATAGAATCGCTTGTCAGCGTTTCTCCGTCTTGCCAGAGCGTGTTTTCGTTCAAGTGGAAGATCCAGGTTTTACCTTTGTCTGGTGTTTCCCAGCTGTGCGAGAGTTTTGGAATTACATTTCCGTTTTCGTCGATTTCGGTAAGACCCTCCCCTATCATGCTAACTATTGAGGTGGGGAGGGATTGGGTCCGATATCTTCCTGCAATTCCAATTTTTTTGGTGTTTGTTATAAAAATAAGTGGGATAATGAATCTGGAGAAAATAAAAATCAATGCCCCAAGCAGAACTCCAATAAAAATTACACCTTTAAAACGCGATATGTAGGCGGATATTAAGCGCGATATATACCTAAACGACATTTATTGGTTAAAATGCAATCTGCAACGCCGAGACCAAGGTGAAGACGGCGGCGATTATGAAGGTCAGCCTGAAAACTAGCCTTTCTAAACCTCGTCTGGTAAAGGAGGCACTAGCGCCCCGGCTTCTGGCGAACCCCTTTCCTTTTGATTGTACAAGAACAACCGCTACCAAAAGGACTGCTGAAATTATCTGGATAATAAGGAATAGCTTTTGCACACCTGTATTATATACCCAAAATACCCTTATTTAATAATCCAGTGAACGATTGAGGTAATAACCGACAATAAAAAGGAGAAGGCAACGAAGGCAAGTATGCCGGAAAGATTTATCGGTGGTATTACAATCCACTTCGAAGAAAAACCTACAAAATTAAACGCAACAATGGTAAACCCCGGTACAACAAGGGTTACTAAATATAGCGCTATCGCAGAGGACACCCATCGGAATAGCCCGAAAGTGATAAGGTTCAGGGGAAGAAGAAGCAGATTAATTACTGGTCTTACGAGAACTGAAGCTACCGTGAGGCCCACACCGGCAAGAAGTAGTGTTTCAAATCCGCTGTCAAGGACAATCCCTCCTGCTATTTGGCTTACTGCATACAGAGCCAGCGTATCTATTAAATAAAGACGTAAAATATTTTTCATTCTATTTATAAGGCGTAGTCTTGAGCGCTAGTATAATGTTGCAGCTTCATTGGCCAGATTGTCAAGAAATTTTGTTCGTTAAGAGGGAATAAGCTCCTTTTTTAAAAGTTTATGGTGGTAACGCCTGGCAAAACGGTGGGCTTCATTTCTTAATCTTTGCAAAAGATTTAATGCCGGGCCTTGTTTTAGGGTTACTAGCGAGAACGAGATTTTTCCATTTTTTTCCTTAGGAATTACTAATTGTTCAAATCGCTTGGCGAGCCCTACTACAGCGATTCTGTGTTGTCTAAAAACTCTAAAAAAGGAAGACACTTGACCTTTTCCACCATCGACAACAATGAGGTCTGGTATTCCCCAGCCTGATAGGTATTTAGTTCTTCTTTTTGCTACCTCGGCCAAAGAGGCGATGTCGTCTTGGCCCCTTTTTTGTTTGATACGAAAGTGCCTATATAGTGTCTTTTCAGGCTCTGCTTTAATGAAAGTAACCATTGAGGCAGTAGGTTTACTTCCAGCAAGGTGGGCAACGTCAAAACATTCTATTCTTCTTAAAGATTTTGGCATTTTTAGGTATTCAGTTAGAATTTTTTTAAGTTCAATTAATTCCTGCTCTCTGATATCCTCTATCAGGTTAGGGTTTTTGAGAAAATACCTTATAGGAGTAATTGGTTGAGTAATATAGTCGAGTTTTTCTATTTGCTCACGTATTTTTGCGGCTGCTTCAAATTTTTCTTCTTTTGCAAAAACCTTCATACGTTTTTCTAACCCACGTCTTACAAATTTTATTTTCCCCGAGAGCAATTTATTCATATTTGAAAGGTTGCTTCTGTATTCTTCGGTCAACTTACTTCTTAATTTTTTGTCTTTTACCTTCTCAATTTCATTCGGGCAAGGTTGACACAGACCAATTTGACTATAAAGGCAACCTCTTTTTCCTAGTTTGTGTTCTGCGTAGGGAAATATTCTTCTTGTCATTTTTAAGACGCCTTTAACATTTTTAGATGAAGGGAAAGGCCCGTAAAATGCAATATTTTTCTTGTCTTCATCTATTTTTCTGGCAGTCAATGCCAGCGGGTATCGATCATTGGTGATTCTTATATATAGAGGGTGTTTGTCGTCTTTGAGAGAGGAATTGTACTTTGGTCTGTATTTTCTAACCAGATGTGCTTCGAGAAGGAGCGATTCCAGCTCTGAATTTACTAAAATAATAGAAAATTTTTTTGTCTCTTTTTTCATTCTTGTAGTTTTTTCGGAAAGACTTCTGGCGAAGTAGGAAATAACTCTTTTTTTTATGTTTGTTGATTTTCCAATATATACACGTTTTTCTTTTTCGTTTTGAAAAATATACACACCCGGGGCTTCTGGAAGTTTAAGAGCGTTAACCTTTGTGAATTTCTGACTTTTTAGTTTCATTTTGCGCCTTTTTAATTCGAGCAGATTTAATAAGGTTTACTATTTTGAAAATATTTAGGCGTTTAATCTTCAAAAAGATAAAAGTTGCTATCAGTAAAAGAATTATAAACAATCCGACCAAATTGTAGATTACAACCTGCGTTTTAAATCCGGGCACTACTAGCTTTTCCCCAGCAACCACAATTTCTACCTGTTGCGGCGTTTTTTTCCCCAAGAAACTAAAGGGTATTGTACTCTCTAGCTCGTAGTTAGAAAAGGGTGGTAAAATTTCTATTTCTTGAGAAAGCACCTCACTTTTGTCAAAGAGAATTTTAGGATTTAAATCGTATAAAGCAGACGGTCCTGGATTATATATTTTTACTGACAATTTCATGTTGGATATGGGAAACAGACTTATAGTCTCGGCAGTAATTTCCGGAGTACTCGACAGGGTTTGGGGGAGTTGGCCAAAATTAACAAAGACGTCCTTTTGGGGATTGGGGCCTAGTTTATAAGAGCCCGGTGGATATGGTTGATTTGGGTTTGCTCCGTGGATGACAAAGGTAAAATGTCTTAAGTCGAGTTTAGTGAAGTAGTCTACCCCGCCGGTAGTAGACCCCCAGGTAGGGTCTACTGGAACCCAAACCTTTTTCTCGCTATCCCAATACTCTGGCCAGGCATGAAGGACGTCTGCGACAAGAGACAGTGGTTGGAGTACTGGGTTTTCACTGTACGCGTATCCGTTTACCTCTCTTGCCGGAATACCCGCAGCACGGGTAATGGCGACAAAAAGGTCGGTAAATTCCAAGCAAATTGCAGCGTTTGGATTTATTAACGCTTCTTTTGCCCCCATCCTTTGTACATTGGGTCGCACGCGGTCGTAATTATAAGTTAGACTGTTCGTAACGAAGTCGTAAATTTGTCTTGGAGTAGAATAAATTTGCGCTAACTCCTTTATATTAGGGTCACTTGATTGCCAAAACTCTGTTTCTTTTTTGTTTTCCTCGAGGACTGCCTCATCAGGTTCTGGGAATTGCCTAGGTTGGGCAAAAATCTGAACGGAGCCAATTGCTGAGATATCCATTCTTTCTCTGGCTTTAAGTTTGTAGACTGCCAGCCAATTGCCGTCCGCGTCAATGTAGACTTTTTCGGGAACTGGATCAATTGACTGAAAGTAAACCTTTTGAAAGGCTGTGTCAGGAGGAATTGCAATTTCCGTGTAAGCCGCTCTGTTTAAGGGATTTTCTAGATGATAACTTAGTGAAAAAGAAAATACCTGAAATTCACCAAAACCTGCTGAAATCCCGGAGACGGCGATAGAGTTTTTTTCAAATACATATGAGTATTTGTCTGCAGTTTGGGTTTTATTGATGGGCTCGGGAGAAATAAAGGCTCGTTGGCCAAAAGATTGAGGAACGAGAAGATTTACTTTATAAGTTCTAAAATTCTCCGGAGATGATAAGCGAGGAATAGATATTTCCCAAACTTCCCCCGATTTTGTAGCAAAGCTGCCTTCTTCAAACGATATTGTAAATTTTTGAAAATTTCCTTTTCCAACTGCGGGAGAGTCAAATAAAACCTCCATCGAAGTGCTATCGCCGTCAGTGTTGATATTTAGCTTAAGTTCGCTATTGCCTTTATAAACACGAATGTTTTCTGGCTGAAGGCCTTCCAGGCCCATCGTATACGAGGTAGCGTAAAGGTTTGAAAGGTTATTTGTTAAGGTTATTTCGTGGGTAACGATGGTTGTGCCTTCTTCTTGGATATCGTAGGTAACGGTTGCGTCTATGATAAAATCACTTTGCGCCGAAAGTACTTTTGGGAAAATCAGTAGACTTGCAAAAAGTAGAAGAATTACAAGTTTTTTGAACATATTGCTAGTATACTCAATAAAATTTATTGGACAAATCCTCTTAAATAAGTTTACTTAAGAATTGTCCGGTGTAGGAGGATTTGACTTTTGCCAAGCCGGCGACGGTACCCTGGGCAACTATTTCTCCTCCCGCCTCTCCTCCTTCTGGCCCCAAATCAATAATCCAATCAGCGTTTTTAATAACATCGAGATTGTGCTCAATGATGAATACGCTATTCCCCTTTTCGATGAGAAGTCTTAAAACTTGCAGAAGTTTTTCAATATCGGCAAAATGAAGGCCTGTGGTTGGCTCATCTAAAATATAAACAGTATTGCCGGTTGCTTTTTTTGCAAGTTCGCTCGATAACTTCACTCTTTGTGCTTCTCCCCCCGATAGGGTCGTGGCCGGTTGTCCTAATTCCATGTAACCAAGACCGACTGCCTCGAGCGTTTCTAGACGAGTCACGATCGGTCTGTATGCGTGGAAAAACTCCTTTGCTTCGGCCACCGTCATCGCTAAAACATCGGCGATATTTTTCCCTTTATAGTTAATCTCTAGGGTTTGTGAGTTATATCGTTTAGCAGAGCATACTTCACAGGTTACCCAAAGGTCACTCATGAATTGCATCTCTATTTTTATTTGTCCTTGGCCTTCACAGGTCTCACAGCGCCCGCCGCGAACATTAAAAGAAAATCTTCCCTTTTTAAATCCCGAAGCCCTCGATTCACGAGTATTAGCATAGACTTCACGAATATAATCAAAAAGTTTTGTATAGGTGGCGGGGTTACTTCTAGGTGTTTTACCGATGGGAGATTGGTCTATTAAAATAACTTTATCGATATTCTCTACCCCAGAAACACCTTTGTGCTTCCCAACTTCTTCTTTGTAATAGGGATTTAAAGCCTTCCTCAACGACGGATAGAGAGTTTCAACAAGAAGAGTTGATTTTCCGCTACCGGAGACTCCGGTGATAGCAATAAGCTTGCCCAGCGGAAAATCGACGTTAATATTTTTGAGATTGTATTGTGAACAACCGTGCAGTGTAAGCTTACCATTGGCCTCCTCGTCTATTTGTCTACCTGGCACTTCTACTTTTCTTTTACCGGAGAGGAACTTTGCAGTAATCGATTTTTGATTTTTGCGCAACGTGTTTGGTGTACCCTTAACTACAATTTCACCTCCTGCCTTTCCGGCCCCGGGACCAAAGTCTATAACCACGTCACATTGCAATATCATTTGTCTATCGTGTTCGACCACCACTACAGTATTTCCCAAGTCGCGAAGCATTTTTAGGGTGTCGATTAATTTCTGATTATCACGCTGGTGAAGGCCGATTGTTGGCTCGTCAAGTACATATAAAACTCCGGATAGACCAGAACCAATTTGACTGGCCAAGCGAATCCTTTGCGCTTCCCCGCCGGCGAGAGACGCCGCAGACCTGGCTAGCGTTAAATATTCAATTCCCACCGATGATAAAAATTTTAAACGGGTTTCAATTTCGTTTAGGATTAGCTTCGCTATTTGTTTTTCGCGTTGATTAAGAGTCTTTTCGCTTTTCTTTAAGGATTTTATCCACTCAAGTGCCTGTGTTATCGTCAATTCAGAAACTTGAGAGATTGATAGTTTATCGATGGTTATCCCTAAGGATTCCTTCTTAAGTCGTTCACCTTTACATGTTTCGCAAGTTTTTTCTCTCATGTATTTTTCAATCTCTACTTTTCCCCAATCGCTTTCGGTGGTAGCGTGCTTAGATTCAAGCTCCGCAATAATTCCAGGGAAAGTTTCGTAAATGTGAGTCAATCTTCCGAACCTGTTGGTCCCCTCGACTTTATAATCCTCGTCGCCCGTTCCAAAGAGTAGTAATTCTTTTTGTTTCTCGGTTAAGTTTCTGATAGGTGTTTTTGGGTCAATTGTGTGCTCCTGGCAAACTTTCAAGACCAAACGTGCGTACCAAGTATCGTGTTCAAACATATTTTTGAATGGAAGTATGCCTCCTTCGGTTATTGTTATATCTTCAGAAAATACAAAATCTCGTTCGACCTTAAGTATTTTTCCAATACCATTGCACGTTGGACAGGCGCCGTGAGGTGAGTTGAAAGAAAAAGTTCTTGGCTCGATTTCAGGAAGTTGGATGTTGTCTACGGGACAAGCGAACCTTTCAGAATAGAGGTGGTCGGAGAATTTTTTTGGGACCTTAGGTAGATCAAAAGATTTGTCCAAAATTTCGGCAAAAACCAAAAGCCCATCCGATAGATTAAGCGCTTGTTCGCAGGAGTCCGAAAGCCTACTTTTTAAATTTTGTCGATAAACTTTATTTTTCAAATCTTTGGAATTGACGGAAACTCCGTCGTTTACTGCCTCGATAGTGTGTCTGTTAGTTTTTATCAAAACTAATTCCTCATGTAGGTTCTTGATTTGACCGTCAATTCTAGCTTGGCTAAATCCTTTTGCTTTCAAGTTATCCAAGAGTGAAGAAAATTCACCTTTTTTATCTCGAATAATTGGAGAGAGAATCAAAAAGCGGACCTGGCTTTTGCTTTTAGAAATCTTTTCTATATTTTCAATAATGGATTCAACGACTTGGTCCAAAGATTGACTTGAAATTTCACGACCGCAGACAGGACAGTGTGGATGACCGACGCGAGCAAAAAGGAGCCTTAAGTAATCGTAGATTTCGGTAACGGTGCCTACAGTTGAGCGTGGATTTCTAGAGGTGGTTTTTTGGTCGATTGAAATTGCCGGAGACAAACCCTCAATAAGGTCTACGTCAGGCTTTTGCATTATCCCTAAAAATTGCCTGGCATAAGTTGATAGACTTTCAACATAACGGCGTTGTCCTTCTGCATAAATCGTGTCGAAGGCTAAAGAACTCTTGCCACTTCCAGATACGCCCGTAAAAACAACAAGCTTATTTTTGGGGATATCAACATCAATGTTTTTGAGATTATGTTGTCGTGCCCCTCGTATTTTTATAACCTCTTTTTTCATTTGTACAAATAATTGTTACAAACTGTGTTTATTACTTCCTTTTTCATACTAACTCAATGCATTGCCGCCCCGAATATATCGGGACAATATCTATTATACCCCAAAATACTACCTTCTAGATTGTCGGCCTATTTTTTTAAGCTTATGTTTTAAGCTCGTTTATCTTATCTCTGATTTCAGCTGCTAATTCGAAATTCAGATCTTGGGCAGCGAGGTGCATCTCGCGGCGAAGCTTTGTGACAAGTTTCCTTCTATCCATTGGAGTTAAACCATCGAGTTCTAGGGTGGGAAGAGTTGCAAACGTCGGTTCTTTAAAGCCGAAAATTTGACCGTAGCGGGCATCTTTTTCTTCTTCTACCAACTTTTCCCTAATCGGTTTTTTGATAGATGTAGGTTTAATACCAAATTTTTTATTCATTTTTACTTGATACATTCTTCGCCTTTCAACTTCTTTTAACGCCCGTTTAATTGAACCGGTTATATTATCAGCATAAAGCAACACTTCGCCTTCTACATGTCTTGAGGCTCTGCCCATGGTTTGAATTAAGGAAACCTTGCTTCTTAAAAACCCTTCCTTGTCGGCGTCAAGAATTGCAACCAGAGAAACCTCCGGCAAATCAAGCCCCTCTCTTAATAAATTTACTCCAACTAGACAGTCAAACTTTCCTTTTCTTAAGTCGTCCAAAATATCGGTTCGTTCTAGCGTAGCAATATCAGAGTGTAAATAGTGGACTTTAATATCTTGTTCTTTCAAATATTGGGCAAGATCTTCAGCGGTTTTTTTAGTTAAAGTGGTAACTAGGGTGCGCTGTTTCTTTTTGGCTCTTTTTTTTATTTCCTTGATTACATCCTTCACCTGTTCTTTCACCGGTCTTATCTCTACTTCCGGATCAGAAATTCCGGTTGGTCTTAGCAATTGTTCTACCACGTTTCCTTTAGCCATAGAAATTTCCCAGTCGGAGGGAGTTGCACTCGTGGCAATAAACCCAGGTATTCTTCGCATAAATTCGTCGAAAGTTAAAGGCCTGTTGTCGTATGCGGCCGGGAGTCGGAAACCGTAGTCAATTAAAGTCTTTTTACGAGAAAGGTCTCCAGCAAACATACCCCTTATTTGTGGAAAAGCAATATGACTTTCGTCAATAAAGGTAAGCCAGTCACGTCCGTATGGCTCGTTGAAATATTCAAGCAAAGTGTAAGGGGGCTCTCCCGGGGCTCTTCCGTCGAAATATCTAGAATAATTTTCTATACCTTTTACATATCCGGCCTCCTCGATCATCTCAAGGTCATAAGTAACTTTTTGTTTAATTCTTTCTGCTTCGAGCTCCTTTTTTTTGTCTTTAAAATATTTAATCCGCTCCACCAAATCTTTTCTAATTTCTTTGAAAACAGGCTTGTTTTTAGAGGGGTCGGTGATGTAGTGCTTGGCGGGATACAATATATAACTTTTAACCTTTGACATTTGACCATTAACTTCAGAACCGGTTACTGTGTCGATTGTCCTTACTCTCTTAATTTTTTCATTTCCTAGCTCCAACCGAATTCCTTCGTCTTGATATGCAGGATAAATATCAATTGTATTTCCGCGTACTCTAAATGTTCCCCGGTGAAAACCAAAATCTCCTCGCTCATATTGCAACTCGATAAGCCTGTCGATGATTTGTTTTCTTGAGATTTTTACGCCCTCGCTAATTTCAAAAACAAAGTGTCCGTACTCTTTGGGAGAACCGATGTTGTATATACAGGAAACGGAAGCGACCACGATATTATCGTTTCTTGTTAATAAGTTAGTCGTTGCGGCTAGGCGTAGTTTATCGATTAGGTCGTTGATACCGGCATCTTTTTCAATATAGGTATCCGTCGAGGGAATATAGGCCTCAGGTTGGTAATAATCGTAATAAGAGACGAAGTAGGAAACCGCATTTTCCGGGAAATAGTCACGGAATTCTTGGTAAAGTTGCGCAGCCAAAGTTTTGTTATGGGAAATAATGAGGGCCGGCCTTTGTAAATTTTGTATTACATTTGCCACCGTAAAAGTTTTTCCAGATCCGGTGACTCCAAGAAGAACCTGATAGTCAATCTTGTCTTTGATACCATGAGTTAATTTAGCAATAGCCCTTTTTTGATCTAGGGTGGGTTTGTACTGAGATTTTAGTTTAAATTCTGCCATACTTCGAAATTCTATCACACTATAATGCTTGACCCTTCGGCAAGTCATTCGACTCTGAGGGATTAGTCCTCAGGCTCAGACTCGAAGAGCTCATGGTCGCGTGCTATTTATATGCTTAAATGGCACTTGACATCTTCGGGTTTTGTTTGTATCTTGGAAATATGGCACCGATAATCTATAAAAGGCAAGGACAAATTCTAGATTTTATATCCCAGCATATTCAAGCAAATGGCAGCGCTCCTACTTTAAAACAAATCGCGGAGGCAATAGGGGTTTCTTCTTTGGCAACGGTTCACGAGCACTTACAAGCGCTTGAGGACAAGGGGCTAATAAAAAGAAAGCGGGGGAAAACACGCTCCATTGAACTCGTAAGAAGCGGTATCGATTTTTCTAATGAGGGTATCGCCGTTCCTATCTTGGGTTTTATCGCGGCAGGCGCGCCAATCGAACCTTACACCGATCCAAATGCAACCCTTTCCATACCGCCAACATTTGCCAGTGCTAAAAAAAGGGTTTATGTATTGCAAGTAAGGGGCGAGTCGATGATTGAAGAGCAAATTAGAGATGGAGACTATGTGGTGGTTGAGCAAACCGATAAAGCTAAAAATGGCGATATTGTAGTTGCCTTGTTGGATAACGGTATGGCAACTCTGAAGCGGTTTTTCAGGGAAACAACCAGAATACGCCTAGAACCGGCCAACGCCCAAATGAGTCCTATCTTTGTGAAAAACGTACGTATTCAGGGTAAAGTGGTGGGGTTAATTAGAAAATACTCTCGAAATTAATTATTTTCTTCAACGATAAAGTCTATCTTTTTAATATTTGTTTCGAAGGTGTGCACGTATGTATAAAATTACTGCCACTATGCCAATTCCAACTATTAAAAATTGAAATTTCCTGAAATAAGGCTCAATAGCCAACCAGTTTTGGCCGAGTTTAAGGCCTAAAAAGGCTAGGAAAGCAGACCAGATGAAGGAACCTGTAAAAGTTAGGAGGCTGAAGAGTGGAAGATTCATTTTGGTAATTCCTGCCGGAAGAGATATAAAAGTTCGCACTACGGGAATAAGTCTTGAGCCGAAAGCAACCCACTGTCCGTAATTATGAAACCAGTTTCTTGCCCGCTCGTACTCGCTTTCCTTTATCAACAGCCACTTTCCCCAGCGCTTTATCGCTCCCTTAACCCACTCTTCGCCTTTTGCATATCCTAACCAATAAGCCAACAAGGAACCGAAAAGATTAGCAAATGCACCGACGGTTACGGCAGACCAAAAATTAAGAAGACCGCGGCTGACCATAAAACCGGCAAATGGCATGGTGACTTCAGAAGGAATAGGAATTAGGGCGGATTCAGCCGTCATTAAAATAAAAACGGCAAACAGTCCGTAATTTTCAATTAAACCTGTTAACTGGGTAACAATGAACTTGGCTATCTCTTCCATACGCCCTCAAGAAGATTATGTCCTGTCATTGCTGCCGGTTTTGGCAATCCAAGTAGGGTAAGAATCGTTGGTGCAACGTCTGCCAGTATACCTTGTTGTAGTGACATATTGTAAGACAAATAATTTTTTGAAATAGCGATAAATGGTACGGGATTTAAACTATGGTTTGTGTCCACTGCTCCTGTTTTTGAATTTATCATTTCTTCAACATTGCCGTGATCGGAAGTTATAATTACTACGCCATTGTAAGTTGTTACAAAGTTTGTGATTTTGCCTAAACATTCATCGACTACCTCGCAAGCAGCGACGGCTGCCCCGATATTGCCTGTGTGGCCAACCACATCAGGCGCTGCAAAATTAACCAGAATGAAAGAATAGTCATCGGGATTTTTTATTCTATTTAGTAAAGCGTCGGTTAATTCTCTGGACGCCATTTCTGGTTTCTGATCATAAGTGGGAACCTTCGGCGAGGGTACAATAATTCTGTCTTCTCCGGTGAAAGCCTGCTCCCTTTGGCCATTGAAATAAAAAGTTACGAATCTTTCCTTTTCTGATTCTGATATTCTCAATTGCCTTAAGCCAGCTTCTGATATTGTTTGGCCTAGCGTTTGATTTATCGCTTCTCTCGGAAAGGCTATTTTTGCTCCTGCATCGATTAGCGGCTTTCCATAATTAGTCATTATTGCGAAGTTTAGATTCTTTAACAATACACCTCTATCAAATGCCTGTTTTTTAATTTTAACTTCGTCTTCGTTTGATAAACTTCCAATGTCATGGTGATTGGATTTATAAGTGTCAAATCCCCAAATTGCGGTTTCTTGATTTAGGTTTTTCATAATGAAAGCGATAGAGAGCTGTCGCGGCCTATCTATTCTAAAATTAGTAAATATTATTGAGTCGTTATCCTTTATCGACCCTATTGGGGTGCCGTTTTCGTCAGTTAGGGTACAAGGTTCGATAAATTCGTCGCTTTTGCCCTGCTTGTAGGATGTTTCTATAACGTCTTCAGGGGTTCTTTGGCAAGGCCCGCTACCTTTTATCAGCGTGAAGTAAGCCCTAGCTGTTCTTTCCCAGCGAAAATCCCTGTCCATCGCCCAATATCTGCCCATGATTGAAGCAATCTTTCCTACACCATACTTTTTAATTACTTCTTGCACCTGTTTTATATAAGTCATCGCCGAGTTTGGCGGTGAATCTCTACCGTCGGTGATGAGATGCAAAAGAACCCTGTCAAGACTTTGCCTCTTGGCTAATTGTAAAAGCGCAAAAAGGTGCTCAATATTAGAGTGAACGCCTGCTGCACCGATTAATCCAATCAGATGCAAATAAGAATTATTCTTTCTTGCGTGTTCAATAGCGTCCAAAAAAACGGTGTTTTCGTAAAAACTTCCGTCTGCTATCGACATATTGATGCGCAACAAGTCCTGAAAAACTAATCTACCTGCTCCTAAATTAAGATGGCCGGTTTCTGTATTTCCACTTTCACCGCGCGGGAGACCTACGGCTTCACCGGATGCAACGAGCTGTCCGTGCGGGTACGAAAGCATGAATCTATCCATATTTGGAGTTTTTGCAAGAGAGATAGCATTGCCGGGAGAATTCGGAGCCATACCCCAGCCGTCAATAACAGCAAGAAGAACGAATTTTGTTTTTTTTTCGGAGCGCATAATTTATTGGAGTTCAATTTCAATAGAAGATAGCCTGTTATATTTCGCAACACGCTCTCCTCTTGCGGGAGCGCCGAATTTAACGTAGTCGGCTCCAACGCCTACTGCAAAATCTGCAATAAACCAGTCGTTGGTTTCACCTCCTCGGTGGGAGGCTATTATTTTCCAATTAGCGTCTTTTGCCTTTTTAATAACGTCAAGAGTTTCAGTGACTGTTCCTACTTGATTTGGCTTAACTAAAATTGCGTTGCAGGTTTTTTCGTCAATAGCTTTTTGAACTCTAGTTAAATTAGCAGTAAGTAAATCATCCCCAACTATAAGGAGTTGCTCGCCTAAAAGGTTATAAAAAATTTTCCAACTTTTCCACTCGTCTTGGGCAAAAGCATCCTCAATAATTTCCAAATGATATTGGTCGTTTAAAGATTTATAAAACTCAAGCAAGGCATTGTCGTCCATCGGGGCTGATTTATCTTTAATAGTATATCCTCCGTTTTTGAAAAAGAAACTGGCCGCAGCATCTAGGCCTAGAAAAACATCACGACCCAAGTCGTAGGGCGTTTGCTTTATCGAATCGACAATTACCTCAAAAGCGTCGGCATTGGTGAAAAGGTTAGGGGTATAACCTCCTTCTTGGCCAAATGAGTGAGTTGCACCTCTTCTTTGCAGATTTTTGCCTATTACTAAAAAAATTTCTGCGCCAGATCTCAAAGCATCACTGTATTTTTTTGAAGAAGCAGGGATTAAATGAAACTCTTGAAAATCTAGATTTCCGGCTCCGTGTAAACCGCCTTCTATCATAACAAAGATAGGGGTTGGAACTTTCATTTGGGCTTTAATTTGTTTTCTTTGAGCTAAATTATTTATCCAAGAATAAAGAGTAAGCCCTTGAGATATTGCACCTACTTTTGAGACAACTTCGGAAACGGCCAGTATAGCATTTGCGCCATACTTTCTTTTATTCTCTGTCCCGTCAATTGATATTAATTTATTGTCGATTACTTCCTGCAGGGTTGGGTCCATTCCGATAACGGCCGGTGCAAAGACTTTGTTTATGTTTTCGACAGCCTTCAAAACTCCTAGCCCGTGATATCTTGATTCGTCCTTGTCTCGAAGTTCTAAAGCTTCGTGCGTGCCGGTGGAAGTACCGCTTGGAACAGAGCTTACTCCGAAGTGGCCACTATCTAGCTGGCAGGCAACCTCTACCGTTGGGATACCTCGCGAATCTAGAATTTCTCTAGCCCAAATTCTTTTTATTTTTGCCATAGAATTATAGAAATTGGCTGTTTGGAAATTAGAGAGCGTCTAACCTCTAATATCATACTACGTGTTTCTCTTGACTCCGACGACTTCTTTTTCTGCTTCATATATTACACTTCTTACTCTATTGATCGCATCTGGATTAACCGAAATACTTGTTATGCCCATTTTTATTAATTTTTCGACCATATCGTCATAGTCGGACGGTGCTTGCCCACAAATTGAAGAAGTTACGTTGTGTTTGTGACAAATTTTAATCACTTTTTTTAGTGCCCAGTATACGGAAGGCGAGCGTTCGTCAAAGGCATCGGCCACTTCTGCATTATCTCTATCCGTACCGAGAAGAAGCATCGTTAAATCATTTGAGCCGACAGATACTCCGTTAATCCCTACTTTTATAAATTCTTCAAGTAAAATCACATTAACCGGAAGCTCGACCATCATCCAGAATTTAAAGCTTGGGTTTTCAAAGAATCCCTCTCCTGCAACAATTCTTCTGACCTTGGCAAGTTCTTCCGGCGAACGGACAAAGGGGATCATCAGCCAAAGGTTATTATATTTCTCACGTACTCTCTTAATCGCGTTCAGCTCGAGTGTAAAAACTTCGGGGCTTGAAATGTAGCGGTAAGCACCTCTAAAACCCAACATCGGATTCGGCTCTTCCGGCTCCCAAGCTTCTCCGCCGCGCAAAGATCGATATTCGTTTGTCTTGAAATCAGTTGCTCTGTAAACAACCGGTCTTGGATGAAAGGATTTACAAAAAGTCTCTAAATCCTTTGATAATTTATCGACAAATTTATCCTGTTTTTTTAGTTTTATTGCTTCTTTTGGATGGATACCAATATTTGCAATCATAAATTCTGCACGCAACAAACCCACCCCATCGACATTTTTACGAGATACTTCTTTAGCCAGTTCTGGCTCCGCTAAATTTACATAGAGCTTGGTGGCAGTCTTTCTGGTGATTATCTTTTTCTTTGCTTTCTTTTTCTCTTCAATTTTTACTTTAGAGCCTAGATAGACATTGCCGCGCGTTCCATCGACTGTAACAACAATGCCGTCCGAGAGCCTTTTTGTTGCCTCTTTTGTCCCGACAACACAAGGTATACCGAGCTCTCTTGAGACTATGGCAGCGTGTGAAGTTGCACCTCCTGCGTCCGTGACGATAGCGACCGCCCGTTTCATAGCTGGTACAAAATCGGGAGAAGTCATTGCCGAAACTAAAACGTCGCCCTTTTTTACTCGATCAATTTGCTTAGCGTTTTTAATTATTTTTACCTCACCTGTTCCAATTCCCGGGCTTGCTGATGTGCCTTCTAATATTGGTTTAGCAGCAAATTTTAATTCGATATCTTTAAGTTTTACCTCCTTTTGATTACCCCTGGCTTTTTTGGCGGTTTGTTTACTTATCGTTGTCACCGGCCGAGTTTGAACAATAAATAATTCTTTACCCTTCTTTGCCCACTCAACATCCTGTGGAAAGAAGTAGTGTTTTTGCAACTTATCTGCAAGGCGGGCAAGCTCAACTATGTCCTCGTCGGAGAGTTTTCGCTTATTCAATTTATTTTTGGGAACTTTAACCTCTTTTGTTTCATGACGCTTTTTGACTAGTTGTATATTTTGCTCGGAAATTTCTTTTGAAAGGATAGAAAAAGTTTCCTTTTGAACAACATACCTGTCTGGAACAACTGAACCTTGAACAATAAGCTCACCCAGTCCCCAAACGGCCTCAATTACAATCCTATCTTTTTCATTTGTTACAGGATCAATAGAAAACATTACGCCGGACACCTCTGATTGAATCATTTTTTGGACAATAACAGATATTTTTACTTGTTCGTGATCGATTTTATTATGCTCCCTATAAAAAATGGCCCTAGCTGTAAAAAGAGATGCCCAACAAGCGCGGATAGACTCAAGAAGACTTGCCTCACCTTTAATATTTAGAAAGGTTTCTTGTTGACCGGCAAATGACGCCTCAGGCAAATCCTCCGCCGTTGCTGAAGAACGCACAGCAACCAAAGAATGCTTAAGCCGACCTGAAAGCTTTTTATAGGCGCTTATTACCTCTCTCGCGACCGCATCCGGAATCTTGCTTTTTACTAGGGTCCCGGTAATATTTTTTGAGGCGCGGTCTAATTGTCCCGGGTCATTTACATCGATCTCAGCAAGAGTCTTTTTTATCTTTATTGATAAATTGTTTTCTTTTAAAAAGGTGTCGTAGGCGGCTACCGTTACCGCAAATCCAAGAGGAACTGGAAAGCCGGCTTTTACCATCTCTCCCAAATTTGCTCCCTTTCCACCTACGAGAGGAATGTCTCGCTTGTCAATTTTTGAAAAGTCTAGTATTAGAGGTTGGGCAGATGACATATGTTGTAATAGCCAAATTCATATTAACATAGGCAAATTATGATTTGGAGAGTTTTTTCTTGAAGTAGTCTACCCAAGGAATCGCTGTTGGATCGATTTGGTAGGATTCTGATAAATAATAACCCACAAATGAGCCAAACACTAATGTCTCAAACACTTGATTTAGTTTTTTGCTTGATTTTGGGGTAAATTGGGAAAACTCGTAACCGTTTTTTTCTACAACTTCGGATGTTAAGGGGTATCGTGCCTGCACGCGTTCTCCATAAAGATTTGAGAATAAAAATACAAAGTGTAAAACTTCTTTTAACCGAGCAGGGTTTTGAAGACCTTCCATAAGGTGATGATTAAGTTCCGGCAAGTCAAAAAGAGCGCAAAAAGTTTTTGCGGATTCGTTGAATTGGTTTTTTATAGTATGTGCGACTCCCAAGAGATGTTCAGATGCAACCAAAATTGGTGCGCGTTTTTCGAGTTTTTTAGCCAAAGTTTTTGCAAAATTATCTTTAGGGCTGCGACTTTTATCAAAAGAGACAATGGCCTCTCTCATTGTCTCGATTGCTCCTTCAATATCCGCTTCACTTATTTCTATAAAGCCTAGTTTTGAAAAGATTGCCAAAATTGCACCCACGGAATAACCAACCGCCATCCTCGGCTGTTTTGAAGGATTATTTCTCGGGTTGAATATGTAGCCTGGAATTTTATCTTTTTTCAATCTTTCTGCGAGCTTTCCGCCAGTAGTTATCCCAAAAATTTTTGCTTTAGCCTTTAATGCATCGTTTAGGCAACTTAATGCTTCTTCTGTGTTTCCGGAGTAGGAGGATGAGATAAGTAAGGTATTTCCATTAGCATAAAAAGGAATGTGATACTGGTTAATAATTTCTATTGGCACTTTTACTTTGTCAATAATTAAAGAATCAATCATTCTAGCACCCAAGGCTGAACCTCCCATTCCACAGACTACAACATTTTCGACATTCTCGAATTCCTTCGGAAGCTTCATTTCATTTATCTCATCCCAGGCCTGCTTAAGTTGTGCAGGATAAGCTTTAATCGTTTCCAGAACTAACTTGTATTTGTCGTTTAATGCAGCCATTCAATTATTCCAAATCAATTTTGTTATTTCATCACGCTTTTTCCCCATAAGCTCTTTTGTCTTCGCCTCGAGTGCAAAGCGAAGCAAAGGCTCTGTGTTTGATGCTCGGACATTAAACCAATAATCTGGATATTCTATGGTTATTCCATCCAAACGAGAAAGTTTGCCGTCTGAATATTTTTTGACAATTTCTTCCATTTTTGCTTCTTTATCTTTGACATCGGAGTTAATCTCTCCCGAGTGAAAATATCTTTTATAGGGCTTTATTACTTCGGACAACGGCTTATTTTGCTCTGATAGATAGAGTAAAAACTTCAAAACCAAAACGATTGGTGCTTCAAAAGTGCCGTAAGGAAATTTATAAAAGTAATGACCCGAGGATTCACCACCAAAAACAGCATCTTCTTTTAACATAGTTTCCTTTATCAAAGAATGTCCTACCCTGGTAACAACTGCTTTTCCACCTACCTCTTCAATCATGTCACGAGTGATTCTACCGGGTCTAACGTCATAGCAAACTGTTGCACCAGGATTTTCTTTTAGTTCTATTTGCGCCATCAAGCCTCGAAGTATTGGTTGTGGAACCGTTTCACCTTTCTCATCGATAAAGAAGTAACGATCACCATCTCCGTCAGGTGCAATCCCCATATCCGCTTTTTCTTTTACTACTGCTTCTTTTAGCTGTGTGAGAGTTTCTTCCTTTAGAGGATCGGGGTGATGAGCAGGGAAGGTGCCGTCGAGCTTAAAGTTAAGCTTTACTAGCTTACAGGAAAGTTGAGAAAACACAGCCTCAAGGTCCAAAGCGCCCATAGCATTTGCTGCATCTGCAACAATTTTGAATGGTTTAATCTTAGAGGTATCTATATTTTTGCTTTGTACTATTTCCGCATCTATTAAAACGTTATCTCTTTTTGCAACTTTTCCTTTTGTTTTTGCATTTTCAAATTTATTTTTGACAACTAGGTCTTTAATCTCCATAATTCCGGTATCACCGCCAACTGGTATCCCGCGCCCCCTGGTCATTTTTAGGCCGTTATACTCTTTGGGGTTATGAGATGCAGAAACTTGAATTCCACCGTCATACTTATAGTAAGCAACTGCAAAATAAAAAGTTGGGGTAGAAACTAACCCAACATCTGAAACATTCAAGCCGGATTCGGTTAAGCCTTTTATTAAACTTTTCTTAAGGGAAGGGGAAGATAACCTCATGTCCTCACCGACAACAACGGTTAGTTTTTTACCGGGATTTTCTCCTTTTAATATGATTGCGTATGCGCGACCCACTTTTTCAGCTATCTCTTCGTCAATACTATCTGGATAAATTCCTCTAATATCGTAGGCTTTAAAAATCGAGGTATCAACCTTCATGTTGTTTATTCTAGTTCGATGGCGATAATCAGGTCAAGAGAGGTCAGAAGGTCATTTTTTCCTATTTTAGCCTCAAAATCAGCCTTGCCAAGCATTCTTAAAATTTTAACTACTTTCGCCTCACTGTATTTCTTTGCTTGATACTCGAGCTTCCTTAACCTCCAGGTCTCATAAGAAATTTTTTCAGGGTTTTTAAGAAAAATATAAATGTCTGTTAAGCGCCAATTTATAAGGCCGACTATCATCTCCGGAGTGTCTTTTTTTACAATCTCGTGCAAAAGCCTAAATACATTTCGTGAATTTCCCGGATAAAAAGCATCTAAAAATTTCCAAATGTTTGTGGGAAGTTTGAATTCTTCGACTTTTGCTTTTGGAAATGAATTGATAATCGTTTTTGATAATTTAGAAGGCTCATAAACTATAATTTCTGCTTCTATTCTAGTGATGTTTTCTTTTAGCCATTTTAAGTCCTTTTTTCCCGCTCGTTTGATTTTTTCAATTAAAAATAATGCGTGGGGAGCGAAAAGACTTTTTGAAGTAAGCTTCTCTGAAACGCTATCTTCGGCAGAAATTCTATTAATTTCTAGGCCCTTTCTTTTAGCATATTTTATTAATAAATGTAATTTTTCATAAGCTCTAATAGAGTGGTCACCGTGCAATATAATTATGCTCATTGGATTTTAGTCAATGGGTTAACTTTAGGAAGCCAGTATGGTTAAGAGTCAACTAGTCTCTTTACCCTAACCCAACTACTTATTCATTTTTTTAATTTTGTTATATTGTGCGACTAAGATATCTACTTTACTGTCAAATTTTCTTTTTCCTTTTCGAATGTGAGGTAACAAGCTTCCCGAAAAATTTTTAGGTATATGGGCTAGTTCGTGCAAAAGAATTTTATCTTGTTTGTCAGCATCAAGTTTATCAAACCTCTCGGATATTATTTCAACAATGTATGTCGGTTTTTCACCTAAAGCTTTTTGCCAGATTCTCGTAAGACCCCATATTCTGGCATAGGCTTTTGTCTTTGAGTGTTTGCTTCTGAAGCTGTGAATTTTACCCTGTTTTGCCCATTCTAAACTAAGATTGTTTATTAATTTTTTAAGCCTTCTGTCAACGTCCTCTGCTCTTCTCCACTCTACCAACCTCGATACGGGTTGCTTACCAGCTTCGTCTAATCTGGGCGAGCCGACGTGAGGTGAGCTTTTTTTAACCGATTTTGAAAACTTCCGCACCTTCTCTTATCTCCTTATCAGCTTTTAATCCTACCACATCTCCCTTTTTCGCAGAATCTACTTTTTTATGTTCAATTTGCATTGACTCCACCGCTTGTTCAAATAAATCCTCACCGCCCCTTACAAATTTAACTTTATCTCCAACTGAAAGCGCTGCGCCTAGCTCTACTATTGCAACGCCTATTTTGTCATAATAATGTGTTACTTTTCCAATCTTTAAATCAGCCATTCGTTAGATTCACCCCCCTTCACTTTTTATGACATGACAAATTGCTACTGCAAGTGCGTCTGCCGAGTTGTCAAAATGTGTTTTTTGTTTTTTTCTGCTTCTTACTTTTGAACCCAGTATTTTCCTTACGTGTTTTTGGACAGTTTTTTTATCTGCATTGCCGTTTCCAGTTAAAACCTTTTTAATAGTTTTGGGTGCATATTCGTAAATTTCAGCCTTTGCTCTGGCCGCAGATAAAAGCATCACTCCTAGTGCTTGGCCGACGCGCATTACAGTCTTTGCATTTCTTGCAAAAAAAAGCTTTTCGATGGCAACGATATCGGGTTTAAACTGCCGAATTACCGAGTTCATCTGTTGATAAATATCTGCCA
>JADFPI010000026.1:1833-9353 GCA_022562395.1 Patescibacteria group bacterium | reverse complement strand
GAAACAGTTACTAGGGTTGGAGTAGCGGCTAGTCAGGACGAAGGGCGCCCAGTGTTAAACGGAATATTGTTTAAGCCAGGGACAAAAGGTACCCAAGTGGTAGCCACAGACGGTTATCGGTTAGCTAAAAAAGAGACTACGAAATTGATATCCCAGGAAATTATTATTCCGGCTCGTGGTTTAGTTGAGATTGGTAGGGTATTGGGAGGTGAAGACGATGAAACTATTGATTTTAGCGTGTCGGAAGAGGAAAACCAAGCGGTATTCTCAACACGTCATCTTAGCTACTTTACCAAACTGATCTCTGGGGAATACCCGAACTTTGAACAGATTATTCCGGACAACTTTGTCACTACGGTAGTGGTAGACAAAAGTGAATTTCTAGATTCCTTAAAGATCGCCTTTACCTTTGCGAAAGAGTTGGGTAATGTTGTCAACCTTATTTTTAAACCACACGAGGAAGCCTTGTTAAAAGCGTCTTCTTCCCAGGTTGGTGATAGTGAGGTGTCGTTTAGAGCTGATACAAAAGGGCAAGAGTTAAAAATAGCTTTTAACAGTCGGTATCTTTCCGAAGGAATAAACAGTATTTTGGGAGATAAAGTGGAGATAAGGTTAGCTGGATCAGTAAACCCAGCTATTTTAAAATCGCCTGACGACGATTCTTTTATATACGTGGTAATGCCAGTCCGGCCACAATCTTAATGTGGATCGAAAGAATAGATCTAACCAATTTCAGAAATTTCTCTAAACAAACTATAAATTTTAGTAGAAAGATTAATTTGATTATTGGCGACAACGCCCAAGGAAAGACTAATGTAATCGAAGCAGTTTATCTTCTGGCTACTACTAAGTCCTTCCGAACCAATAAGGATAGCGATCTTATAAACTGGTCCTCGTCCGAGTCTGTAATTAAGGGTAAAAGTGGCCCTAATGAAGTAAAAATAGTCATAACAGAGGGTGGTAAGAAAGCGTTTGTTAATAACCATATAAAAAGTAAAGCCACTTTGGTAGGTCTTATCCCAGTAGTAGTTTTTTCCCCGGAGAGCCTACGAATAATTTCCGACTCGCCTGATTACCGGAGAAAATTTTTAGATCAAATACTTTCAATCACTAACAAAAATTACTTATATAATTTAAGTCGGTTTAACAAAATACTTCGTGAGAGGAATAGGCTGCTTTGGTTAATAAAACAAGGGTCTAATCACGATTTGAGTGTTTGGGATAAACAAGTGGCTAGTGTTGGTAGTTTCATCTGGTGGGAGAGGTTAAAGTTTGTTGCCAAGGGAAACTCTCTTCTTAAACAAGTCAGTTCAAGAATTTCCTCCCCCCGAATCAGAATTGAATACAAACCGCTCCCTACAAAAGTGGAAAGTGAAAGAGACATAAGAAAGATTTATGATATTGAATTAGTGAAAAGGAAAGACGGGGATATTGACAGGTTGGCTACCACTTTTGGTCCCCACCGCGACGATTTTAAGATAATTTTTGAAACAATAGATAAAGAAAAAATCTTTGAAAAAGAAATTGGCGTCTTTGGGTCTCGCGGAGAACAAAGAATAGCCACCCTCGCCTTAAAGTTAGTTGAGGTTGAGTATATTGACGGTAGCCTAGGTCAAAGGCCGACTTTACTTCTGGATGATATTTTGAGCGAGTTTGATAAGACTAATCGTGAGCACATCATTGCCACACTTCCAAGACAGCAAAGTATTATTACAGCAACCACGACAGATCTCTTACCAAAAGAGTTATTAGACAAAATAAAAATCTTTGAAGTAGCTGGTGGTGAAATAAGAGAAGTTTAGTTACTTTTTCTTTTGGTTTGGCAGCTGGGTTTGCTGTGGTTGGTCGGCCCCCTCTTGCACTTGGTTAAAGGTCTCTTTCCTTTCTAGTTCGGCTGGGCTTGAGGTTATCAATATGTGTTCGTGTGGAGCTGCTTGAACACGAATCGCCACGTGGTTTGGCCCAGCGAAGAATAGACCCTCCCCTATTTCGGCATTTAATAGTAAACTTCTCTCACCTTGAGAAAGGTAAAATACTTCGGATACTTTGTCGATAGCCGCCGGCGATTGTTTGAAGAGAAACTGAAGCGATGAGTTGGTGACAATGGCTTTACCGTAGTCGCTATTCAAAAAGTCTTCAACATCTTGGGTGATAGTAGTCAACCCCAGATGGTATTTCCTCGCTCTCTTAGCGATTGAATAGAGGAAAGAAGCTGAGTCTGGGTATTTCATCAGATACCAAGCCTCATCTACCACCAGAGTCCTCTTTTTGGGATCTTTTTTGATTTTCGTCCAAATGAAATCTAAGATAATGAACATGGCGATTGGTCGCAGCTCATCCTCCATGTCTTTTATCGAAAAGACAGTGAAGGTGTTTTTAAGATCCACACTACTTTGTTGATCAAAGATTCCTGAAAGTGACCCGCGGATGAATTTTTCTAATCTGGAAGCCATACCATTGGCTTCTGACTCGGCCATATTCAAGAGAGTGTTGTAAAGGTCCCCCATTACCGGTGGCTCCCTAGTTTGGGTAGCTGGGTCTGGAGTGATGCCTTTTAGTTTATACGTAGCGACCAAAGATCTATCTAATATTGCGTCTTCGGTTGGTGTTAACTTACCAAGCATTATGCGAAAAAGAGAATGAAGGGCTAGTATTTTTAGGCCTAATTCATTTTCGCCTTCCTGAAAGACACCGGAGAGGTCAAACGGATTTATCCTTACCGATCTCGCAGATTTAAAGCGTATGACTTCCCCACCGATCGCATCCGCCAAAGTGCTGTACTCGTCTTCGGGGTCAATTATTATCGTCTCGGTTCCAAACATTAATTGGCGGAGAGATTCTAGCTTCACCAAATAGCTTTTTCCGGCACCACTTTTTGCAAAAACTACCGAATTTGCATTTTCAAGTCCAAACCGATCAAATATCACCAAGGAGCCGTTGTGCTCATTAATCCCGTACATTATCCCTTCATTAGCCGTTAATTCGCTGGAAACGAAAGGAAAAGTTGTGGCCAGGGAAGTAGTGTCCATGTTTCTGGTAACTAATAACTTGTCTGTAAATGTGGGTAGGACAGATTGTCTTCCCTGCTCCTGCTGTAGGGTGGCGTGTTTAGAAATTACTAATAGAGAACCAAGAGTAGCCTCCACTTGTTTAGTGACCGCATTTAATTCCTCTAAAGTGTCAGCTGGTATGGTGATGTAGAAAGAGAATTGGAAGAACCTCTCTATCCCAGCCGTTAGTTGGTCTTGTAGGGTTTGGGCGTCTTCGAGAGCTATTTTTACACTAGGGTCCACCACTCTACCAGCTTGGAAGTCACTTTCAAGAGTCGCTTCCATCTCGGCGATTTTTCTGCGCAAATCATCCAGCACACCCTTAGACTCAACCGGGTAGTAGAAGAAAGAAATATCCAGCGAGTGGTCAAAATTAATTAGGGAAGAGAGCCAATTAGCTCCGACAAAACGAGGGTATCCAACTACGAATAAAGTACGGTAGTACACCGGCCCTATCTTTATATAGTCGAAATCAATTTCAATGGCCGCTGGAGCGATTATGTCTTTGATATCGGTCATACCCTGGCCAAGCACTCCTTTAATCTTTCGACGAGACTCGTTAAGTTCTGCTTCAGCTGGGTCTATTTTTTTTCTTTTGAAAAAGTTAATGACCGCCACCTCCTCCTTGGCTTTCGCTAGACTGATCTTGTTCCATTACTGGCGACACTGCCGGTTCAACTATCGGTGTCGTATACTCCTTAGGGGAAAGAGACGCTTTCTCGTTTCTCCCGACTTCCGGGTTGTAAATGTCGTAGAAGAGCTCCACCAATTCTTCGGTATTTAATTGCCGGGCGAGGATACCGATACGGCTTAGTTGTTTTATAACGTGATCGATCTTTGGGCTTAGGTTCTCTTTAGCTTTTTCTAAAGTTAGCCACTTGTCCGTCTTTGGTGCTTTCTTACCGAATATTCCAAGACCCGCGTTTTTCAACTGAGTCAAGCTGATCGCAAGGTAAGGTATTATAATGTAAAATCTTTTATTTAAAACTTGGTTCTTCTCGACTAAGTCTTTTATGAAGAAAGCGTATTTATCTATCTGATCCACTAGCTTTGCGTTTCGTGCTTTTTTTCTAACTAAAGCTAGGCTTTGTAGATAGTTTGAAACATCCATCCTCTTGGACCGGATCAAAACTTGTACGGGGAAAGATAGGGAATTAAGGAAAGAAGCGTAACCAAAAATCATCGCGTCTTGCTCGTTCTCACTAAGAAGATCAAAATTAACAGAGTTTGTTTGAACGATGGCAACAGTTTCTCCACCTTTCATAGTCGCTAAATTATCTCTAACATCGTCGATGTCTAGGTGTTCTTGAGTTGAATAAATTTTCTTTTTGGTTGCCATAGCCTATATTGCCTTTATTTCTATAGGGGGGATGATTTTCCCTTCTAATTTTATTTGAACAATGTCAAATTGCTGGTCGTCTTTCTCCAACTCCATAGTGTATGTACCGTTTGGCAAAGGAGTAGAGATCGCGAAGCGTCCTATTTTGTTAGATTTCAGGGCTCGTACGGAATTTCCAGATTGGTCTTTCACCACAATAATGACATCGATAAGAAGTAGACCATTTACGTCTTTAACCATTCCGGTGACTACGTTTGGGAGAGTAGTTAAAGACGGCGCCATTTTGCCTATCGCTGGTTTTGGTGCCACAATTTTTACAGGAGCGTTGGAGGGTTTTTCTGACAGTGGTTGGGGTACTATTACTTCTCGGATTCTATCTGATTGTGTGGGTGGTTTTCTCACAATTTCGTCTAGGGTGGTCTCCAACCTCATTGCTTTTTGCTCCATGGTTTCCTTTTCCGTTTCCACCAGAGCTAACTTTGCTTTCAATTGCGTAATCTCAACTTGATCAACTTTAAACTTTTCACTCACACCCTCTAGTAATTTAAGTTTAGTTTCGGTTTCTCTAACCTTTCCGAGTATCCCGTCTCTGTCTATTTTCAGACGGTTCATTTGGATCTGCAATTCTTTTTCCCTTGCAATCATTTGGTTTTCGATTGCTTCTTTCTTTTTTGTCTCCCCCAAAAGTTTTTTCTTTAAACTTTCTACTTGAATATTGGCGAAATTTTTTTCTTCTTTGAGCGTTTTAATTTGGGATTGATACCGTTGTGTCAATTCGACTACTCTCTCTTGGCTAACATCCTTTTGAATCACCTCTTGGTTCAGCCTCGCTTTTATTTTGTTAATGTCCTCAACAAAAGCACCTGGCTCTTGCTTTAGTGGTTCTGGTCTTTGAGGTATTGGTTGAGTTGGTGGCGGCTGAAGCGGTGGCTGGGCTTTTTGGACAAAGGGAGCCATTGGTGAAGGTGGTTGGACAATAGTTGGGTTTTGTATTGGTGGGGTAACTACTGTTTGTTGAAGGTCTTTTTGAACACCATCAAGTGGGGGTGGGACTCTGTTTATGGTAGTAGTTGATGACGGCTCTATTTTTTTAGCTCCTAGATTTCCCTCTTTTGGGTTGAACTCGTATTGGTTCATTATAGCGCCGACTCTTTTTTGCATTTGTCTTTGGAAATCTTCACCAAAATTAAAGACCTTCTCTCCCCTTATTGGTAGAATTACAGATCCTTTTAAGGGAATTGGTGTTATTTGCCTAGGTTTAAAATTCTTAACTGGTTTTACGTAAACATTTTTTTCAGGTAGGTTAATCGTAGCTACAGGATCGAAATTTACTTCAGAGGCCAATTTCTTGTGTTGATCGGGAAGTTCGATTATTTGTCTCTGAGACGATTCAGGTTGAAACCGGTGAGTGAGCGGTTTACCAGGGTGTTGAGGTTGATCGATTGGTAAGTCCGACGTAATTTTATTATAACCTCCTTTGGTGATGTGATCTCTGTCTTGGTCCATTAAACCCCTTTTCCCCCGCTTCTGTCTTCGAGATCTGTGAAATGAGGTACAGTCGCTGCAAAATCAAGCTTTGATAAACGCCTTCTTTCCTCCGCTTCTAGTGGCGGGACTTTCTCCTTTTGCCTAAGCGAGGCAACGTATTCGTCTAGGCGATTCCTATCGGAAACTCTTGGAGTCTGAGGAGCCCTTGGTCTTTTGAGATAATTTGAGAAAGCTGGTGAGAGAAAACTGAGCTCCTTTGGTTCTTTGTGCCAGATTCTTCTGGAAGGAGAATAGACGGATTTAAAAAACACCACAAGCCATTTGTCGAAAGGAATCCCGTTTATTGGTACGAAAGCTAAGGCTAAGCCGATGAGAGCAAAAGGGGTGATAGTTACTATTTTCAAGAAACCTGGAAGTGGTGCAATAAAGAAGATAAAACTAAATACGCCAGCGGCGGCCAGGTAACCAAATTGTTTAATGGTTAGAAAACCAATAAGTTTAAACTGAAAACCAGTTATGTCTTGTGGGACAGTGTGCTGTTGCATAGCCTTTACTATAAGAGTCCAGTTGGATTCGCTAATTTTCTGCCGAAAAAAAGCATTTAACCTTTTCCGTAGAGAAATTATGGCTGAAAATAAGCCTAAAAGCAACCTAGTCATACTGTATCGTAAACTACACGAAAGTAACTCTGGAACCTACTTTGGTACAGAACAGCACACTCGAATTGATTCGATCAAAATTCGCCTCCATTAGAGTTTATAGTTGACTTTGAAGCCGATTATGCTTGGATAGGCATCAAGATGCCTAGCGCAGCGGTAACGTATGAGGAATAGATCGCTTTGCGCTCTGTGACCACTTGGTGGACTATGAGAGGCTTGAGGATTTCGAAAGTATGTAAAGCGCTATAGGGTTGACTTTGAGGCTAAGATGTGTTACAATGTTGCGAAATTAGATCTATGATTTTAGACGCCTGTCTCGGATCGAATCGAGATAGGTAGGATCTAAGATTTGGACTTAGGATTTAAGAATGAAGCAAGTAAGACTTATTTTTAATAAAATACTAATGGAGCCACCGCCAAGGCGGTAAATTTCTATACTCTCCTGAGCGGGGCTCTGATTAGTAAACTTACTAACCAGGGCCCTTTTCCTAGCCCACAAAGTGGTCGCAGCACGCGGAGTAGCTGGGTTCTGACAACGATCAGAAGACATTAGCTACGAGCGTGCTTATAGGAAAAAGAAAATACTTGAGTTTGGATCTAGGCTTTAGGATATATGGTTAATAGACCTTTTAAGATCGTATATCTTAATAGCTTACATCTAAAATAGAGCTCTTTAACAGGCGAATAAAAAGCAAACTAGTGAGTTTTAAGCTCATAGTTTGCCGAAAAAGACATAAAACGAACAAAAAACTTTCTTGGTGCCCGCCCACTGGCGAAGTAACGCCGAGGGAAAGTTGGTGGTTAGTTGTAGGATCTATGATCTACGAAAGATAATATTAAAATTTACATCTTACATCGTATATCTAGCCTCTAACCTTCAGCTTCCCCTTGGTGTTGCTGCTTTCTTAGCGCTTCACCAAGGTTAACTTGCTCACACTTCTGCTGTAATCGATTCGTTTCGATTCGCAAAAGTTTGTTGGTTGA
>JADFPI010000026.1:0-1823 GCA_022562395.1 Patescibacteria group bacterium | reverse complement strand
GAGGTTTAGGAAATGACAAATGAATTCGAAGATATGGGCGATGACCAAGCTGAATTCGAAGCATTAGGCGACGAGTTTGAGCAACGTTACCGACCAGCTAGAGATTGGTACACTGACGAGGATGTGACGAACGGGGGAACAGCTTGGACTCCTACTCTCGAGCACTTGTTCGACTTTATGGGAGTAAAGCAGCTGCAAACCCGGGACATCAACTACCTGATCCAGCGCTTCAAGTTGATCAGGTGTCTGGTGCCAGTTACGTACTTCAAGGAGTACTGGTATGGTGAGAAAGTAATAGAGAATCCAGAACTAGAACGGCCCGTTGTTAAAAGGGACGACGAAGGTAAGCCGGTAAAGAAAAAGGGCTCCGACGAGTACGAAGTAAGTAAGGAAACCGTCTCAGAAAAGGTAGATCCTGTAATCAAGCGGTTTCGCATGATGAAGAAGATCGTGGAGAACAAGGACGGAATCCTTGAATTGAAAATGATAGAAGATAAGTCATCGGGTCAAGAGGAAGAGGGGGTAAACTTTTATCTAGTTCCTGTTAATGAGGAAGGTGACAAAGCGGTCATTGGTCGCAAGCCGACTCAGGACGAAAGGGACTGGGTAAAGGAACACTACCCGGATGCCAAGGAGGAAACCTTCTGGGCTTTGGATGACCACCATTCGGAGTCTGAGACACAGGAGCGTGAGGTCTTTTACAAGACCCCAAAGGCTTTCCTGCGCCTGTCTAAGCGTTACTGGAACAGGTTGCGTCGGCGAGATCCTGATTGGGTGATACCCAAAGAGCATTGGGTCTACGGCGGATTGGAACACCCAGACCGCTTAATACCGGAACTATCCGATCGACTGATAAACGAACGAGGTGACGTGACTATAGGAGCTCTCAACGAATTTGAGTTCCTCCACTTCGTGAAGTACTTTGCCGACCACTATTTTTTCGAGGCAGAGGTGAGGTACACTTGGCAGAAGCTAGTACGTGCGAATGCTATCCGCTACCTCTCCCGTAAGGGCGAGCTGACGGATAAGAGCCTTTATGACTACATGGAGGAAAAGGCCTACGATTGGTGGCCACCAGACCGTCTCATCGATTTTGTGGACACCATGGTTGAGGACCCACGTCGGTTTGACCGTGAACCAGATCCTGACGACCCTGATGCGGACTTCGAACTATCACACAGACCAGCCGAAAGGGCTTGGTCACGATTCGAAAGTCTTAGTTGTCTACGGCATATCGTGCGACTCCCGACTCATCGGGGATACAAGAATTTGGATTGGTCCAACTCCCTGATCAAGTACCTAACGTACGAGGAACTTCGGGATCTACCCAATGGACACTTCCGCATGAGTCGGCATGGTGTTTGGGTGTTTGGTACTGGTGAGTATACACTCGCCGATGCCAAACGGGCGGTTGGAGATGACTGGGGTGGGCGTGAAAGCAAGGGTATCTGGGGAAACAATTGGGTTTTCTCCGAATGTGACAAGCTGACACCCCAACCAGAGCCACTACCGGAAAGCCCTACCAAAGCTGAGGTGGAGGCATGGAATACTGCTACCAGAGCTCGAAGAGATCTCATGATGGCAGTAGCCGGTTTTGGTCCCAACGATCAAAAAGAAACCGTGAGTGCTTTCTATCTTGCCTACGGAAGTTATAGAGAAAATGTAGGCCAAGGAGCGGGAGCAATCCGCGGTTTACTGGTCTACAACCGTGAAGGTACGATGGTTACGGCAGACGACTTCCGAAAGAACTATGTGACGAAGTGCCGCGACTACGACAGGGGGGAGATAGGTATCCTTCTTCGTCAAGTAATTTTCTTCCTGTT
>JADFPI010000008.1 GCA_022562395.1 Patescibacteria group bacterium | reverse complement strand
ACATCCTCCCCGCTTTGAAAAGCGGGGTTTCCTCTAAAGGAGGATGACATATCAGGTGGTGGTATCATAGGCTACCCTACCCGAAAACGATGTCGGCAGAATACAATCCAAAAACTCCCCTCGAAGAAATTGATCCTGATGACTCATTGGGTCTTTACTTAAAAGAAATATCACAAACGCCTCTCTTAACCCACGAACAGGAAATTTCACTTTTTAAAAGAATTGAACGAGGGAAAACGGCCAGCGAGGGTTTTGCAGGTAACCCACAGGCGAGTAATCGAGAAGAATTAAGAAAGCTGATTGAAGACGGCGACGCTGCCTTTGCGCACGTGATTAATGCCAATCCACGCTTGGTAATAAATTTCGCCAAAAAGTATAGGGGTCGCGGCGTTCCTTTTCTTGACTTGATTCAAGAGGGCAATATTGGTATTATTCGTGCCGCAAAAAAGTTTGAGTATCAGCGCGGGTATAAATTTTCGACATATGCAACGTGGTGGGTCCAACAGGCAGTAACTCGAGCCATTGTCGACCAGGGTCGAACAATTAGGATTCCTTTCCGCATGGGCGACAAAATTAAAAGACTTTATCGCAAGTCCGACGAGCTTACCCAATTGTTTGGCAGACAACCGAAAGCCGAAGAGCTTGCCGATGCTCTCGAGACAACACCAAAAAAGGTTGAAGATATGAAACAGATAGCTTTAAATCAAATCTCGCTGGAGAAACCAACTGGCGAAGAGGAGGACTCGGAAGTTGGCGATTTTATTGAAGATGAAAACGCGCAGATGCCTCCTGAAGAAGCTGCCCAAAATCTACTTAATGAAGATCTGTCTAAAGCTCTAGAATTACTCCCACCGCGCGAAGCACTTATTTTAAGACTGCGAAAAGGAATGGCCGACGGCATAAGTTACACACTTGAAGAAGTCGGTCGAAAGATGGGAATCACTCGTGAACGCGTTCGTCAAATTGAAGCTCAAGCACTGAGCCGTCTTAGACATTCGAGCCACAAGCGAAAACTTATAGGCTATCTGGAAAAATAATCAAATAGCTCTGTCAAAGCTTGATAAGACCTCGTTTGCCTATTTCAAACTCAGGTCGACTATTCGCCTGCGAGGTTTTCCGCAGTAAACAGCCTAGCAACTTACCAGATATGAAGATGCACGGCGATGGTATAATAGGCTGCCTGCCTGATAACAATGTCTCCTGAACCTGAAAAAGTTAGTCAATTCCACGATTCAGAAATCGGAGGCTTAGGGCTTGACGACTTGGCGGATCTTTCTCCTAATGAAAGGGCTGAACATATTTTAGATTCTGGAGTCAAAGAAGTCTCAATCTACGAGTTTTTAACCATATTCCCGGACACAGACGACAATGAAAAAGAGAAAATTGCCGATACTCTCGAAGAAAGGGGAGTTCGAATTGGAGAAAGCACGCAAGAGTCCGTCGAAAGAAGTACCAAAGAAGAAAATCTTTTCGCCAGCGGCCCCCCATATCTAAAAGGTATGCTCGAACCAGACGATAACACCGACCAGCCTATCGAAGTAGGTGATAACCTAGGCCTTTATTTAAAAGAAGCAAGAAAGGTACCACTCTTGATAGCAGAAGAGGAAGTAGACCTCGCTAAACGTATTAAGCGAGGAGAAAAGGCAAGCGAGCTTCTGGCTGAAGAATCCATGGGAGGCCTAGCACCACCCAAAGATAAAGCAGAGTTAAAAGCAACAGTCCAGGATGGCATGGCCGCCCATGATCACTTGATTCTAGCAAACTCGGGCCTGGTGATAAATATGGCCAAAAGGTACATGAATCGTGGTGTTCCTTTCTTAGACTTGATTCAAGAAGGGAATATCGGTCTTATGAGGGCGGCCAAAAAATTCGAGTACGAGCGTGGACTCAAATTCTCAACGTACGCAACTTGGTGGATTAGACAGTCAGTTGGCCGAGCGGTTGCCGACTACAGTCGTACTATTAGGTTACCTGTTCATGCTCACGATATGATTGTAAAAATAAACAGAACTAGCCAGCGCCTTGAGCAAGAACTAAACCGACTACCAACTACAGAAGAAATAGCCGAAGCATTAGACATCCCTGTAGAGAATGTAGAAAACTTGTTGAAAGCAGGCCGCCAACCACTCTCTTTGGAAACACCACAGGACGACGACGATGACTCGCCTCTCGAAGATTCTGTTGGGGATGAAAGCTCACCTACACTACTGGAGACAGCTGACGAGAATTTGCTTCAAGAACAACTTCGGGGTGTACTGGACACACTCCCGCCACGAGAGGTGCGAGTCCTGCAACTGCGTTACGGCCTACATGACGGCAAAAGCTACACTCTCGAGAGGATTGGTCGCATGATGGGAGTAACTCGCGAGCGCGTTCGTCAGATTGAAGAACAAGCACTAAGTCGTCTTAGAGCCCCTAGTCGAAGACGAAAACTTATCGACTACTACCTGGAAGAATAATCAAATAGCTCTGTCAAAGCTTGATGAGCGACCTCTCGCCTATTTTAAAATCTGGCCGACAATTCGGATAAATTTGGTCGTAAATAAAATCTGGAATTCCGATGTCGGCGAGGAAAATTTGGCCGGATTGTTTTTTGGCTTTCTCTGATTTAAACGCCTTTTTTGGTAATGCGAGAGTTAGCGTTGCATCTGCACGAATACTTGGGTTAAAACATTCCCCTGTAGTTGCGTCAATCCCGGTTGGTATGTCATAAGCTATAACTTTTTTTCCGGAACTATTTATTGTCCTAATAACATCTGCATAATCACCCCTTGGCGCACCTTTGAGGTGATATCCAATGAGGGCATCGATAATAACGTCTGACGATTTAATAGCCCTCTCCGCCTTCTTTTTGTTGTCGGAATAGTTAATCATCGCTGCCTTCATTTTCCTTAATAAATTAAACTGGTGCTGGACGTTTGCCACTAGCTCTTTGGAAATCAAGACTAACTCAACTTTCCAATTATGATTAATAAGATGACGAGTGGCTGAAAGCCCATCCCCTCCTTTATTTCCTTTCCCGCAAACAACTACTACCTTTGCAGTTTTTGGAATTTTCAGCTCGGAAAAGACGCTTAATATATGCCACCCTGCAAGTTCCATCATTTGCCTTATTTCCAAACCGTTTTCTATGGCTAAATCATCCAGTTTCTCAATCTCTTCTTCTGTTGAGTAGTAAGTCACTTTATTATTACCCAAATTGTGCTGTAAAATACACATTATGCTCGCAACACATTCTCTTTTCAAGAACTCAAAAACACTAAACTACCTTCCCCCGTTTAATTCATTTGAAAAGTTTATTGAAAAACTTGCACAGAAATACGAAGAAAAAGAAGCGGTTGTTTTTGAGGACGTCGATAAAAATACAAGTTACTCCATTTCTTATAAAGAGCTAGAGCGACTAACCGACAACCTCGCCCAGACTCTGATTAATAAATTCGGTTTGAAAAAAAGAGAGTGTTTTTCCTTTGGCCTGATAAATACTCCAGAAATAATTCTTCTAAACTTCGCAGCCTGGCGGGCAGGGCTTATAACTGTGCCTCTTGACCCTAAACGTGATACTTTGGAGCGAAAAATTTATAAACTAAAGCTTACAAATTCAAAACTTCTTTTTACCAACGGCAGTTTAAAAACAAAAAAGGAAAACTTACAAATCAAAAAAAAGCTTCCGGAGCTTACTATTCTTACTTCAGAAAGCTATAACGAATTCAAAAAAAATATTGTAAAAGAAGAAAAAAGAAACTCGCCCACAAAAGCTAGTCTTTCGGATTTAACCAGCGATTGCCTAATATTATTTACTTCCGGTACAACTGCAAATCCCAAAGGGGTAAGATTGAATTTAACCAGCCTTTTTGCAAATGCCGAATCGGTTGCCGACTGGCTAAGGTTTGATGAGAGCGAGCGTTTTTACATTTTTCTTCCACTTCACCACATAAATGCGACCACTTTTGCCAATGCAACTTTTGTTTCCGGGGGAACGCTCATCCTTTCGTCAAGATATTCGAAATCTAAGTTTTTCTCAATTATGGCAAAACACAAAGCAACCGGCTCCTCCATTGTTCCAACCATAGCCTACGACCTTTTATCCGAAGCAGGTTCTTTTGAAAAACACAAGAAAAATTTAAGGCAAGTCAAACGCATCCAAATAGGCTCGGCCCCAGTGCAACCGCTTGTTGTTGAAAAGTTTATGGAAAAGTTTAAAATTCCCCTTTACCAGGGATACGGACAAACGGAAACCTCTCTTCGTTCAACCGGAGTTCCCATGGATTTGAATAAAAAACAGTTCGAACAAGTGAGAAAAATTAATTCTGTTGGCGGCGAACTAAAATATACAAACGTTACAGTTTTAAATGAAAAAGGCAAAGAGTCTAAAGAAAATGAATCAGGAGAAATTTGTGTCCGTGGCCCAGTTGTCATGAATGGCTATCTTAGAGATGAAAAAGCGACAAAAGAAGCATTCTTGCACAGCTGGTTACACTCCGGAGATATCGGTTATTTTCGAAAAATTTACGGAAGGAAATTCTTCTTTCTTACCGGGCGCATAAAAGAGATTATCAAAAAAGGCGGGTATTTAATATCACCGCCGGCAATAGAAAATACCCTTTTAGAAAATTACCCAGAACTTAAAATGGTTTACGCGGTTGGTTTTCCGGATGCACGCGTTGGAGAAGAAATTGGTATTGTCGCTATCACCAAAAACGCCGAAGTGTTGGAAAATATTCTGGAAGATGGAAAGCTTGGAAAAATTAAAGGGCTACCAAAATACGATTCACCGAAATCCTATGTTGTGATTAAAGAATCACAACTCCCCAAAACCTCAACCGGCAAAATCCAAAGAACCAAATTAAAAGAACTCTACGCTGCTAGTTTATTGATAAAGTCACGAATAATTTCCGAAACAAAAAATCATCTATTTCGCCTAATTGGACCAGAAGAAAATAAAGTTTTAAAAAATACAGTTAAGATTAATAATAGTCGATGGAAAATAAAGTCCAGTTTCAAAGAATTCAGACTACGGGCAAAAAACGGTATTTTGATTGGAGCATTTGACTTTAAAGGAAATCTTTTAGGAACACTAAGCGCTTTTCGTACCAGCAAAAAGAAGCTAGACACAATCGGTAAAAAAAATCATCGAGTAAACACTTGGGCCGGAATTACCGGAGACGGAACTCTTTCTACTCATAATAACAAAGGAAACGTTCTTATTTGTATTTCGATAACAACAAAATCCGGTTCAACTTCTAGTTTTTCCGAGCCTTCAGAAAAAAAGAAGAAGCTGACAAAAGAAGGTCTTGTCGACTATCTCAAGTCAGACAAAGATAGCGTTATAAATTTTCACAAAAAACCAAAAGGGGGTCAAGGCCAAGGAGCAGAAATTGTCAAAGTAATAGAAAACTCCCGGCCAGAAGATAAAGAGGCCCTTGGCTACAACATTCTTATGCAATACCCAACTTCTAAAAAACTTCCCGAATTAAATATTAACTCTTCAATTGGGTCACAACTTATCGAAGCAGCGCTCAACTTTGCTTATCAAAAAAATCTGGATTACATTTACGTGTACACCCGGCCTTCAGATTTGAGCCAATTCTTCACTAAGTAAACCAGGGGTCGGGGTGGTCGGTTCCCCCCATTCTGTCAATTTTATCCAAATCCTCTACTGTTAATCGCCCACCGCCTTCTAACCTCTCGAGTCCGGAAACGACCCACTGGGCAGGCTGTCTTTCAAGATTGTCGCAGCGCAATCCCCTTTGATAAGCACCATAGATTGTTTTTAGACGAATTGAGTTTCCCGAGTTCCGTTCCATAAAGACAAGTATACAAAATTTTTTAGAAATTCTTCAAACACACCATGCGGTCGGGCAGTCATTTGTAAACTTCTCTTCTGTGTCTAATTCTTAAAATTACAATATTCTTTTTGTCAATATCAAATATGACTCTGTAATTGCCAACTCTCCACCTATAAGTTCCTATTCTGGAATCAAGTAGCTTTCTTGCATAAAATAGAGGTTTCTTAGAGTAAGCTTCAATCCTTTTCTTAATTTTCTTCTTAACAACTCTATCTAATTTCCTGATATCACGCACTGCCGATTTTGTGTAGACTACTTCAAAGGCCATTAAACTTGACCGAAGACTTCCTGGTGGGTAAAAATGTCGCCTTTTTCATACTCTTTGCGGGCTTTCTTAATGCTTGCTAGATATTTTTTATTAGATAAGGCTAGCAAGTCCTCAAACAATTCAATATCAACTAAGGCAGACGTAATCTTTCCACGCCTGGCTACCAGAAGATAGTCCTTTTTCTTGGTTATCTCTTTAATGACATCAGCGAGGTTATTCCTTAAAACTGTCGCATTTACAATATTCATGTCAATTCCAATTGTACATTATAAACGTACATTGTCAAGCATTATCCACTGTATTTCTATATTGCCAACCAAATGCATCGTGAGTTCTGGCAATCATGGTTACTTAAATCAAGACATTTTTTCCCAACTATACTCGTCTTTTTGTAAACCCGGCACAATCTCAACTCTGTCTCCACTTTTAAGCTCTCCAGTCAAAATTGCCCTACCAAGAAGGTCTCCCAAAATTATATCTATTATTCTCCTCATCGGACGCGCCCCTTGAGTCGGATTGTATCCGTCTTTTGCCACCTTCTCGGCAGTTTCATTTGTTACATCTAAATATATATTTTTCTTTTTTAGACTTTCAGCTAGCTGGCTAAGTTGTAGGTGTGCAATCTTGACCAAGTGTTCCCCAGAAAGGGGCCCATATACAACCACCCCATCAAATCGGTTCAAAAGCTCTGGCGAGAAAAAGCCTTCTTCTAAAACATGTTCAAAAACTTGCCTTTGGAGTTCTTCTCCTTTAACTCCTTTTGCAACCTGCTCGCGGACGAACCCCGCGGCGGCATTTGAAGTTGCTATCACAAAAAGGTGTCGGCAAATTATTTTCTCGCCGAAAGCGTCTGTTATAAAACCCTCATCCAAAAGCGTCAGCAGTAGATTAATAACGTCGGTTTTTGCTTTCTCAATCTCGTCCAAAAGAAGAAGGCTCGCGGGATTATTTTTTATGTCCATCGTGAGTCTACCCGGTAAACCTTTAGAAATAGAGCCAATAAGTCGCTCGAAGCCCTCACTCCCTGCATACTCCGCCATGTCAAAGCGCAAAATTGCCTTTTCGCTTCCAAAATAAACTCTTGCCAAAACTTTAGCGGTCTCTGTCTTACCCACGCCCGTTGGTCCCATAAATAGGAAAGAGCCTAGCGGCTTTTTATCTTCGATTACGCCGGTTTGTTTTGCTCGCAGTGTTTTTGCAATAAGCGAAACCGCAATGTCCTGATTGATAAGGCGCTTATGTACTATCTTTTCTAAATTCGTAAGGCGCACTTTTTCTTTTTCTGTCAAATGAGAGAAGGGCACTCCAATTTTTTCCGACAAGACAGTGTTTACCTCATCAGCCGTTAAAACTTTTTTACCTGTCTGCTCTAAATAAATTACAGCCGAGTCCAAAAGCTCAATCGCCTTTTCAGGATAGGGAATGTCGGTTATATACTTATCGCTTCCTTCTAAAACTTTTTTCAATGAGCTAATCGTGATAACAATGTCTTTAATTTTCTCCCATCTTCGGGCAGATTCAATTAATATAAGCATCGCCTCGTCTTTTGTCGGAGAAATAACCTCAACTGTTTCAAAGAATTTTCTAAGTCTTGTATTTTTTGAAATGAAGCGCTCGTAATCAGCCAATGTCGATACGGATATTATTTTTAGATCACCTTCCTGCAGGCGCTCTTCAAAAAGGTCGGTGAAATCTAATCCTTCAACTTCGGAATTTGTAAGCCTATGGATATCACGAATTACTAAAATTATATTGCCAGCCGCCGCAGCTTCTTTCAAAATTCGCGATAGGTTTGTCTTTTTCTGATTTATGTCTACCGCTTCTGAAAGAAGAAAATTGTAGTCAAACTCCAAAACCCTTTTAAATGAAAGGGCGCGGCCAAGCTGTCCGTTTGCCGCTCGATGAGCAAATTCTAAAGTGACCGTCCTCTTGCCAACTCCAGGTTCACCCGTAAGCATCACAGAGCTTCCGCCGCTCAAAGCGCGCTGCATCCTCGACACCACCGTCTCCCTACCTATTAAGCGGTGGGAAAAAGATTGAGGAACACTTAAATCCTCGACATACTGATTCAAAGTTGGCGTGTAGCCAAAAAGAAGTTCTAACCCTATTCCGGGTCTCCCGAAATACTTTTTATCAATTCTACCCTTACCCTGCCTTTCCGTATCCCACCAAGACGCCGCTAACTCTAAGTCCTCTCGTTTTAGTCCCCTTTCTTGGAAAAATTCTTTTGGCCAAACTCCAAAATTGACAAAATATGAAACCAAGTCCCCATAGGAGGCGGGTGTCAATCCCGGGGAAAGTTTCATTTCAGGCTTTACGCTCTGAACTAATTCATTAATGTTTAGACCGACTCTGGTTAGAACGAATTTCCCTGCCTCGTTATCGAATAAAATTTTTACAAAGTGGTTTGTCCCTGTTCTCATTTTATTAATCAACTTTTTGGCAAAACGGCTTGGCCTTTTTTCGTAATCTAAATAGAAAGGAATTCCAACGGGCGGAAAAATTAACCAACCGAAAAGTCCAAAAATTCCTGCGAAGAAGCCGAGAATTATTAAAGTAACACCCAAAATAAAAAGCGCCGCTCTTACGATTGCACCAACTCCTCGAGATATAAAATTAAAGGAAAGTTTCTGAAAAAATTTGGAAAAATTAAAACCGGGAGTTTTGTCTACTAAAACCAGTCTTTTCCAAGGAGAAAATAGCGATTTTAAAAGAATGGGCAAAGAAAAAAAGTGGATAATAGAGTCAAAGGCAAAAATCCAGAATCGAATATATGCTTGAAGTCCTTCCGTGTAGTGCCAGGGCAGAAAATTCATACTAACTTTATGTTAGCATGCCAAAGCTCAAGCATGCATTCTTTTGCGAAGGCTTAAAAGTAAAATCAATTGAAGTAATTGGGTTCATTTCCCGGCTTCCATTTGATATTGCAGCCGGTAGAAGGTTTCTGGTCAGAATTTACTTTTTTACCTGCCAAAACCGCGTCTATAGCGCCTCGCAAATCCTTGCCATTTGGAGAAATGTCGTTACCAGGACGGCTATCGTCAAGCTGTCCCCGATAGACAAGCGTTCTTTCCTTATCAAAAAGGAAAAAATCTGGAGTGCAGGCGGCCGTGTAGGCCTTGGCAACTTCCTGAGCTTCATCATAACAATAGGGGAAATTAAAACCAACTTCTTGGGCTTGTTCTTTTAGACTCTCCGGAGCGTCGTCTGGATAGTTCTGAATATCATTTGAAGAAATTGCGACTACTCCCAGATCCTTATCCTTATAGTCCAGTGTAAGCTTTCTAATTTCAGCTTGTACATTTTTTACATAAGGGCAATGCCTGCAAATAAACATGACTAAAAATGCTTTTTTGCCCGAGAAATCGTCTAAAGAAACTTTTTTACCACTCGCAACATCCGGCAAACTAAATTCAAGCGCTTTTGTCCCCAATGCCATCATCTGCGAATTTGTGAGCACCATATAAATCAGGGTACCACATCGGTCAAAGAGTTAACCTAGTTTGGGGTAATGACATTTTTTGAATTTTTTGCCGCTCCCGCACCAACACGGGTCATTACGACCTATTTTTTTCTTTCTAATACCCCCTGACGGGCTAGAACTTGTGGTTGAGCCAGAACTGGTCGTTCCCTGTGCAAGCGGCACCCCTTCTTTGGCTATCTCGTCTGCGCTTTTTTGAGCTAGGCCAATTGCATCCGTCTTGTCGACATTTGTCCGTGCCTGATCTAGTGGAATCTCCGGCGGTTGCGCAGTTGCACCAATTCTAAATACCCGCCTGGCAAGTTCCTCACCAACCCTATCAATCAGACCTTCAAATGCATTGTAAGCCTCATTTTTAAACTCAACCAAAGGATCCCTCTGTGCATAACCGCGCAAGCGTACGCCCTCTCGAAGTCCGTCTATATAATCAATATGTTCAATCCAATGTTTGTCGATTGAAGAAAGATAGGCAAACTTTTCTAATTGGCGCATAACATTTTCTCCAACCTGTTTTTCCCTGGTACCGTGAATGTCCTCAATAACCTTTACCAGAAAGTCACGAATCTTTTCTTTATCTTTTAACTTTTTAAGTTGTCCCTTAGCGGAATCTTTTGATTTATCGTCAAAAGGAACAATCTCCAAAAGTCCGACAATAATTTTTTCGTAGTCCGGCCGCTCTTCATCTACCGACCACGACTCAAGTAAAATTCTATCTATTTGGTGTCTTAATTTTTCTAAGATTTCGTCCTTCAGATTTTCGGATTCCAGAATTCTTCTTCTTAGTTTATAAACTATATCTCTTTGCTGGTTAGCAACGTCGTCGTATTCGACCAAATTTTTCCTCATATCAAAATTAAATCCTTCGACTTTAATTTGTGCCTGCTCGATAGCTCGACTTACCAGTTTATTTTCGATAGGCTGATCTTCAGGAAGTTTAAGCCTATCCATCAGGGAACCAATTTGTTCTCCTCCAAATATACGCATCAAGTCATCTTCTAAAGAAAGGTAAAAACGGGAGGAACCGGGATCACCTTGACGCCCGGAGCGACCTCGCAGCTGATTGTCTATCCTTCTTGATTCGTGCCGTTCAGTTCCTATTACATGCAAGCCGCCGGCTTTGATTACTTTCTCATGCTGCGCCTTCCATTTTTTGTAGGCAGGAGTTTTTCCGTACTGCTCTCTATCCATGCCAAGTGGTATGTCTGGCTGAGTTCCCCCTAAAACTATATCCACCCCTCGACCAGCCATATTGGTCGCCACGGTAATTCCACCAGGCTTCCCAGCCTCGGCAATAATCATCGCCTCGCCCTCGTGGTTTTTTGCGTTAAGAACATTGTGGGGAATTTTTTTCCGCTTTAAATATTCGTGGATTATTTCGTTTTTTTCAATCGAGGTTGTCCCGACTAAAACTGGCTGGCCTCCTTTTCTCTTGTCCTGGATTTCGGCAACTATTGCGCCATACTTCGCTCTCAAATTCTTATAGACCATATCCGAGTGGTCACGACGAACCATTGGTCTGTCTGTAGGAACAACCACTACGTCCAGCTTGTAAATTTTTCCAAACTCCTCTGCTTCAGTTGCTGCAGTTCCCGTCATTCCGGCCAAGAACTCGTACATCCTGAAGTAATTTTGAAAAGAGATGGTTGCCAAAGTTTTTGATTCCTGCTGAATTGATACGCCTTCTTTTACCTCTACCGCTTGGTGAAGACCATCAGACCACCTCCGGCCGTGCATCAACCTCCCGGTGAATTCGTCAACTATAATAACTTGGTCATCCTTAACTAAATATTCACGGTCTCGAAGATACAAAGTTTTTGCTCGCAGGGCGTTTTCAATATGATGAATTGATTCGAAATCCTTTTCATAAAGGTTATCAACGCCTAAAAGTTTCTCCACCCTGGTAATTCCGTGCTCGGTTAAGCTTGCACTCTTTGCTTTTTCGTCAATTGTATAGTCTGTGTCGGGATTTAACTTGTTAACTAATTCTGCGAATCTATAGTACTTTTGGGTAGGTTCTGTATCTGGTGCCGATATTATCAAAGGAGTTCTTGCCTCATCAATAAGGACTGAATCTACCTCATCAACTATCGCAAAATAGTGCCCTCTTTGAGACATCTGGTCCAAACTTTGAACCATGTTGTCGCGCAGATAGTCAAAGCCGAATTCGTTGTTTGTTCCGTAGGTTACGTCGGCTTCGTACGCTCTCCTTCTTTCCACTTGCTTTAAATGAGCCAGCCGCTCGTCTCCATGGCTTTTGTCTTCGAATTTAGGGTCGTAGATATAGGATTTCATTTCCTGGACTATTGCACCGACGGATAAGCCTAACATCTCAAAAATCGGGGCATTCCAGCCAGCGTCTCGCCTTGCCAAGTAGTCGTTTACCGTAACAAGATGAACGCCCTTTCCGGACAATGCCCGAAGATGAAGGGGTAAAACTGCAGAAAGAGTTTTTCCCTCACCGGTCTTTTGCTCAACTACCTTGCCCTCAAAAAGTGCAATAGCCGCCATTATTTGCACATCATAGGGCCTCAAACCGATAGCTCGCCACGAAGCTTCCCGCGCTAGCGCAAATGCCTCGGGTAAAATATCCTCCAGGGTCTTACCCTTCTTCAATTCTTCTTTGAAGAACTCGGTCTTTTCTGCAAAATCCTCGCTTTTCAGTTTTTTAGTTTTTGCGTCAAAACTGTTTACCTTATCGACGATTTTGCTAAGCCTGTCCAACTCTCTCCGGTTTGTATCCAAAAGTTTTGAAAATATATTCTTTAGCACGACAATACATTCTATCAAACCACACCAGAAATAACCTCAATTTAGGGAAGTGGATTATCTTTAGTACACTTTTTTTACAATCGTGGAGCTCCATCGAGGGCGTAAGTAAAGTCGCTTTAGAGAAAGAGCTCTTGTATTTTTCACAAATTCTGTCTAAATTTAATTTAGGAACCGGTAAAATGCGCCTAAAAGTTTTAGGAAGCGCCAGCAGCCAAGGAATACCACAACCCTTCTGCACCTGTTTGACTTGTGCAAAGGCCTCTGGGAGAAATCAACGCCTTAGAAGTTCTTACCTTGTAGAGCTTATATCGGGCCCAAGCATCCTTCTTGATGCCTGCCCTGATTGGCGCCAACAGCACCTTGCAAGTCGGTTTGAGTTTGACTATCTTTTTCTCTCCCACCGACACCGTGACCACATCAGTGGACTAGGAGAAATCCGAACGGCATTGGAGGCCCACGATAAAAAACGCACCCAATTTCAAAAGCAGCGAGCCTTCTTGCTCGGGAGCACTTTAAACCGCTGGCTCACCGATAAACAAAGAGACAGCCGTTGGGAAGAAAGTGTTCAGCAAGCATATCAGCAGCTTTTATCAAGAAAGTTTTTTCGGCAAACGGTTTTAATTCCCTTTAAAAAAGTAGCTTTAAATAGAAATCTAACAATTACTTATATCAGGGGTCGGCATGGAAATAATTATTGCGGCGGTCTTGTCATTAAAGAGGACAACAATAGCCTTGTTTATTTAGCCGATATTTCAAATTTCAATGACAAATTAAAATCCTATCTTTCAAAGATAAATCCCGATTTAGTCATCGCCCATGTACCATTTTTTTATAGCCCTAGGGAAAAGATAGAAAAGGAAAGACATGCAGGGGTAGAAAAGGCGAAAAAGCTGCCGGGAAAGAAAGTCCTGCTTTCCCACTTCTCCCACCGAGTTAAATTGAAGCACAAAGAACTAGTTGAGGAAGCTAAAAAAATAGACAAACGCTTCGTTATCGCCTATGACAACCAAGAAATCGTAATTTAGAAATTTTGCCTACAAACAAACATCACATTTACCTTGGGGTAAACGCGAGTTATTTTAGAAAAGATTTTTTCAAGTTTCTCTCCTAACTTCTCGGCTTCCTTTTTTTTATCTGCGTAGTAAAGCCTGTTAAATATCGCTACTCCGTTGGGACTTAATAGTTTAAGTATAAGTTTAAAAAAATTTTCTTTTGTAAATTTATCCGGAACATCGTAGCCAACATATAAATCGACAAGAATCAAATCATATTTGATGATTGATGATTTATGACTAGTGGTTAATAAAAATTTTTCGGCGTCTTCTATGTGAATATCAACTCCTGTCTCGTCTAACTTGAGATACTTTTTACCGAGATCAACCATAATGGGGTCTATTTCAACACCGGTGATTTTTGCCTCCGACCAATATTTTTTAATTAACCTTGCAGTATCACCTCCCCCCAATCCCAAAATTAGGCAATGGTTAATCGTTAATGCCTCTAGCCCGTGGCCGCTGGCCCTGAGGGATTGATGGCTAAGTTTTTTAAGAACCTTTCGCCACACACCATACATTACCCCGCCGGATTGAGTCAGACCTTCCACCTGAATATATGTTCCAAACCCCACACTTTTAACAACTCTAATATTTCCGTTAATAGGAGAATCAATTTCTTCAATAACTTTTACTCCAGACAAAAACTCGTCTACTTTACCCATAACTTCTAATTTTACCCCCACACCAAAAACATTTGGTAGTGGGGGTTTACCACCCACACCAATGCATTGGTGTGGAGGTGTACAATATGCATGCCATGGAAAATCTTCCACTACCAGAAAAGCTTAGGCCTAAAACATTATCTCAATTCGTTGGGCAAAAGCGCTTAGTAGGAAAAGACGGTGTTATCAGAAAGCTTCTCACCAACGTTAAAAATACGAAATTTTTTCCTTCAATTATCTTTTGGGGACCGCCAGGGAGTGGCAAAACGACATTAGCCCGAATTATCGCTAATACTCTGAATCGAGACTTTTTCGAGTTTTCGGCTGTAAATACCTCAATAAATGACGTTGAGGCAGTTATAAAAAGGGTAGACCAAGAAAGTCCCGGCCAACTCCAACTAGTCAAAAAGGAGGCAAAGATAACTAAAAAGGTTAAAGGTGCTCCTATTGTTTTTATTGATGAAATTCATAGATTTAATAAAGCACAACAGGACAAACTTCTTCCCTATGTTGAGCGAGGAAACATCGTATTAATTGGTGCTACAACAGAAAATCCTTCTTTTGCAGTAATCGGGCCTTTAATGAGCCGTTGCCGGGTTTTAGTTCTTGAGCAATTGACAGACAAAGAACTTGCAATAATTATTAAACGCGGAGAAAAACATCTTAAGGTAAATCTTAGTAAAGACACTCGTAATTTTCTTGTCGAATCTTCAAACGGAGATGCCAGGGTCGCCTTAATTGTTCTGGAAATTGCGAAAAATTTATCTAGTGAGGGAGAAATTAAACTTCAATCAATTGAACAAGCATTGCAAAGACGTCAGCTCGAGTTTGATAAAAAGGGAGAAGAGTACTATAACGTAATCTCTGCTTATATAAAATCCATGAGAGCAAGCAATGTAGACGCTGCACTTTATTACCTTGCCCGAATGGTTGTAGCAGGACAGGATGCTTTATACATTGCTCGCCGGATGGTAATTTTTGCCAGCGAGGATATCGGCATGGCCCAACCAACTGCCTTGGTCGTGGCCAACGAAGTCTTTAGGGCTTGCGAGACAATCGGGTATCCGGAGTGTGCTATCAATCTGGCCCACGGAACCGTTTACTTGGCAAAAGCCAAGAAAGATAGGGCTTCCTATGAAGCATATTTTCGCGCGGTTGGCGATGTTAAAAAACACGGAAATTTACCCGTGCCTTTAAAAATTAGAAACCCAGTTACTAAATTGATGGAAGATTTAGATTACGGCGAAGGCTACGAAAAATATACAAAAGAATCCTTGCTTCCGGATAAATTGAAAGGAAAGAAGTACTACAAAAATTGAGTTAATCGGAATTTATTTCTCCTGTATACCTTAAATGCTCGACCAACAAACAATTTGTCCCATCGATAGGTTCTCCAGATTCATCAAACCCCTCACATACCTCTGCAAAACTACTCTTACTTATACTTATCTTACTTAGCCCAATTTCTCTCGTAATTTCGCTACTGGAAATCTCCCAACCGCACTCATCACAATGCCCGTAACCGTAAGCAACCTTTCTCAGAACCTCCTGATAAGAATCTATAGCTTTATAAATAACCTCCCTTTTTGCTTTTTCTACTGTCATGAAATTGGTGAAATGATACACCTCAATCAGGAAGGACGTCAAATAATCTTCTCTTTCCCAATCCATTTTTGTAAAACTTTAGGAATTTCTACAGACCCGTCTTTTTGTTGATAATTCTCCAATATCGCAATTATTGTACGACCAATAGCAAAAGCTGTTCCGTTTAAAGTATGAACATATCCTGTTTTTCCTTTATCTTGATACTTAATATTTAGTCTTCTGGCCTGAAAATCGGTCGCATTAGATGCCGATGTAACCTCACGGTATTTCCCCTGCCCAGGCATCCATGCCTCCAAATCATATTTTCTTGCAGCGGGTGCACCCAAATCGCCCGTACACATTTCTACAACTTGATATGGTATTTCCAAAGCCTTAAACAGTTTTTCCTGCAAGCTCAAAAGATACTTGTGCTCCTTGTCACTATCTTGCGGTTTAACAAAAGAAAACATCTCTACTTTATCAAACTGATGCAGCCTCATAATTCCCCTCGTATCTTTTCCATAAGTACCCGCTTCTCGTCTAAAACAGGCAGAAAATCCAACATACTTTTTCGGCAAATCTTTCAGTTCGAATATTTCATTCATATGCATCGGCCCGATTGCTTGCTCGCTCGTCCCAACCAAAACTAGGCCATCTTTTTCAAACACATACATGTCTTCTTCCCCACCGTGCTCAAGATAGCCCATTGCTCGCATTGCGTCTTTCTTTATCAAAACGGGAGTAACTAAAGGAGTAAATCCTTCCTTTATGAGTGTCTCAAGAGCAAAATTAACTAATGCAAATTCCAGAAGAACCGCATCACCCTTTAGGTATCCGAAGCGTGTTCCGGAAACTTTCGCTGCGCGCTTTACGTCAATGATGTCCAAAGCCTCGCCTAGTTCTAAGTGGTCACGCGCCTTAAAGGAAAGTTTTTCAGGCTTACCAACCTTTCGTAAAACCTTATTCTCGCTTTCGTCTTTACCAACCGGAACATCATCGGCCGGAAGATTGGGGATTTGAAAAAGAGCTTCCTGGTACTTTTCCCCTATCTTTTTTAAAGCCGGTTCTTTAGTTTGAAGTTCCTTTTTAAGCTTTCTACCCCCCTCAATATCTTTGTCCTTAGCCAGTTTATTTCTTTTAGCCCGAAGTTCTTCAATTTCCTGAAGTAAATCCAGACGCTTCCCGTCAAGCTCTAAAACCTTATCAACCAGTTTTGGATCAAGTTGTTTTGCCACCACGCCCTTTTTAACTTTTTCTTTATTTTCGCGGATAAATTTAATGTCTAGCATTCTTGTTTATTCTAACAAATTTGTAAGTCCACTTAAAACATGTCTTGCAAGCTTCGGATTTCCTCGGCCGACAGGAAAATAACATGGATAAACAGGAATGTGGCCGTACACTAGAGGTTGAGGATTTTCGAAATATTTTTTGAAAGTAAGATTTTCTCCCGTAAGATAGTTGGTTGTTAGTGTTCCAAACGAAACAATTGCTTTGGCTTTTACTACACTCAACTCTTCCTCAAATAACGGTAAATGGTAATCAAAATATTTTTTTTCCGGGTAATCTCCGTGTGGAAAAGTGCATTTAACAAGATTTGTTATGTAAATTCCGCGATCGGATAAGTCATCTTCTAGGTTCTTGATTGTCTTCACATTCCATCCATGTTTCTTAATATCCTCAACTCTTTCTGCTGCTACCCAGCCTGAATCTGCAAAAATCTTCCAAAAATGGGTAACGCCAATGAACGGAAATCGCAGTCCATCCCAATTTGAATGAGAACTTATATTCGTATGAGTGGGATTAATAAAAACAAATACGACTTTAGGACTTTTCTTCTTCCCTCCGCCAAGAATGTGCCGAAGGCTATTTCCAGAAAGTCTACAAAGTTGGCAGTCATCAAACCGTTTATATAAAGAAGTTAATTTGTGCATAATTAGTGTTTTTTAAACTTTGAGGTACGAGCGGGCAGTTTTTATCTATATTTGCAAAAATTGAGCTAGTCTTTTTACAATTTTGCGTTTATGACTGTATTCATGGTGCTCTTCTCCAGTGAGCTCTGCATATGTTTTACCAAGTTCCGGGAGATAAAGAATAGTTCTGTAAGAATACCCCTTGATAAGTGTTTTCCCCGGCTCTTCCGGAACATAACCCTCCAAACTCTCAATATCCTTGAAAATTATTCTTCCGTCAGCGTTTGAAATTGCAACAGCACTGGTAAACCTTGTGGCCCTTTTTTCTCGCGATAGCCCCTTCATCTTGTCAATTACGTAGGCAATTTGTTCCTCATCGGTTGCCTCCCCTTCTCCAGGCAAAATTCTTTTGCTCTTTACTCCCGGGGCTCCGTCAAAAGCATCTATTTCAAAACCACCGTCATCAGCCAAAACATATTCACCTGTCAGTTTGGCATAATGAACTGCTTTTAGTTGTGCATTTTCTTCAAAAGTCTCGCCCGTCTCCTCTGCTTCTGGTAAATCGCCTGCACCTTTCACTTCTAATCCTGGAATTTCTTCTTTTAAGAGCATTGTCCATTCGTCAACTTTTGCGGGATTTCCCGTACCCAAAATGAGGCGTTTTATTTTCATTCTCTACAACCCCAAATCCTTCGCTATTCCCTGCATCGCCTTAAGAGATATATCTATAAAATCCGGTAAAGGAATTCCCAGCCGACCTTCACACTCCTCAATCTGCTCACGTTTAACCCCTGCGGCAAAAGCTTTTTGCTCCCACTTTTTCAAAACCGATTCAACTGTAACAGTAGAAAGCTTTTTATCTGGTCGAACCAAGGCTACTGCGACAATAAAGCCGGTTAGCTCATCGCAACAATATAAGGACCACTCGAGCCTATTTTTGGGGGGATTTTGGCCGGTATGGGCGTAATTATGGGAAAGAATTGCATCTAAAATTTCTTTATCCGTTACTTTAGCCTTTTTCAACCACTCGGCCATCATTAAAGTATGCTTTTCCGGAGTTTCGCGAGTTTTTTCGTAATCTCCGTCGTGAAGTAAACCTACAATTCCCCATTTCTCAATGTCTTCGCCGAAGCGCCTAGCAAGGGCCTTCATTGCTGCCTCTACTGCATAGCAATGCCTCCTCAAGTTCGGACTCTCCATATTTTTGTGGAGCAAGTCGAGAGCCTTTTTACGTGTCATATCGGGTTTTCTATGTCTATAAATTCTACATCAATTTTGTTTCCGAAATGAGACTTAATCTTTTTTCCAAGTTCTTGTACACCAAAAACTTCGGTTGCGTAATGGCCGCAAGCAAAATAATTAATTCCTGATTCCTGCATTTTGTGAGGTACTGATTCAGAAGTCTCTCCTGATATAAAGAGTTCGACTCCTTTTGACTCCATCTCGGCAATGTGTTCTACATAAGGCTTGGCTCCACCAGAAACGACTCCAATGGTTTTGACTTTATGGGGGCCAGCCTCGACTACAAAAATATCGTGGTTAAAAAGTTTTTCGCACTTGTGGGCTAAATCATGGATATCCTGTGGCCTTTCAAAAGTGGCGATATATCCCCACTCGTCCCAAAGGGGTTCTTTTATTTTTGCACCAAGTTTTTTAATAATCACCGCACTATTTCCGATTGCAGGTTGTGCATCGAGGGCGTAGTGAAAGGCCATAATGGTAATGTCATTCTTGAAAATTAGTTTTAAGCGCTTTTGTGAATAAAGGGGAAGGCGCGATTTATAAGTTCCTACGTCTAAGCCATGGTGAAAGATACAAAAATTTGAGCCCCTTTTAACAGCCTCTTTAAGAAGCTCCTCATTAAGACTAACTCCCAAGGCAACTTTTTTTACGTTCTCTCCGCCCAAAACCTGCACCCCATTGGCCATCTCGTCCTTCTGTGCCGCCTTCTCCAACAACTTTTCACCTATCGCTTCATAGATAAAATCAATTAACTCATCCCTTTTTACCATGGTTGTATTCTATCAGCACGGTTTATCTGATGCAAAAGTTAATAAGATTTGATAAAATATACTCCATCTCTCATAAATCCCATGAATCTGGACAAAAATAACATTGATTCTCTTATCAAAGTTTTAAGAAAGGCAGGGCCCTTAAAAACACTAAAAAGGACGGGTTGGGTGTTAAAAGGTGTTAAGGATTCAGAAAGTGTAGCAGACCATACCTGGAGGGTTTGTCTTTTTGCAGCACTTCTTTCGGATAATTCTCTTAACAGAGAGAGACTTTTGGATATGGCTATCGTCCACGACCTTGGGGAAATCATTGTAGGAGATGTTAAATGGGAAAAAGGGAAAAAAATTCTAGTCCCCGAAAAGCCAAAACGAAAGAAAGAAGAAAAGGCTATTGCCGAAATATTTAAAGGCCATTCAAAACAAAAATACTACGTATCACTACTGGAGGAATTCACAGAGCAAAAAACACCTGAAGCAAAATTTTTAATGCAGGTGGATAAACTGGAAAGAACCCTCCAGGCTTTAGAGTACGAAAAGAAGGGCACAAAAAGCTTAAATGAATTTTGGGAAAGCGCCGAAAGGTTTCTTGAAGGCAAAGAACTTGAGCCGATATTTAGAGAACTGCAGAAGATGAGGAAAAAATCTCGCTAAGAAACCTCTTTGAATCTCTTAACCACTCTTTCTTTTTCTCCCATAATAAGCCACGCAGCTTTGGGACCGTGAGGTTTACCAAGAAGGGTTACATAAACCGCGGTGAATGCATCTTTTGTGGGAAGGTTTAAATTATTGGCGAGTAAATACATTTCTTTCTCGAAGTCGCTAGCATCTTTAGCACCGCCTACTAACTTTGAAAGCTCGCCTAAATATTTCCTTTGTTTGTTATTCAGTTTGTCAGCCTCTTTAGGTAGTTTATCGGAAATCTTAAAAACGGCCTCCTTTGGAGCATAACCAGAAAGCCAAATTTTAGCATATTTAACTCTTTCGGAAAGTTCCTCTTTCTCTTGGGCATTAAGTTTTTCGCCCTTTTTCTCCTCAAAATAAGAAACTGCGTCAACATTTGGCATTTGAAGAATTTGGGTTATATCTCTAAAGCGCGCTAAATACATGCTCCTTGGCAGCTTCCCGGTAGGTTGGGACATCTCAAAAATTCTTCCTAAATCCTTATTGCTACCGTCTTTCCAAAACACAATTGCACTTCTGTCATACTCATCAAATAAGTCGGGGATTATCCAACCGGTTGGGTCAAAATCGATTGCCCGGGAGTATTTTGTTCTAGCCATCAAAAATCTCAAAAGATAAGCAGGCATCATATCGAAGACTTCTTTGGCCGCAACTCCACGACCCTTCGACGAGGCCATTTTCTTGCCCTCAATTAAGAAAAATTCGTGGGAAAAAGGATAAGGAACCGGATAATTTAGTACTCTCTCACAAACTCTTGCCGCAACGTCGTGCGATCCCCCATCGCTCATGTGATCTTTCCCGGCTCCTTCGACCGTTACTCCAATAACCTTCCACTTACACGCCCACTCGACTTTCCAGGGAATTTTCCCTGTCCCGCCAAAAGGACTGATCTTTCCTTCGCGACCGCAGCCTTTTGCCCATTTGACAAGGTCGGGCAAGCATTTAAATGACACAAGTTTGCCATCCCAATCGTACACTTTTGTAGTTCCGACTTTTCCACAATTCGGACAAACTACTTGAAACGGATACCAATCGGGCGGTTTTCCTTTACCGTAGAGCTCTTTGTAAATTTTTCGAACTACCTCTGCTTTATCAAGAACTTTACGAATTACCTCGTCCATTCTGCCCGATTTATAAAGTTTGGATGTCCAAATAATTTTCGGCTTTACGCCAAGAGCGTTAAAAACTCCTATAAATTCTTCAGCAAAAAATTCGGCAAATGATGCGTATCCAGATTTAGGTGAAGGAATTGTATTTAGGGGCTCCCCCATATGGGGCAGGAATTTTTTTCTATCAAGATAGCTGGGCAGGGAATCCATCGGGTCATGGTCATCAATTACATAGGAAAAAGTTGCTTTTTTTCCTTTATCAAGCAATGACTTATAAATTAAATCGTGAATTATTACTGCCCGAAGCGAGCCTACATGAACTCTTCCGGAAGGAGTCTTCATATCGTCCACCCAATAGGGTTTGTGTTTACCGGATTTGATAATATTGTTGGCAATAATGTCTGCCCAATACATACGTTATTCTAACTTTCTTTAGCAAGTATAGCTTGCGGCTTCGCCGTAAGAAAGTTAGGCAAAGAAAAATTATGATTCAGGAGTTATTGTACCAGGGAATTTATCTGTAGCCAAAATCTTATAAATTACAAGGCTATAACTTCACCCTCTCTCATTTTTTCGAATTTAAAGTTTCCAATCTCCTCGGAACAAACAATCTTCAGATCCCCGTTTAACAATTTTCTTAACGTAAAATAATCACCATTGCCTTGTTTGCCAAAGAGAACAAAAAAATTATCTTTTGTAGCCAGAGCAACATTTAGTCCCTTAATCGAGCGACTATTTTTTCTTAGCATCTCACTTATATTTTCCAGAGCACGAAGAGGCTCATTAGTCGTGAGTTCTTTTTGTAGCAAACTCCAAACCTTCTGAGCTCCAATTTGACCCTCTGCCACCAACCTCACACCTTGCACCATCCCGTTAAAAACATAGCAATAATCACCGCTTAAATAAGGCTCATTATAGTCAATATTACCTTTATGTTCGGGGAAGGTGGCACTTCTGGCATGAACAACCAGAATTCTAGTTTTCGGAACTTTCCCAAACTTTTTTCGCTCCTCCCATATCGGCAAAAGCGATTTTCTAACCTCCCAAGTGTTTTCGCCATACCAGGCCACCCCCCACCCGTCCCCTTGCCAATCTCCTTCTTCAGTCTTGCTTTCTTGGCACATTTGGGCAAATTCTTCCAAAAGTGTTTTTGGGCTTATGTCTTTATTAAATTTAACTAGCAAAAACCTACACATGATTAAAAAAATCCAAAATTCAAATTACAAAACTTTTCGAAAGACTGAAATTGCCTCATCTATTTGCTTTTTACTGATGATATAAGGAGGAAGAAAACGAACTACATCATCTGCTGCGGGTATAGCTAAAACCCCATTTTTTTGTAAATCTTTGAGAATTCTATCGCGATCTTTGCTCACCTGAATCCCAATCATTAAACCCTCGCCTCGAATCTCAACTATGAGGTCGGATTTGATGCTTTTTAATGAGTTAATTAAGTATCGACCTGTTTTTTTTATGTGCTGTAAAATTTTTTCATCTAAGCTCTTAAGAGTGGCCAAAACGCCTGCACAGACTAAGGGATTACCACCAAGAGTGGAGGTATGACTAGATTTTGGAATCTTTTTTGCTAGTTCGTTTGTCATAATTGTTGCGCCAACTGATAAACCTCCTGCCAATCCTTTTCCTAGACAAATAATGTCGGCTTCTACGCTATCGGCATGACTTGCCAAAAACCAACCCGTTCGGCCAACGCCGGTTTGCACCTCGTCTAAAATCAGTAAAGTTCCGGCTTCTCTACAACTCACCTCGACTTTCCTTAGATATTTTTTATCCGGCACAATAACGCCGGCTTCTCCTTGAATAGGTTCCAGAATTACGGCCGCAGTTTTTTCATCAACCGCATTTTTCAACTGGTCTGCCTCGTTATAGTCAACCTGGACAAACTGCCAAAGAAGCGGCTCATATGCCTTACGGTATTTCTCTATCCCCGTTGCCGACAAAGCCCCGAGCGTTTTACCGTGGAAACTATTCTTGGCAGCTACAAATTTTTTCCTGTTGGTGGAAAGTGCAGCAAATTTCAAGGCGGCATCAATCGCCTCGGCACCGGAATTGCTCCAATAGACTTTACCGTAAGCTTCCCCGCATCGCTTCACCAATTTTTCAGACGCTTCAGCTCTTATATCACTCGTAAAGCTCCCGTGAAGATTAGTAAGTCTTTTTAATTGATTGATAATTGTCGAATTTATTTGAGAATGGCCGTAGCCAAAAATATTTACTCCATAATTGCTCATTAAATCAAGATATTTATTCCCCTCAACGTCAAATAAGTGTACGCCTTGACCTCGAACTATTGTTAACCCACGATTGGCATAAGAGGGTACAACATACTTACTCTGTAAATATAGATAGTCTTTCATTTAATCATAGTTCCCTTGCCAGCCAAAGCATTTCTAATTGGTTCTTTAATTCTTCCGTCACTCCAATAGACGGTTTTGACACCGTGCTCAAAAGCTTCAATCGCACCCAATACTTTTTTCTTCATCGTGCCCTTTGCATATCTCATCAAAGACGGCAAATCTTTTTTGCTGATTTTTCTTAACAAACTAGACTCATCGCTTGGTTCTTTAAGAAAACCAGGGGCTTCAAACAAAACGACGAGCTTTTTAACTCGCAAAGCACCTGCCATGACGGCAATATTTCTATCATTGTCGGTATTTATGAGCTCTCCATCGGAACTGATAGCGGGTTGGGTAATAACAGGCAAATAACCATTATCGATCAATAAATTGATCAAATTAGTATTCACCGTCTCGACCTTGCCCGTAAATGTATTTTTAATAAGTTTTGTCTTGCCGTTTTCCTGACTTAATATATTCGTTTTTCTTTTACCCTCCCAAATTCTTCCATCGACGCCCGAAAGACCAACAGCATTTATTCCAGCTTTTTGTAGCCTCGCTACAATACTTTTGTTAACTAAACCGGCATAAACCATACTTAGTATTTCCAGCGCTTTTTTGTCTGTATAGACTCCTTTGTATCCTGATGGGGAATTAACATATCTAGTTGGAACACCTAATTTTTTGGCAACTTGATCACGCCGACTACTTGCTCCGTGCACTAGAACAACCTCCTCTTTTTTAATTAAAGAAGTCAGGTCTTCTGAAATATAACCCCAGTTAATATTTTTTCCTCCACCTACTTTTACAATTAACATCTCTTTACTCCCAGTACCCAAATTCTCTATCAAACGAATAGTGAATATTTGGGAAACTGCGATTGAAAGTAAGTACGTCTCTCTTTATTGAAACTGACGACTCTTTATCGATAAGCGCTCTTTTGAAAAGTCTTGCTAAATATTGCATATCTTTTTCTTTCATTCCCCGACGGGTTACCTCTTGTGTTCCAAGACGTATGACTTTTTGATGAAAAGCAACACGAGCATTGGTGCTTATATTACAGGCGAATAATCTGCGACAAGCATTCAAATATCCCCCTAAGGCATCTCCCTTAATCATAATTTCGTGCGAAGTGGTATACACCCCATCTTTCTCAACTAGCTCAAATCCACCTCCAGCCAACAGCTTAGCCAGTTTATTAGCATTGGCCATCATTTGCTTAGCATAAGCCTTGCCAAACTCATACATTTCGAGCACAGTAATATATTCAGCTATGGCGTGATGGGTGTGCTGACTAGAAACCATGCCGGCAGAGAGCGAGGCTGAGATGTTGCGCCCGTATTCCAAATCTCTAAAGTGAATCATCCCTTTTTGAGGCCCTGGAAATGTTTTATGGGTATTGCCCTGCAAGATATTGCATCCCTCAGAGAGTGGGTCTTGAAACTGTCCTCCGGCAATAAGCCCTTGAGTATGCGAAGCGTCGTAGATCATCAAAACGTCTTCGCCTACAAGTTCGCGTATTTCACGCACTGGTAAATTAAATAACGGCGTCCCATGCTCAAAAAAAATTGCACTGGGAGGGTATTTTTTAATTTTTTTGGCAAAAGCATCTAAATCTGGCGTCAAATCTTTCAGATCCCAGGGTATATATTGAGACTGCCTACCAAGGCGTTCTAAAACGTGTTTGGTGGCGAAGTGTCCACCGTCGTCTGGGGCAATTGAATAAACTAAATCTCCAGGCTCGGTTGCAGCTGCCATGGTGCAAATCATTGCGTGCAAACCTGAGGTGGGACGAAAGTCGGTAAGGGCAGCATGAAACATCTCTTGAGCTCTATCTCTGGCTACTTTCTCCATCGCATATACTCCGGGTAGACCTTTGTACATAAACCTACCACCCTTAGTCACTATCTTTTGACACTGATGTTCTTCAATAGTCCCCAGATGATAACGATGAGACAAAGTACTTTTTAAAAATGACTGGGCAAGTTTGGACAGCCTATTTTCATAGGCGGTTAAATGAAGAGTGTTCAAAGATTCCTTTTCGTCTTTTCTTACTTTGTCTATTAAATTTTTCATTGTCCATTCTGACCCAGACAGATTGGCCATCAAGACATCAAACAAGTCTTTTAAGTCGCATCTAATAATCTTGTCTTGTGCCTGTCCGTTACCTGTAAAACTTCTTCTGGAAAGCTCTCCACCGGTTAAAACACAAACCACTGAGTTGCTGTTCATAATTTTTCCCTCACCCACGAGTTTTTTGGCGGCAGCAAGGCTAGCAGCGGCAGCCGGCTGAACAAAAAAGTTTGACTCAAAAAGCTTTTGCTGGGCATCTTTTATCTCTTGGGTGGTTACACTCAGGCACTGGTGATACCCTTTTTTGAGAATGGATAGAACCAAATTCCCTTTTCTTGCATTGGAAACCGCTATCGCCTTTGCCACCAGAGAATCTTTTAACTTTATGGGGGGCACGTCTCTCCCGCCCTTTTTAAAGGCCTGAGAAATAGCATCTCCTCCTTCTTCTTGCACCAAAACTACTCTCGGGACAACTTCAATTAATCCCTGATCTTTTAATTTCTCCAAGGACAAAACAGCCATTCGGAAAAAAGCACCTGAGGCTCCAGGAACAAAAATAAAATCAACTTCACCAGAAGCCATTTGGTCAATAATTTCGGCAAAAAGAGTGGTATAACCAACACAACGATTGTAATCGTCCGTCAGCTCGGCGTAAACTGGCCTACCTTGGCGGCGCAAACCAGAACAAGCACTTTTTACCACATCATGAAAGTCTGAATAATTCCCATTCACCACAAATATATCCACCCCTACATCTCCAGAGGCTGCCTTTATTACCCTTACTTTTTCATCAGAAATACCCTCGTTGACCACCACAAATGCCTTTTGGTTAAACTGGCCTCCCATCCAGGCAGTAGAAATGGCCATATTACCAGTTGAAACCGTACCTATTCTTGGCTCGACACCATTGTTTTGTCTTTTTTCAAAATGATGTCTAAAAGCACTCCAGCTCCCTCTGTCTTTAAAAGAGCCTGACGGGTTTTTGGTTTCGTCCTTTAAGTACAAGGCACTAATACCTGCCCAAGAGGCAACTAGTTTATCGTGAGCTAGAGGAGTGTTGCCAACTTTCATACTTGCCTCCCCTTAAAAACTTTTATGTTTTCAGAGTAGTCAACTGGGCAGTCGATAATAGAAAGCTTGTTACCACCTAGAGCTTGTTTAATTGTCGACTCTAGTTGACTTGTTTTAGTGACTTCAAAGCCCACTCCACCAAAGCTCTCCGCAAGCTCAGCATAGTTGGGGTTAGTCAAAGATACTCCAAATGGCACCAGCCCCTTTTTCTCCTGGTGCCAACGAATCATTCCGTAGCCGTTGTCCCGCCAAACGAGAATAACGATTGGTAATTTGAGCGAAATTGCCGTCGCTATTTCACCCAAACTCATTAACAAACCTCCATCGCCCACGTTTGCGAGTACCTTTTTATCTGGATTGGCCAGTTTCGCCACTATTGCTTGCGGAATTCCTGATCCCATGCTGCCCAGGGCATTATCAACAAGCACCTGGTTTGGCTTATCAGGGTGAAAAAAGCGAGTCATCCAAAGCTTGTGCATGCCGTTATCGTGAACAATTATGGCATTGTTGGCAACTTTTCTTAGAGCCCTTACTAAGCGCTGGGGTTTTACGGGAAACGAGGCATCACTCATTTCTCCATTTGCTAATTCTTCTCTTGCTTGCCTAAAAGGGTTGAAGTTCCACTTTCCCCTTTTTTGCAATTTTTTTTCCAGGACTCCGAGGGTGGTGGTGATATCTCCAATTAGTTCTATTTTCGGATCAAAATGGCTATGAGTTTTGGCCGGGAAAGTATCGATATGGATAATGTCTAAGTTTGCTTGTGGATTCCATAATCGGGGCGAGTACTCAAGTGAACTATAACCAATAGTCAGGATCGTATCGGCCCGGTCAATAGCTTGGTGCAGCCTACCCCTCTGATGGGAACTGAAAGAAAAAAGAGAATGGGGGTCGCTAGCAGGCAACACTCCTTGTGCCATCGGCGTGCTTATAACAAAAATTCCGGTGCTTTCCACAAAACTCCTAAGTGCTCGACTAACAACGTCGTCGCTGGTTCTAAACCCCGCAATTACTATTGGCCTGATTGCATTTAAAAGAGAGTCTGCCGCCCTGGTAAGCACTTTTGCATCTGGTATGCTTTTTTTGTTTCGGACTACTTGAAGAGGCTCGGTATTACCCTCCACCTCATCTGCCGCCACGTCTTCTGGCAGTTCAATGTGGGCAGGGCCGCACTTTGGGCTTTGAGCAACTCTGAATGCCTCTCTTACTACCGAGGTCATCTGTGCTGGTGAAAAAATAACCCTTTGCCACTTTACAACTGGCTTGAGAACGCTAACTACGTCTACGTATTGATAACCACCGTCTTTGCCGTTTATCCGTAGTCCAGTTTGCCAAGTGATGGCAACCAGGGGTATACCAGCAAGGCTGGCAAAAGCAAGCCCGTTAGGAATGTTCAAGGCACCAGGACCAATTGTTGTCGCCACAACTGCCGGTTTACCTGTAAATCTTCCGTAAGCCGCCGCCATAAAGGCCGCGCCTCTTTCGTCCACCGCATTGATATAACGAATTGACGAGCTTTTCTTTAAAGCATCCAAGAAAAGAACATTCTCCTCCCCAGGGACGCCAAAAATATATTCAACCCCCTCATTTTCCAAACATTTAACTAGTAATTGCGATGCATTCATATTTTTAAATTGGATGTAAGCCTGGAAAATCTAGACCTAAAGTCTCTTTGAATCCATACATCAAATTCATTGCTTGAATTGCTTGGCCGGCTGTTCCTTTGACTAAATTATCAATTGCGCTTATGACCACGAGTCGGTTTGAATCCTGGCTTTTTTCAAACCCGATGTCGCAATAGTTCGTTCCCCAAAGTATTTTTGGTTCTGGATAGCGGTAAAGTCCTTGTTTTTGTTTCACAATACGAATAAATGGTTCATTTTTGTAAACTTTTCGATAAGCGCGCCATACATCTTTCTCTTCCACCCCTCTTTTAACTTGCGTATGAATGGTCGCCAGAATTCCGCGAACTAAATTAACGGCGGTAGCACTAATTTCTACATCAAGACCTATTTCTTGCTCGATTTCTGCTTGATGGCGATGGTTTGTGGGTCTATAAGATCGAAGTACTCCATGACGCTCTGGGTGATGGCTTGCCGAACTTGGTTTATTTCCGGCTGCAGAACTGCCTATTTTAACGTCAGCAATTATTCCATCTTTCGCCAGCATTCTCTCTTTAACTAAAGGATATAACGCCAAAATAATCGCCGTGGCCTCGCAGCCGCCGCAGGCAACAAATTTAGCTTTTTTCAAATCTCTTCTGTGCAGCTCCGGCAGGCCATAGATAAATTTCTTTAACAAGCCTGGCTCTTGGTGTGACTTCGCGTACCAATCTTGAAAAATCCTCGGGTCAGTGAGGCGAAAATCTGCTCCTAAATCGATAATTCTGCCTGAGGTTTTAAGAAAATTTCTCATGTAGCCCATAGAAACTCCATTTGGCAAGGAAATGAAAAGTAGGTCAGATTTTTTAAGACTGTTAATTGAGTCAAAACGCAAATCAGTTAATCCTCGCAAATTCGGGTGAAGCAGAACTGCCGGCTCTCCTTTAAACCGCTCAGAGGTTACTTGTTTAACAATAACTTTCGGGTGACTAAGAGCAATACGCAGCAACTCGCCACCTGCGTATCCTGATCCACCGACGATACTGACCTTAAGCATGTTTGGAAACCTCTTTGCAGTAGCTCAATATCACAGAAGCTACGTCGACACCCGTAACTGCCTGGACATTTTTAAACTCTGTAGTGTGATTTACTTCGTTGACCACATAACCATCCTCCGTTTCAAAAACATCAATCCCCAAAACACCCCCGCCAACTGCTTTTGAGGCTGAAACACTAATCTTTTCCAATTCCTTATCCACTTTGCACCTCAAAGCTTTTGCTCCTCGGGAGGTATTAGTTATCCAGTGAGTACTTACTCGATAAATTGCACAAATAACCTTATTGCCCACCGTGGTAACTCTTATATCCCTTCCGTTTTTTTCAACATACTTTTGGATATAAAAAGCCTTGTGGGGAGGAGTTCCCAATACCATTTTCTGCTCAAGTACGGCCTCCAGCGCATCACGGTCGTTTATTTTTGCCAAAAGCCTGCCCCACGAGCCCTTAGCCGGTTTCAATACAACCGGATACCCTCCAAGCTGTTGTATTGCTTTGGCTGCCTGTTCCTCGGTAAAGACAAGCGCAAAAGGAACAGTGGGAATCTTTAGTCTTTTCAAACTAAGTGAAGTAGCAAATTTATCTTCACACACTCGTGCTACTTTCATGGAATTTATAACTGGTATACCAATTGATTCGAAAAATGAAACGGCATGCGACCCAAACGTGGTAGAAATACAGCGCTCGATTACCACGTCAAATTTGTCTTTCCAAGTATCTGGATTAAGAATTTTTTTTCGAATGTCTACCGGCACAAGCTCAATCTTGCGCTTTTTAGCGGCTTTGATAAGCAATTTCTCATCCCCACGAATAGTTGAATGAATCAATGCTATACGCATAATTTTCCCTTCACTCTCCCCAGTCTTCTTCAATCTCAGGAGCCTCCTCTAAAATAACTTTGCTGCCGGCAATACTTGAAACCACAACCCGGTTTTTACACTCATCACAAGTTATAATCTCTGACTCCTCGAGGTCGGGGGGCAAATTTATTTCTCCATCACAAATAGGACAATTTGTGGTTAAGTTATTCATAAATCAAAAAACCTCCCTTTCGGGAGGCGTTGTCCCAACTAGAACAGTAACTCCCGTTTAGGAAGATACTGTCTTCTTGGAAACTATAATTACTATTTTTTGCATGGCTGGTCTCTAGTCTAACTCAATTTAATCTATTAATCAATTGAAAGTATTTCGTACACAATTTTGCCGGCTGGGGCTTCTACCTGAACTTTGTCTCCAACTTTTTTCCCAACAAGTGCCTGGCCAAGGGGAGACTCATGGGAAATTTTTTTGCTAGCAGGGTCTGCTTCCCACTCACCTACCACATGGTACTCGTGCTTTTGTGAATTTGCTTTAAGGGTAACCTTTGTACCAATTGCAACTTCATCTTTTTTGCGCTTTTTCCCTACAACCTGGGCTGTTTTTATGATGTACTCGAGTTCGGAAATTCTTCCGTCCAAGAACTCAAGCTCGTCTTTGGCATTTTGATAATCGCTGTTTTCTGACAAGTCGCCCTGTGAACGAGCATGGGAAAGTCTTTCAACTAACTTGGGTCTTTTTTTCTCCACTAGCTCCCCTAGCTCCTTTTTCAAAGCTTCCATTCCTTCTTTTGTAATTTGAATTTTTTTGTTTTCGTCCATATATGAGCTCAAAAAAAATACTCTCCTTTAGGGGAGAGCTCTTTTGCTCGACAAGCCTCTCCCACATCTTACCTAATCTTCTTATTCGAAGTTTGGGTAAGACAGGAAAGTGAGGGAGTTTTCAACATTTCAGTATTATGAATACAGGAAATTGTATATCTAATATATTAGTTTTGTCAACTTTAACTTAAAAGGGGCGATTGTTTTTCAGCCTCAAATTAGGTAAAATACTACTTGGCTTGCCTCGTGCGAAAAAAGTGAGTTTACGAGGCCCCATCGTCTAGTGGACTAGGACACTGGGTTCTCATCCCAGAAACCGGGGTTCGACTCCCCGTGGGGTCACAGAAAATAACATTGACCATTATCCTGCTATATGTAATTGTAAAAAAAAGAGTAATTTGAGTTAGTAGGATTATGGCAGAAATATTGCGACGTAATTCAGAAATACCGGTTAGCTTGCCCCCTGCACCGGATTCTTGGAATAAATTTCTAGACCGAGATGCTCCTATTGTTCCTGATCAAGAAACAGTACTTCGACTATCAACGCGAGAATTTCTTGGCCATATAGACAAACTTGTCGTTGACGTTATAACTTCGGAAGGGTACCACGACAAAGAAACAGGGTATATTTCAGATGAGGCGTGGAAGAGATTAGTCGATGGAGGGTTATTGTCCCCATTTCTAAATGAAAGAAACACGGCTACAAGGCAAGAGGAAGTGGTGCAGCTAACTCGTATTTTGTCTTATCATGATCTTCACTTAGGCTTGACTTATGGCATTGTAGGTGCACTTGGGATAGATACTATTCAAACGTTTGGTTCAAAAGAACAACAGGAAGAATTCTTGGGCATTGTTCGGGATGGAGGAATGATAGGGCTTGCTGTTACAGACTTCAAGACATCCGGTACAGAGGTGTTCGATATGATTTCATCTTATGAAATTCTCGAACCAGATGGAGAAAACGCCTCTCCAAGAATTAACCTTAATTTTGAGAAACATTTTCAAGGGAACTCAGACAAAGCAGGTTTAATTGTCTTTGTAAAAAAAATGGGGGCGAGGAGGACTTTTGGGTTATTTTTTGTTCCGGATGATCTTATTAAAACTGAGAGAATATATACAGAGGGGCTTGGTGGAGTCAGTTATGCAATCAACACCGGAGAATTTATTATTGATAAAAAATATTTACTAGTTGAGCTATCCGGAAATGGGCTGAGAGAGTTTCAAGACATCTTTACTAAAAGTCGTCTTCTTTTTGTAGGTATGACCTTGGGGCATCAGGAGAGAATGGAATTTGAAGCAAATAACTATGCTGCACAAAGAAAAATCGGTAGGTTTATGCAAAATGAGCTTCCAGTAGTCAGAAGGTCTCTAAATCTTATAAAAGCCCGACGAATAGCTTCAGAAGCAATGTTAAATCTAGCCTTGAGGGATTATGACACTTTGGGATTAGTAGCTCAAGCAAATATTATTAAGAATTTGCCGACGAGATATGCCATTGATTCTGCCAGAATGAGAGCTAAGCTGAAGGGTGCCGACGCGTATCACGAAGGAGATGCATACCAAGATCTTTTAGACATTGAGCCTTTTGATATTTTCGAAGGCCCAGAGCCATTCTTAAATACTCAAATAGGAAGTCATTTGTTGCGCCACTTTAAAAACGCTGATGGGGAACCTGTACCATCATTTTCTGAAAAAGATAAATACGCAGACTTCTTGGATTTTTTTGAAAAAAGTATCTCACAAAAAGAGCTTTTCAACGGTTCACGGACCCTTGCACTTTTAGAAGATGATACAAAATCAGCTATTGAGAAGATTAAGCCCGAAATAATGCCGGACGACCTTAAAGAGATAATGGGTCGGATAATTTCTAGGATGTTTGCCTTGGGGTGCCTGGATCAAGAAGAATTTGATTCCAAAGATCTTACCGAAGTAGCATCCATGCTTAATGAGGAGATAAGAATTCAGGTGATTAAGTTCGTTGGAAGAAGAGAAAACCCTTTACCTTTAGAGTAGGAGCGAAAAAAATCAGGCTGGGGGTTTTACGTAATATTAGTAAATGCCCTAGTTTGTCTTTATTCATTAAACAATTTTCCCCCTTAAAAAATAGCTAAAAATATGGTAGAATGTAAATCCTCCCATAACTCATGCCTGTTAAAAAGTCCCTGAAAGTCGGTGATAAAATCGTCGAAATTGGATACGTGTATTGGATTTTTAAAATAGAAACCAATAAGGACGAAAACGGCGATAAGGTAAGAAAAATCTTTTTCAAACCTTACTACAAAAATCGAAACAATAAAACTTTGATTTCTTCAATTCCTGCAAAAAATATTAAAAAGGCAAATATCAGAAGGCCCCTCAAGGAAGCTAAATTAAGAAAACTTCTGGCAGAATTTCCGAAAAAGAAAGAGTCGTTTGAGCCTCTTAACTTAATCAAAGCAAGAGAATCTTTAAAATTGAATAGTCCAAAAGAAACTATGAAAGTCCTTAAAAGAATATGGATAGAAAAAAAAGAAAGAGGAGACCAGTTAACTAAAAGCAAAAAAGATGTCTATGAACTTGCGCTAAACAGGCTTCAGGAAGAAATAGCATATGTAGACAAAATACCTTTGAAAAAAGCCCGGGAAAAAATAAACAACTCCCTTAAAAAAACTCCGATCTAGAAGCTCCTACTAATTCGCGATTAAAAAACAATTAACTTGTAGATAAAACTAATTCTCTAATTCAATTTCTGCTAATGTAGTAAATTCGTGTCTCGCATCAAAAACGTAGTTTTTGTTTTGGCTCATTGCTTCGTAAAAATATTCTTTTCCAGGTTCAAGTTCGGTTATTTTAATACTGTGTTCTTTAACCTTTTTATCTGACGCAACCGTTTTCCCATAATCATATGTATCTCCGTAATTTACTTTGCTTGTGGCATAATGGTTTGTCTTCCATGTAATTATGGCATAATCAGTTCCAACCTCGGCTACCTTCACTTCAAAAATCCTGGTTGGTTCTTTATCAAACCAAATTGAGTAAGTTACTGCCAGTCTAACTTTAAGGCCATAGGTTGTTTCGCCCACCTCCTCTTTTGCTTGAGTAACTTTTTGAGCTAAAAACCTTTGGGCATTGTTCAATGTATTGCTTAACACCAACCCCCTTTTCTCCATAGCTAACATGCTGTCTCCAATTACTCCTGGAGCTTTCTTGGCTGTCTTATCATAAGTCCCTTTTACAAAGTTCAGGGCCTTTTTGTCTTTTGTCATAATATTCACCTTTTTTACAATTGCGATATTGCCCTGATAGTAACTTTGCCACAGCCTAACACCTACTCCTGCAGCTGTTTTAATCATGTAAACAACTCTCCAGTATACGTCTCTAGCTGTACTTGCAATACCCGTAATAGACTTCCCAAGAAAAGAAGGCCTGTCGGGCTTAGTCTCTCTAACTATTTCTAGTTTTTCCTTGGCCTCTTTCTTTATTTCCTCTTTCTCCTTCACGATTATTTCCGGTGCTTCCTCTTCCTTAGTAATTAGCTCCTCAAGTGTACCAATGGTCAAGTTAAATATTTTTGAACTCCCCCAGTTTCCTGCTTTGTCCTTAGGATTTATGGTTATTTTGTAAACTCCTAGGGGAAGTGCCTGTGAAGGTGTAAAGGCAAAATTTGTATATTTGCTGCTTTTATTTTTAGTATTGTCATCTACTTTTGCACCATCGACCTCCCAGTAAATTTCATTTATATTAATATTCGAAAGAGTATAAAGCTTATATAATCCAAAGATCCCTTTCCTCTCTATTCTTACCTCAACCAGCTCAGGGCCTGAAGCAATATAGTTTTCTGGCGCTGTACTTGCAGTTGAGTCTCCGGACAACTGGTCAGTGATTTTCCCAAAAACTGTGGGTGTGGTATCAATTGTCGCTAGATTCGCCGAAAAAGGTGTGTCGTTTATACTATTTATTTCCAAAACGGGGCCTGATCTATCTAGAAAAAATGTTCTAGTTTCCTCTCTTGTATTACCTGCTGAGTCATTTGCAGTTACTTTAAAACTTCTTCTCCCTTCTTTTACCTTTCCTTCGTTTTCGTTGGAGTTCCATTCCAAGGTCGATTTAGTAACCACCGATATGTAATTGTTTGAATTGTCAGAGGAGTAGTTAACTCTATATTTAGGGACGTCAAGGTCCTCACTTCTTGAGGGAGAAATGCCGTCAATTGTGAAACTACCCGAAGCACCATTGTCGACATCTAGTCTGTACTTCGTAATATTTGACGTAACATCCGTCGTTGTCTGCCATTTAAAAACGGGCCTTTCTGAATTTGTATATGAATAGTCTCCTGGACCGTCCAGACTAATTGATGTGGGGGCGGTAGTGTCAACTACAAAAGTGTCGCTGGCACTAATAGAGACGTTACTGGAATCGTCGGTTGACCGAACATAGATGGTGTGGCTCCCATCAGAAAGGGCCGAAGATACGGTGCAGTTAAACGCTTCATTGGCTTCATCAAACATCCCATCATCAGCCGTGCAGGCACTCCAACTTCCCCCTGTCCCGTCTACCTGGAACTCAGCTGTGGAGATTGTGCCCCCTGTATCCGAAGCTGTACCTGAGATTGTAGGAGTCGTGTCTATTCCTGGATCTGGTGAGATAGCAGTTAGCACTACAGTCGGGGCACTTGTGTCAATAGTAAAAGTATCGGTAGTAGCATTGGCATCAGATGTGGTATTCCCATTACTATCCGTTGCTCTGACATAGATGGTATGAGAGCCGTCCGACAATGCGGAGGAGACAGCACAGGTAAAAGCCTCACTTGCCTCATCAAACGCCCCATCATCAGCCGTGCAGGCACTCCAGGAACCAGAAGTCCCATCCATCTGGAACTCAACCGAGGATACAGTACCAATTGCCTCTGTCGCTGTTCCGGTTAATGTTGGAGTGTTATCACTGTTTGGGTCTGGCGTGAGGGCGGTTAAACTGATACTCGGAGGAGTGTCGTCAAAGACGAGGTTCGAGTACGTCGCATCCCCTTGATTGGCACCAGAGGTATCAGAGCCAAAATAGACATCGTCAGGGGCGACGCCAAATGCAGAAGGGATTGAGGAAAGAGTAATCCTGGTGGTACCTCCGACTTTCAAAGTCATTGTGGAGCTACCGGTGTAGGCAACCTCGGCAGCATACTGATTACCAGCCACAATTGCGCCTGTTGCGTCCCAAATCCCAGAGTCGGTTGTCCCTCCCATACTGTACTCCATCTTGACGGTATTGGCTGAATCCCAGAAGACTCTAATATAGTCATCTGCATCTCCTAGGAAAGAGACGATGTAGGCGTCGTCAGAGGTTGTTTCAGCAAAAGCTACTCCTTGGGCGGCAGAATGCCTTGGTCTCCAATCAAAGGAAGCAAATCCTGATGTGGTTCCCAAAGAAGACGCAGAAGTCTCCACATAGGTATCTCTCCCATCCACCCGTATCTCATCGGTGTTTTCGGTGGAGTTGGCCTCGGTCGCCGGGGTGACGGTGAGCGACACATTGGTTAACTCAAATACATAGCTATCGTCAAAATAACTTGTGGTTGTTTGGGTAAAGTCTGAGCCGTAGCGAATTCCCCCACCAAAGTCAACACTACGTCTTATTGAAGGGTATAAATTCCAACTCGCTCCGGAGAGTTGCGCCCATCGTTGTGAAGTGGTGTTTGTGTGTTGGGCAAACATCCACGTTTCACCGAAAAGAGCACCGTTTCCTACTGCCTCATATCCCCACACCCCAACAGAATAA
>JADFPI010000052.1 GCA_022562395.1 Patescibacteria group bacterium | reverse complement strand
ACATTTGAGTCGGGGGCAAATTAACCAAAAAAACCGCCAGCCCTAGGCTGACAAGGTAAAATCCCCTTTATTTAAACGAAAATACAAATTTAACTGTATGAGTTATTAACAACTTATCCACCTTCATACAAAACAGGAACCGTAACCCTTCGACAGGCTCATGGTGAAGGTTTTGTGACCAAAAATCATTTGCCTTAAATGCTCTGATTTTTGGACAAAATTCTTCACATTCTTTCGGGCACGTCAACGTTTAACAAGTTAAGTCCTTTTTTAATAACGAGGGCCACGGAAGCGACAAGCTCAAGTCTGGAACGTCTTAAGTTATCGTCTTTCGTCTTAATAACAGAGGTGTCATTGTAAAAACTATTGAACAGGTGGGCAAGCTTCTCTAAATAAGTACAAATTATATGCGGCGAATTAAATATGATAACGCTTCTTACGACTTTGGGGAAAATTAAAATTTGCTTAACTAACTCAAATTCACTTTCGTTCTCAAATTCAAAATGATTGCCCCCTACTTCGCTTTCGCCAAAAGATTCTTTTGCTTTTTTGATAATGGAATTGATGCGAGCGTAGGTGTATTGCAGATAAGGAGCGCTAGCTGATTCAATGTCCAACGCCTTGTCCCAATCAAAAACAATATTTTTTTCTCTTGATTGACGAAGACTACTATAAACAACCGCGCCTATTCCCACAATTTTCGAGATTTTATCTTGTTCTTCCGGAGTAAGATCGGGGCTTTTTTGTTTTATTAATTCTCCGGATCTCTTAACCGATTCTTCAATTAATTTCTCCAGGCTCACTGCCGTTCCCTTTCTTGTGGACATTTTCTTTCCGCCGAAAAGAACCATGCCAAAAGGAACGTGCTTCACTTCGGTTTTTTTATTGAGATAACCAGCCTTTTTAGCAAATGCAAACATTTGCTTAAAATGAAGTGTTTGTTCATTGCCAACAATATAAAGAAACACGTCCGGCTTATACTCTTCCAGCCTTCCCTTTAACGCTGCGAGGTCACGAGCTATATAAAGGGTGTAGCCGTTTTGTGTCATTAACACATAACTTGGCAGACCATCCATTTCCACTGCTACAGCTGTACCCGTTTCGGTTTCCTTAACACGACCATCGCCCAATCCATCTTCAATTATCTCCTTTGCTTTTTGAACGAAGTTGCTTTCAAAGGTGTAGTGATCAAATTTAATATTCAAAACATCATAAATTTTTTCAAATTCTTTAATGCTTAAATTCCGAAACTCCTTCCAAAGCTTTTCAAATTCCTTGTCCTTTTCTTCTAATTTTTTAGATATTTCTCTGGCTTTTTCTTCCAGGGAATCATTATTTTGGGCTTCTTTTTCAAACCGGACATATAAATCCTTAAGTTCCTCCATAGGATTTTTAGCCACCCTATCCTTATCTCCCCATTTCTTATAAGCATAAATAAGCTTGCCGAACTGAGTGCCCCAATCACCCAAGAAATTATCTCTTATAACCGTAAATCCCAAGGCCTCATATACACGTGCGAGTGCTTCGCCGATAACGGTTGAACGCAGATGGCCCACGCCAATTGGCTTAGCAATATTAGGAGAAGAATACTCAATAAGCGCCTTCTTGCCTTTTCCAGAAGAGCTATTGCCGTAATCTTCTCCAATTTTTTTAACCTCTTTAATAACTTCGTTATAGATCTTGCTTTTCTTAAGCGTGATATTTAAGAATGGCCCGGCTGCCTTAGCATTTTCTACAAACTCCAGTTCTTTGCCATTTATCTTTTCCGCCAACTCTTTCGTTTTATTCGGATCGCCTAAAGAGACAGCAAAGTCCCCATCTACATGTTCTGGGGGTATTTCTAATTTTAAGGAGCCGGCCTCTTTGTTCAAGATATCTTCCAACTCTTTTTTTATTGAATCGAAAATATACATCATTTTAATCTATTCCGTGCGGCAAAAGCGAATTGGTCAAAATATTTCTGAAGTCCCGGAAGCGTACTCCCGTAAAGTTCCCCGCCATAGACAGCATCACAAAAAACCTCCCGGGCTCTTGCTATCTCCCGAAGACGCCCAAGCCACCGAGAGTCACTTAGGGTCAGGTCAAATAGGTCAAGCGTTTTCCAAACCGCGCTCCAAAATTTCTTTTCATCCTTGCCTTGCGAGCGTGCCGCCCGATATACCTCGCTTCCAATATTCCCCATCTGCTCGGCCAACGAGAGCTCAAACCACCTGC
>JADFPI010000007.1 GCA_022562395.1 Patescibacteria group bacterium | reverse complement strand
TTATCCCGGACGATTCCCCAAAAAACGGCTTTACATACGCTTTGACAAGCTCTTTTATAAGTTCATTCCAGGCGAGTGCAGATACTAGTCCAAATCCGGAGGTCATGAGTTTCAGAGTTCTGCCTGCAAATTGCTTTTTGAAGGCAGAAGCTTCGCTCTTTAGCCTATCTTGAAGCCTTTTTGTCCTCTCCAGCTCCTTTTCCAGTTGTTTTTCTTTTTTTTCGATATCTTTTTCCGTGGCCATGGTTAATGATAGTATAAAGAAATAAATTACCAATTTACAATTTTCAATTTTCAATGAGAACATTTGATAAAAGCGAACTAAAGTCTTTGTATAGACCCGATTCCAAATCTAGTAATGAAGATAACGGGCAGGTGACAATAATCGGCGGTTCCAAACTTTTCCACGGCGCGCCTCTTTTGTCTTTAAAAGTGGCCTCTCGAATACTTGATATGGCTTTCTTTGCTACACCGGAGAAGTCGGTAGGGCACGTGGCCGAGCAGTTTAAATCAAAACTTTTTTCCTTTATCTGGATTCCCTGGGAGGAGGTCGATTCCTACGTTGAGAAATCTGACGCTTTACTGATTGGGCCAGGATTTATGAGTTTCCGCTCCGAAAAAGATAGGAGTGTTGTGAAGGAAACTAAAACGATTACCAAAAGACTTTTAGAAAAGTTTCCAAATAAGCGTTGGGTTATTGATGCAGGGAGTTTGCAGATTATGAAGGCTGAGTGGATTCCGGCCGGGGCCATCCTCACTCCGAATAAAAAGGAATTCCAGTATCTTTTTGGGAAACAAAAACCCGAACTTGTTGCAAAGAGGCACAACTGCACAATTTTAGTGAAAGGACCGGAGGCGAAAGTGTGTTCTCCCAATGAGTGTGTAGAGATAAAAAACGGAAACCCGGGGTTAATAAAAGGGGGAACGGGAGACGTTTTAGCCGGATTAACAGTTTCACTTTTGGCGAAAAATGAGCCTTTTTTGGCAGCTTGTTCTGCTTCATATATTGCAAAAGCCGCCGCAGCTGAGCTTTGCGAAAAAGTAGGCATAAATTACAATGCCGACGACTTAGCCGACAAAATTCCGGAAACTCTCCAAGGGCTAACAAAATAAGCAGAGCTTGTTTCTCGTAAATTCGAAATAAGCAGAGCTTGTTTCTCGTAAATTCGAAATAAGCAGAGCTTGTTTTTCGCTACACTCAAAATAGTTTTTTCCGCAAAGTTTGCAGAAAAAGTGGTATACTTTGGTTATGTACCAGCCGAAGTTTAATATATCCAACAAGATCTTGAAAAATATAGGTAGGATTGAGGCTGCAAAAGAGGTAATTGAAAATGCACCCTTAGTGCCCGCTTTTGAAAAGGAATTTCAATCCGACGCAGTTGCCAGAACAGTCCACCACGGAACCCACATAGAAGGAAACGACCTAAGCCTTTCTCAAACTAAAAAGCTCTTAGAAGGCGAGGAAGTTGTCGGAAAATCTAGAGACATTCAAGAGGTTATCAACTATAGGAATGTGGTTGTGCTTTTGGATGAATTTGCCCAAAAAAGAGGGGGCTATGAATTGGAAATGCTAATGGATATACACAGGGCAACTGTTGAAAAGATAGTATCCGAAGACAAAGTTGGAATTGTAAGGAAAACGCAAGTTATTATTCGGGAAGAGGGGAAAGGGGAGGTGATTCTCAGGCCTCCTCCGGCGGTGGAGGTGTCGTATCTTTTGGAGGATTTTTTTGAGTGGTTAAATAGCGAGGAGGCAGGTGATATTCATCCGATTCTTCTTGCTGGAATTGCCCATTATATTCTAGTGGCAATTCACCCGTTTGTTGAGGGGAACGGAAGAGCGGCTCGTGCTTTTGCAAACCTGATTTTGCTTAGAGAAAATTACGATATCAAGCGATTTTTTGCTCTCGAGGAGCACTTTGATTACGATTTAGCAAGCTATTACAATGCTTTAGCCAAGGTAGACAAGCAGTCTCCCAATATTGCCAAAAGAGACTTAACTTTTTGGCTTGAATATTTCACCGAAGTGGTCGCAGTCGAGCTTACAAAGATAAAAGAAGCAGTAAGAAAACTCTCAATAGATTCGAGATTAAAAACAAGAATTGGAGAACAAATTGCCCTGACCCAGCGTCAGATGAAATTGGTGGAGTATCTTTCAGAAAAAGGAATAACCGCCATGCAAGACTTGGCCAAGGTTCTCCCCATGGTTTCGGAGGATACAATTTTAAGAGACCTGAAAGGACTAATTGAAAAAGGTATAATCAAAAAAGAGGGAAGAACAAAAGCAGCGCGTTATTTAATTGTAAAATAGACTATGGTGCCTACAGACCCTCAGTTTCTATATATGATTTTAGTTTTGCCGTCTCTTTTTGGACTTACTTTGGTTGGAGACGGTTTAAATAAAGTAATGCATGAGGAGTCCAATGGATTTATAAGTATCTTTTTTGGCCTTATTTTTATTGTCGTGGTGATTTTTGCCTACCTTTTTTTCTCCACGTATCTTAGCCAGAAAACCTGAAGTTGTAGAGCAAATTTTCAGCAAGCAGGGGTATAATAGGTTCGGCATGAAGTTTAGCGAGCTTTCCAATTATTTAGAACAACTAGAAAAAACCTCCTCACGAATTGAAATTACGAAAATTCTGGCTGAACTTTTTAAAAAAACCGATAAAGGTGAGATTGACAAAACCGTTTATCTTCTTCTTGGCTCGCTTGGACCAAGCTATGAGGGAATAGTTTTCAATTTGGCAGAACGCATGATGGTTCGGGTAATCGCCAAGGCATATTCACGAGATGCTAAAAAAGTGAAAGCAATTTACAAGAAAAAGGGAGATTTGGGTGATGTTGCGGCCTCATTGGCTACAGGACGCGGAAAGGGTTTAGGTGTGGCAGAGGTTTACGATAGGCTTTTTAAAGTTGCCAAGGATGAGGGAGAAGGGAGCCAGGATAGGAAAGTAAAAGCAATGGCTAAACTTTTGTCCGAACTTGACCCCTTAAGTGTTCGTTTCGTGGCCCGAATTCCAATTGGTAAGCTTCGATTGGGTTTTTCCGACAAAACCGTTATAGACGCTCTAAGTTGGATGAAGAAGGGAGACAAAAGTCTAAGAGGCAAGCTAGAGACAGCTTATTTTGTTTTACCGGACGTTGGGCTTTTGGCTAAAAAAGTTAAGCAACTTGGAGTAAGTAAGGCAACCAAAGATACTTTGCCTGTTGTTGGGGTGCCAGTTCTTCCTATGTTGGCCCAGAGGCTAAAATCTCCAGCCGAAATGATTAAGAAAATGGGGCAAGTTGGAGTAGAGCCCAAGTTCGACGGCTTGCGCATTCAAATTCACTACAGAAAGGGTCCGCCTCGACTCGCGAAGGCGAGCCGAGGCGAGGCGGGTTTCGTTAAGGCTTTTACAAGGAATATGAATGAGACTTCTTGGATGTTTCCTGAGCTTGCCAAAATAGGGAGTTTCATTAGTGCTAGTGAGGTAATTTTAGATACCGAAGCCGTTGGTCTGGATGAAAAAACGAGAGCGCTGGCTAATTTTCAAACAACAATGACAAGGCGCAGAAAGCACGAAATTGAAGAAACGGCGAGGAAAATAGCCATTAAGTTTTATGTTTTCGATATTTTATTCAAAGACGGAAAAAACTTTATGGGAAAAACTTATATTGAAAGAAGAAAAGAACTTGCCAAAACAGTAAAAGACTCAAGAGTTTTTCAAGTCGTCGACTACCAGTTAACAAAAGATGCCTCGGTTATAGCCAAGGAGATGTTGCGCGAGGTAAAAGAAGGGTTAGAAGGAATAATTATTAAGCGGGCAGATAGCCGTTATGTTCCCGGAAGAACCGGCTGGCGCTGGGTGAAGATGAAAGAGAAAGAAAAAGCACATGCAAAACTCGCAGATACAATAGATTGTGTTGTAATGGGTTATTCTGCCGGGCGGGGGAGGAGGGCAGAATTTGGAGTAGGGCAATTTCTAGTAGGCGTGAGAGAAAAAGACCAGATTAAGACAGTTACAAAAGTTGGAACCGGTTTAACCGACGAACAGTTCAGAGAACTGAAAAAAAGACTCAAGAGGATAGAGGTTGGCAAAAAACCAAAAGAATTTGTAGTTCACAAAAATTTGGAGCCTGACACCTGGGTTACTCCTTCATTGGTTGTAGAAATTGCGGCAGACGAGATTACCAAAAGTCCAACTCACACAGCCGGTTTTGCCCTAAGATTCCCTCGACTTATTAAATTCCGTGATGACAAGTCAGTTAATCAAGCTACCACACTCTCCGAGGTTAAAAGACTCTTCAAATTACAGAATTAGTAAGCTTTTTTGTGATAGCATATTGTTATGCCTGCTGAGGATATGGGTTCACCACGTAGCGAAGCTTTAGGTGGTTTGACTTCAAAAGAGGCTAAAAGGCGACTTGAAAGATTTGGCCCTAATAAGTTGCCGGAAAAGCCGCCCCCAAGCGATTTTTATATATTTGCCTCTCAACTCAAAAGTCCGCTTGTTTATGTATTGGTTGTTGCCGGGGCAATTACGCTTTTTTTGAGAGAGTCCTCTGATGCCGTGATAATATTTTTTGCCGTATTTATAAATACAATCCTTGGGTTTCTACAAGAAAGAAAGGCTGGTCGTGCACTCTACGCATTAAAAGAGCTTGTTCACCCCAAAGCAAGAGTGATTAGAGACGGCAAATTGAGACAGATAAATTTGGAAGCGATCGTGCCCGGAGACGTGGTGGTTCTTTATCAGGGAGACAAAATTCCGGCTGACGGAAAACTTATTGAGGCAAGCAGGCTTTCTGTTTCTGAAGCAATATTGACCGGTGAATCAGTGCCCGTAAAAAAGAACAGTGGCGGTGAGGTTTATATGGGAACGATAGTTTCGTTTGGGCAAGGTAGGTTCTTGGTGCAGGAAACTGGAGCAAAAACTCAAATCGGCAAAATTGCAGAGCAGATTCAAGAGCCCGTCGAGGACACTCCCCTAAAAAGGCAGTTGGGGACATTTAGCCGTCGGCTGTCCTTGCTGGTATTAGGGCTCACGGGGTTTGTTTTTGTAGTAGGACTGCTCACTGGAAAAGAAATTGTGGACATATTTACCACCGCGGTAGCCTTGGCTGTTTCGGCTATTCCCGAAGGCCTTTTGGTCGCTCTAACCGTTGTTTTGGCAATAGGAATGCAGCGGATATTGAAGAGACGCGGTTTGGTAAGAAACCTCGTTTCCGCGGAAACCTTAGGGGGAGTAACTACAATTTGTGTAGACAAAACTGGCACCTTGACCCATGGGAAATTAAAAGTTGTAGAGGTTTTGGGCGATAGGCAGGAAGTTGCAAAGCAGGTATTTCTTACAAGCGACGACCCGGTAATGGAGCAAGCGCTTGAATGGGCGAAAGAGAAAATTGGAATCGAGATTGGTCATCTGAAACGCAAACATGTTCGCCTCGACAGCATTCCTTTTGCTCCCCAGAACCGCTTTTTTGCGAGCCTCAATAAGGGTGGGGGTGATACACCAGCTGGCGGAAATTTGATTTTAGTAAACGGAGCACCCGAGCTTCTTCTCGAATGGTCGAATATGGAAGATAACCAGAAGATTAAATTACAAAAAGAGATTAGAGAGTTGACCGGTGAGGGGAAAAGAGTAATAGGTATGGCAAAAAAAGAAGCACCCGTGTCTGTCAGAAAACTGTCTAAAAAACACATAGTCGAAGACCTTTCTTGGGTTGGTTTATTGGTTTTTTCAGACCCCGTAAGAGCCGGGGTTCGCGAAGCATTGGCGCAGACAAGGAAGGCGGGTATTAATATTATGGTCATTACTGGAGACTATGCCCAAACTGCCGTTTTTGTAATGAAGGAGCTGGGAATGGAAGTAAAAAAAGAAAACATTGTTTTGGGGGAAAACCTTGAGAAGTTGACAGTTTCCGAGGTGGCAGAAAAACTAAAACAAAGAAAGTCCGGACAAAAAGATAGCATAATGCTTTTTGCAAGAACACGGCCGCAGCAAAAGCTTAAAATCATCGAGGCCCTAAAGATAAACGGAGAAACAGTTGCCATGATGGGAGACGGGGTGAATGATGCGCCGGCTCTGAGGCGCGCGGATATAGGAATTGTTGTAGGAGATGCAACCGACGTGGCTAAGGAAGCCGCAGACCTCGTCCTTCTTGACTCAAGCTTTGAAACGATTGTCGCCGCCATCGAGGAGGGAAGGGGAATCTTTGACAATATCAGAAAAATTATTCTTTATCTGATGAGCGATGCTTTCGCGGAAATAGTCGCCGTTATCGGGAGCATTCTTTTGGGTCTTCCCTTACCTGTTACCGCGGCCCAGATTTTATGGATAAACTTGGTATCAGACGGCTTTCCACATCTAGCCCTGACCGTAGACCCCAAGCGGCCGGGTCTTATGAAGAGGCCTCCTCGAGACCCTAGCGAACCCCTCGTTGCTTCTTGGGTAAGAAGTTTAATTTTGATTGTTTCTGTCTCCGGCGGGCTGATAGCGTTAGCCCTTTTTGTATACTTTTACAAAACTACCGGCGACCTTTTACTCGCTCGGTCGATTGCCTTCGCCACACTGGGGATGAATTCGTTGGTTTACGTATTTTCTGTTAGGACGCTGCGCCAGCCTTTTTGGGTAGAAAATCCTCTGGCGAATCCTTGGCTAAATGTCGCAGTCGTAGGTGGACTGGCCTTACAAGTTACACCCTTTATATTTGAAAAAGCCAGGGGATTTTTTGGGACAGTTGAGTTAAGTGCCCTGCATTGGCTTTATGTTTTTACAGCGGCGCTTGTCATGTTTGTACTAATTGAAGCTGCCAAGGTGGTATTTAGAAAAAGGCTGGCAAAAGATTTGGAAATTTCATGATAGGCGGATCAATTCTCTTAATCATCATATTTTCTCTTTTCCTTATAAAAAGCGCCGACTGGGTAATTGTCGCCATAAGAAGAATTAGCAAGGATTCAAAAACGGCAGCATTTACTATTTCTGCGCTTATTTTAGCCCTCGGTACTTCATTCCCCGAGCTTTTTGTCGGGATAACTTCGGCAATTGAGGGAAAGCCAAATCTAGCCTTGGGAGTGGTGATTGGTTCAAATATCGCCAATATCTCTCTCGTCGCCGGAGTTACAGCGCTGGTTGTTGGCAGAATAAGAGTTCATGGAACTTACTTAAAGCGCGACGTTTGGATTGCCTTAGCGGCAGGAGTCCTACCGCTCATTTTAGTTTTAGACACTAAGCTAAGCAGGGTAGATGGCTTAATTCTTTTAGCTGTTTATTTTGCTTATGCCTCAAGTTTTTTTAGAGCCAGGTTTATACAAATTGGAGAAGAACAGAAGCAAGAAAATTTTATTTATCGTTTTGTTCGAAAGTTTTATAATATTGATACCGAAAAAAAGAGAGAATTTGGGAGGCTTTTTGTAGGTATCGCCGTCCTTCTGTTCTCGGCCAACGCGATAGTAAAGCTTTCTTCGGCCCTTGCAACCTCTTTCAATATACCCCTTTTTGTAATAGGTCTTATTATTATAGCCGTGGGCACTTCTTTGCCCGAACTTGCTTTTTCTTTTCGATCAATAAAAGAACACGAGCCCTCGATGTTCTTCGGAAATCTTTTGGGTTCAACTATTGCCAACTCTACTTTGGTCTTAGGTTTGGTCGCTGTTATTCATCCGATAGAGATTATTGACACAAACAAATATTTTTTTGCAGCAGCGGCGTTTGTAGTTATCTATCTTACTTTTTGGCAATTCATTAGGAGTAAACACAGATTGGACAGGCGTGAGGGAGTAGTACTTATTTTGCTTTATGTCGCATTTCTTGTAGTCCAGTTAACCTAAGGGGTATGCTCATACTACCCGAATTTGCATTAAGGCCTGCCTGCGCAGCCAGGTATTCGTACCCGCCTGCAAAAGCTATCGTTTAAGCCGATTGCGGGCAGGTATGCCTCATTTTTAAATGAAAACTAAGCGAAATTGGTATATAATGTGCCCCAATGAAAGTTATTGCCGATTTACAGCTTCACTCTAGGTTTGCAAGAGCGGTATCTTCGAAGATGGTTGTTCCTACGATTAGCCGGTGGGCCAGAAAGAAAGGGATTGATCTTGTGGCCACTGGCGATTGGACACACCCGGTATGGTTTCGGGAACTCAAAGCAAACTTGGAGGAGGCGGGGGAAGGAACTTACAAAGTAAAAGGGGAAGGTGAGGGTGCACCTCGTTTCTTGCTTTCGACCGAAGTTAGTTCAATTTATTCCCAGGGAGAAAAAACAAGAAGAATTCACACGCTTATTTTTGCACCTAGCTTCGAGGTTGTTGAGAAGATTAATAAGGAATTTGCGGCCAGGGGAGCAAATTTACTTTCCGATGGAAGACCGATTGTTGGTCTTTCGGCCAAAACCGTTGCCCAAATAGTACTTGATGTTGACGAAAGGTGTCTTATAATCCCTGCCCATGCCTGGACACCCTGGTTTTCTCTTTACGGCTCTATGAGTGGATTTGATTCCCTAAGCGAGTGTTTTGGTGATTTGGCCGGCTCAATTTATGCAATTGAGACAGGCCTGTCTTCCGACCCTGCAATGAATTGGCGAATAGAGGAACTAAAAGAAAGAAGAATTGTTTCCTTTTCCGATGCACATTCTCCGCAAAAATTGGGTCGTGAGGCAACGGTGTTTGAACTACCAGAGATAAGCTACGAAAGTGTAAGAGAGGCTATCGTTGGCAAGGGTAATTCAAAAATAGCATATACGCTAGAGTTTTATCCCGAGGAGGGAAAATATCATTATACGGGCCACAGAAAATGCAAGGTTGTTTATTCTCCAAAAGAGACAAGGAAGAAAGGAGTTACATGCCCAGTTTGCGGCAAGAACTTAACGGTTGGGGTAATGAGCAGGGTAGAGAGTTTGGCCTCTTATGACGTGGACACAGAGTCCCAGATGGATGAATTTGGTGTACGTTGGATAAAGGACAAGGAAGGTAGGAGGCCTTCTTATGCGATGCTTGTTCCACTTCTAGAGATTATTGCAGAAGCTCGAGGTATGGGAGTAGGCACTAAAACAGTTATGGTTGCTTACGAGCAATTGATTGGCCCTTTCGGAAATGAGTTTAATGTTTTACTCAAGACTCCTCTAAAGGAATTGCAAAATGTGGCCGATGAGAAGGTAGTCGAAGGGATAAAAAAGGTACGAGCGGGAGACATTGTAATCGAGCCTGGGTATGATGGAGTTTTTGGAAAAGTGAAGATTTGGAAGGAAGAAGAGATGAAAAAGGAAAAAGCTTCCGCCGACCAAACCACGCTTTTCTAGGCGCACTTTTTATCTTTCTTTACCTTTAAGCCCGGTTCTTCTATAAACTTCCGAGGACTAAGAGGCCTCGGTATTTTTTCAAGTTTACATGAGTTGGCGGACTCTCAGCTACTCTATCTATAATCTCCCTCTCGGAATTTTGTAATCGTTTTTGGCATTCATCCCCCGAGTCAGACTCGGGATGTTCTGCCAACGATTATAAAACTCGGAAACTGTAATTTTCTCTTTCAAGTAGCGCGCCATAGGCGAGAAGGTCACCGTCGTTCAGCTCATGGACCAAAATACCCTCTTCGGTTGAGTGAATCATGACAGTCTTGCCTTCCGTTTTAATTCGTTTGCTTTCGTCAACTGACTCACTCCAAGAGTCCACGGGTTTAATAATCGGCCTAGATACACGCTTGTTCATATCGTCAAAATTCTAACATTTCGAGCCAACAATCCCTGCAATCTGGTAATTGCACCAGAAAAGCAGGGGTTTTTGGTTGGAAAAAGAATCCTATTGACCCCGTGGGGGATTTTTGAAAAGATTAAGTAAGCGACGGGTGGTGATAAATATGGCAGCAGCATCAGGTACAGGATTAAAGAAAGAAACAGCCGCGGCTCTTTCGGCTTTACTTGGCCCAACCATAGTCGTCCCAGTATTATTTCTCTTACTCGAGAAAGATTCGTTTGTGAGATTTTACGCAATGCAATCCTTGGTTGTTTTTCTGTCTCTTTATATACTTAATTGGGTTTTGATTTTTTCAATATTTCTTGCCATTGTGTCGCCCTTGGTTTTCATAGTAGGAGTCATTCTTTGGCTAATTTTAACCTACAAAGCTTGGCAAGGAGACAGATGGGAAGTGCCTTTTTTAGGTAAGATTGCTAAACAGCTAATTGAGAAAGCCTAGACCATCTCGCACAACCTCAAAGAGACAAAAGATGATTTGGGAAATAGAAAGGGTATATGGCCTTGATGCCCCAGAAGTCTTTTCGGCCATGCTTCAAGTTCCCAGAGAGAAATTTGCACCGAGCGTATATAAACATTTGGCATATAAAGATGGTCCTGTTCCAATAGGGCACGGCCAGACAATGAGTCAGCCTTATACGGTTGCTTTTATGACAAATCTTTTAGACCTAAAGGGAGACGAGAAGGTTTTAGAAATAGGGACGGGTTCAGGTTATCAGGCAGCGGTCTTATCTCATTTAGCAAAAGAGGTTTATTCGCTTGAGGTTCTTGAGTCTTTGGCCAAAAGAGCAAAAAAGAGGCTAAAAAAATTGGGATACAAAAATGTATCTGTGAGAATGGGAAGTGGAGAGTGGGGATGGCCCGCGAAAGCTCCGTTTGAGGCAATTTTAATTACGGCAGGATTGGAGGAAGACGTGCCGCCGGCCTTGTTTGAACAATTAAAAAAAGGAGGTGTATTGGTTGCGCCGGTTGGGAAGGGAGAGAATAAAGAAATGACAGAATTTATTAAGTTAAAAAGCGGAAAGGTCAAAAAAGAAGAACACGGAATTTTCCACTTCGTTCCTTTTATCGAAGAACCCAACTGAGTTTCAGCTATGAGAGGCTAGGTATTAGAGCTTAGGAGAGTAGTATAGTAACATTTACTAGATGGGGAAGATAGAATCCTTCGAAGATTTAAAAGTTTGGCAGAAAGCGAGAAAGCTAACTAATCTCCTTTATGACGTAACTTCTAAATTTCCAAGAGAAGAGAGGTTTAATCTAATTGACCAGTTAAGAAGAGCTGGAGTTTCCACTATGTCTAACATCGCAGAAGGATTTTCGCGTTACCACACGGCTGAGACTATTATGTTTTATAGAAATGCAAGAGGTTCTCTATCCGAAGTTAAAAGTTTGCTTTATATCTCATTTGATAGAAAGTACATTAATAGGAAAAACCTGGAAAGGCTAGTAGCTATAGTCGACGAAATAGGTAAGATGTTGAATGGCTTGATAAAGTCGACAGCGAGTTTTCGAAACACTAAGCGCTAACCTCTAACAGCTATGAAACTAATTGTAGGACTAGGTAATCCAGGGGAGAAGTATAAAGATAGTCGCCATAATGTTGGGTTTATGGTGGTTGATAGGTTAGTTGAAGAGTTACGGGTTACTGGTTACGGGTTACAGCAAGAGTGGAAAGGAAGTACAAAAGGCAAACTCCAGTATATTTGGTTTGAGATAAAAGGGGAAAAATTAGAACTTATAAAGCCTCAAATATATATGAATAAATCGGGCATATCTATCGCTTATGTATACAAAAGTCACCCGGAATTAAAACACGATGATATTTATATAGTTCATGATGATTTAGATTTACGTTTAGGAAGCTATAAAATCCAAAAAGGTAAAGGTCCAAAAGAGCATAAAGGGTTACTTTCTATTTATAATGAGTTAGGAAGTTCTGACTTTTGGCATGTTAGAGTAGGAGTTGATAACCGTGAACAGGAAGATAGAATTCCTGGCGAGCAATACGTTTTGCAGAATTTTACAAAGGACGAGTTGAAGGTAGTCACTCAAGTAATTGATAGAATAATAAAGGATCTTAGCCAATTAACTAATCTCTAATCACTAATTAACTAAACCCATGCTCGCCTGGCATCTACCGATAAATCTTAATTTTTTCCATCGCCCCAAGCCCGACTTAATGCACCTTTTTTTAGCAGGAGTCGCCAGACGCGTTGGAGTGGCACTCTTAACACTTTTTTCTCCCATCTACATTTACCAAGTTACGCAAGGCCTTGGGCTAGCCAAAAGCACATCCGTCATCTTAGTTTTGGCTTACTTTTTTTTAATTTTAACTACCAAGCTCATAACTTTTTCTATCTCCGAGGATTTAAGTAGGAAAATAGGCTTTAAGGGAATAATTTGGTTGTCCGGGATTCCCTTCTTAGTATTTATTGTCTCTTTAGTTTTTGCATCCTCATACCCATATCTTTTTTTACTGGCAGCTATTTCTTGGGGAATTCACGCTGGGTTTTTCTGGTGGGGCTATCACGGATACTTTATAAAAACAGAAGATAGCGAGCACTTCGGCCAGGGCGTGGGTGAGGCAAATTTTCTGGAGACTATCGCCTCGGTTCTCGCCCCAATAGTCGGCGCGTTAATTACCACCTATTTCGGCTTTAATACTCTTTTTATTTTCTCAGGGCTTTTTATGATTGCTGGCCTACTACTTTTGGGCAAAGACCACGACAAACGTCAAAGAAGAGATATTAAGTTTAAAGAAGTTCTTGGCTTGATTAGGACTCACAAGTCCATATCCCTTGCGTACATGGGTTCCTCCGCAGAGTCTGTTTTATATTCGACCATTTGGCCGCTCTTTCTATTTCTATTTTTTGGACAGGTTATTTCCTTGGGTGCGATAGTCTCGGTTGCTGCCTTAGTTGCCTCGATTTTTTCCATAGCTGTTGGAGATTGGGTTGACAGACAGGGAGAAAGGACAATAATTGCGCTTGGGGCACCGCTATCGGCCTTGTCTTGGATTTTGAGGATTTTGAACAAGTCTTTTCCGGTTTTTATAATAGCAGACAGTCTTGAGAATTTCGGCCAAAGAATGGTCAATTTACCCCTGAACGCCCTAACTTATAAAAAGGCGCTAGAAGCAGAAAGCGCAAAGGCCATACTTTTTAGAGAAACGACGATGATAATGGGAGCACTTTTGGTGCTTTTGATTCTAATCGGCTGGATTTATTTTGGGGGAAACTTGACCGGCGGTTTTGTTTTAGCGGCAATTTTTAGCACATTTCCGCTTGTGGCGATATTCAAAAAGAGAATCCATGATAAGTGATGATGACAAAACTCAAGATAAGGCCGGAGGATTTTCTTCTGTCGCCGGCGTTCTTAAAGATTTTAAAAGCGACAAGGATAAATATATTTCTCACGAGTTTCAGAAATACGGATACGAGCTTGCCAAAGAACTTGGAGATTTAAAGAACAGAAGTCTTTACATCAAGCTCGCCAAAGAAACCCCACGTGGACTTCTTGAGGCCGCCAGGAATTTTGTCAAAGACGCATTAGATGTTAAGTCGCCGGTGAAGCTGTTCATGTGGCGATTGAAGCAATTGAAAGATGAAGCTAAATCCAGAAAGAAATGAATATTCCCTTTCTCCAAGGAAACTGGATTGATTTAGTTGTAATTTTAATTCTTGTCTTTTTTGTAAGCCGAGCGGTTAAATACGGCTTTTGGATTCTTTTGGCCGATTTTGTTTCTTTTACTATTTCTATTGCCGCCTCCCTTCGCTTATACAAATTCGCTTCGGCATTTTTAAGGGCTAATTTTTCTTTGAGTCATTCAGTTGCTAACGCAGTTGGATTTTTATTTGCCGTAATAGTAATTGAGGCAATTTTGGGCCAGCTTTTAACCTATCTTGTGACTAGGTTGCCCAAAACACTCCACAAAAATATTTTTAACAAAATTTTAGGAGTGATTCCGGCGGTAGGCGAGGGGTTGGTTGTCGTTGCTTTTATATTAACTCTTGCTTTGGCCTTCCCAATTTCTCCGAAAGTTAAATCAGATATAACTGACTCGCGAATTGGTGGTTTCATTGTCCAAAAAACTTCTGGGGCCGAGACAAAAATTAACGAGATTTTCGGAGGAGTAATAGAGGATAGCTTAACTTACCTTACTGTTAGGCCGGAAAGTAGAGAGACGGTTGAGCTCACAGTAGGAAAGAGAGAGTTATCGGTCGATGAGACTTCTGAAGCCCAGATTTTTGAGCTGGTAAATAATGAGAGGCAAAGCAGAGGAATACACGAGCTTGAATGGAGGCCCGAACTTGTGCCGGTTGCCAGGGCACATGCGACCGATATGTGGGAGAGAAGCTATTTTGGTCATATATCGCCGGAAGGTGAGGACTTAGGAGGAAGGCTTGACAAGGCCGGTATAGCTTTTTTAGCTGCTGGAGAGAATTTAGCCCTCGCCCCCACGGTTTCAACTGCCCACACGGGTCTTATTAACTCCGAAGGCCACCGCAAAAATATTTTATCCACCGATTTTAACCGTGTTGGAATTGGAATAATCGACAACGGCGTCTATGGTAAGATTTTCGTCCAGATATTTACCGATTAGGTATGCAATACCAAAAAAGAGAAGGATTATTCGGAGAGGTTTACAAGATAATTAAAAAAATCCCCAAGGGGAAGGTGGTTACCTATGGACAGCTTGCCAAGATGGCTGGAACGCGGGACGCAAGAAAAATAGGTTGGGCGCTGCACGCTAACCGCGACCCCAATTGTCCGTGTCATCGTGTCGTAAACAAAGAAGGCAAGCTAGCTGCCAACTTTGCAGTTGATGGACCTCGTGAACAAAGAAGGAGGCTATTAGATGAAGGTGTAAAGTTTAGAGATGAGATGCATGTTGATATTGAGGCTTGCCTCTGGCAGCCATTGGAATAAGTACCAATAACCCAATAAATACAAATGAGCACCAATGTCAAATAAAAAATATGATATACACGAGAGAATCTTTAAATTTATTGTAGGCGTGATTAAATTCGTTGAACGCTTGCCCCGAACTCCAACTAGCCAAGTAATAATCAATCAAATTCTCAAATCTGTAACTTCAATGGGAGCGAATGACCAGGAAGCCGATGGTGCTGCGACTAATAAGGAGTTCGTTCACCGCTACAGCATTGTAAGAAAAGAAGGCAAAGAAACGAACTTTTGGCTTCGTCTTATTGGTGAGATAAACCCGGGCGGGCAAAAGCGAGCGAAAGAACTTCAGAGCGAAGGTAAAGAGATAGTTGCAATTGTAAGTAAAATTATTTCAAATGCTAGTAGAAAATCAGCCCGAAAGAAATAAACTTAATTGGTTATTGGTTTTATTGGAAATTGGTATTTATTGGTAATTATTCAGCATGATTCGAGCACATGTATTCATTGAAGGGCGAGTTCATGGGATTGGTTTCAGGTACTGGGTGAGGAAAAATGCTCAAGGCTTAGGCCTGACCGGGTGGGTTAGGAATCTGGCTGATGGGAGAGTAGAGGCGGTTTTTGAGGGAGCAAAAAAGGATGTCGAAGATATGATTAAAAAATGCAAGCGTGGCCCGATGCTAGCAGGTGTTAAACATATAGACATTAATTGGGAAGAAGCAACCGGGGAGTTTGAGGGTTTTGGAATTCTACCCACTGCGGAAACTTGAATAACTAGCCAGAAAATTGCATGATGAATTGTAAGGGGCTGTTATGAGAAAAGAAGTATTCATACATTTATCTTTTCTTTTCACTTTCTTCATCTTAATGCATCTTGCTAAAGGGTGGTTTAGTTTTTCTTTTTATCCACTTTGGATAGGGGGAATTTTAGGTACATTTTTGCCTGATATTGACCACTTGCTCTATGTCTATTTAATCAAACCTGAAGAGCTTAATTCTTTAAGAATAAAAGAATTAATTAGTAAAAGGAAATTTGCCTCTACGATTAAGGCTTTGTTTGAGGGAAGAAGGGCTAGGGGTGAGCTGATTTTTCACACAGTACTTTTCCAGCTACTTTTTCTTGTCCTCACCTTTCTTATCATAACTTCTTCCGGAAGTATATTCGGTCGGGGGCTGGTTTTGGGGCTAGGGCTGCATCTTTTAGTAGACCAACTGGTTGATTTTCTTGATTTGGGAAGTCTTGAGAATTGGTTTCGTCAGTTTCCACTTGTGGTCGATAGGCAAAAAGATATCCTTTACTGGGTGGGGAATGTAATTGTGCTTTTGTTTTTCGCATTTTTCTTGTAGTTTTTCAAAAATGGAATTTCTCGGCTCAACCCTGGATATGATTGGCAAGGTCATGGTTGCCTACACGGCAATTCGGGTACATCATCGCTTTTGGAAGGAGCATAGAGTTGACGAGAAAGTGTTTTCCGAAATGAAGAGAGAAAGGTACATCGGTATATTGGGAATAGTCCTGATTATTATTGGCTATTTGTTGCAAGTTCCTTCGAAGCTATGACGATGATATTCCCGCGCAAATCCGTGGTAATCTATTAATATGGCAGAAGCTAAGTTTGACATTATCTCAATTGGCGATACCACCCTGGATATGTTTTTGGAAATAGACGAGGCGACGGCGGTTTGCAATATCGACAAAGAGGCCTGTGTTCTTTGTATCAATTATGCCGACAAAGTTCCCGTAACCAAGGTTACTAAAGTTCCTGCGGTAGGAAACGCTGCCAATAATGCTGTCGGCTCCGCTCGCTTGGGCCTAAAAGCAGCCCTCTACACCATTTTGGGAGATGATAGTCCTGGCCAGGAAGCTTTCGAAAAACTAAAATCCGAAGGGGTAGCCACGGACTACATTCAGTTTGACAAGAATAAGGGAACTAATTATTCAGCCGTGATAAATTTTAAGGGAGAGCGCACAATTTTAGTCTTTCATGAACACAGGGAATATTCTCTCCCCAAGCTTGATAAAAGCCGGTGGATATACTTTTCCTCGCTTGCAGCCGGCCACGAAAGGCTGCACGCACAAATCCCTGCTTTGGTAAAAGAGACTAAGGCTAAATTGGGATTTAACCCCGGCACTTTCCAGCTTAAAGAAGGCGTAGAGAAGTTAAGGCCTATTCTTACGGTAACAGAGGTCTTGCTTGTCAATAGGGAAGAAGCCCAAAGACTGGTGGGTAAGTCAAAAGATATAAAGAAGCTTCTTACTGACTTAAAAAAAGAAGGCCCAGAGATAGTAGTTATTTCTGATGGTCCTAAAGGCTCATATGCCTTCGACGGTAAAACAGCTTATTTCCTAGACATCTTTGATGCTCCGATAGTTGAACGCACCGGAAGTGGGGATAGCTTTTCGACCGGTTTTATTGGCGCGCTTACCTATGGGCATAATATGGCCGAAGCGATGCGCTGGGGGACTGTTAATGCGGCTTTTGTTATCCAGCACATCGGCGCCCAGAAAGGACTTTTGACAAAGGAGAAATTAGAGGAAGTTTTAAGCCAAAACCCTAAGTTTCAGCCGAAGAAGATATGATGAAGTTCTTGTTAAAAGTTAGACTTTTTCGTTAAAATCTATAAATTTTGTATTTTTATCTGATACTTCAAGTAATATCCCGGTTGGCGGGAATTGATGAAGATCAGCTTCGGAGAACGAGCCTTTGGTGAGAAGATTAACCAATGCAGAAACAGGCTCGCCGTGGCTGCAAACCGCGACACTTTTAAACCCTTTTTCTTTGGTTTCTCTTAGAAAATCTTTTAATCTATCAACCATTTGATCAAGTGGTTCGTTATAAAATTCGGTCAGCCTTTTGTCGAAAACAAAAGATATATCAATTTCTTCTTTGATTACCTCAACAGTTTGCCTGCAGCGCTTAACCGGAGAAGATACGTAATAATCCGTATTTTTGTTTTTTAAATAGTTAGCAAGTCTTTTAATAACTTGTTTTGACTCCGGGAGAATATTAGAAGAGACGACTGTTTTGTCGTCATAAGGGACGTTATACTTTGTACTGTGAGTTTCCCCGTGTCTAAAGATATAGTAAATCATATTTGATATAATCGACTCTAATCATGAAAGTAAAGAACAGGAAAGTCAAAAACCTTCTTGAAAAATACAGGCAAATAAGCCTCCTTGGAAAAACAGAGGCAGTTTTGGGCTGGGATTTGAGGGTTAATTTGCCTAAAAAGGGGGTTGAAGGGCGCGCTGCCCAAATTGCTCACTTGACCAAGATTATTACCGAGAAATGGCTGGATCCGGAGTTTAAGAAACTTGTAGAAGACACAAAACTTTCTGGTTTAAAGCCTGAAGAGAAGGCAATATTAAGGAATTTAAGACACGCCGGTAAATTTTACTTCAAAGTCCCAAAAGAAATAATTGTCGAGTTTTCAGAAACGACAACTAGGGCTACCGTTGTCTGGGACGAGGCTAGGAAAAAAGATAAATTTAGCGAATTTTTGCCGCACCTTAAGAAATTAATAAAGCTAAACCAAATTATCGCCGGTCACATAGGTTACAGAGATAATCCTTACGATGCACTTTTAGATTTATACGAGCCGGATCTAACAGCAATAGAGTGCAAAAAAATATTTGGAAAACTGCAACCGGAACTAACGAAGATTTTGAAAAAAATTATGAAGAGCAAAAATTATAGTGAGAAGTCTTATTTGGTTGAGGGCGAGCTGGATTATCCCAAAGACGCTCAAGAGCAGCTTTGTTTTTTTGTTCTTCGCCGTATGGGTTATGATTTGGAAGCCGGCCGGATGGACGATATTTCACCTTCTCACCCCTTCACCAGCGAGCTTGGCCGCTTCGATGTGAGAATTACCAATCGCTACAATGTCAAGGATTTTAGGGAGGGCTTAATGGTTGCCATGCACGAGGCGGGCCACGGGCTTTACGAGCAGGGAGTTAAAGAAGAATATAGTGCAACACCTCTTGAAGGAGGGGTTTCTTTGGGAATTCACGAGTCCCAATCTCGTTTTTGGGAAAATCAGGTTGGAAGAAGTTTTGAGTTTATGAAGTTTATTACTCCGATTTTCCAAGCATTCTTTCCCGGACAGCTTTCCGAGGTTGGGGCAGAAACTCTTTTTTCTCTTTTTAATCAAGTGAGACCAAGTTTTATACGTACGGAAGCCGATGAGGTTACTTACAATCTTCATATTGCCCTTAGGTTCGAATTAGAAGAAAAAATGGTGAATGGGAAAATAAAAGCAACCGATTTACCAGAAATCTGGAGAGTTAAAATGAAAAGATATTTGGGAGTTACCCCTAAAACCGACCGCGAGGGAGTTTTGCAAGATGTCCACTGGTCTACTGCCCCGATGGGCTATTTCCCGACCTACACCTTGGGCAACTTGTATGCTGCCCAATTTACAAGAGAAATGCAAAAAGAGCTTAACTTAGAAGACCTGGCTGAAAGGGGAGAGCTGGGCACAATTTTATCCTGGCTAAGAGCCAATATTCACCAACACGGAGGCCTTTACCGGTCAGATGAGTTGATTAAAAAAGTAACCGGCAAACCTTTAAACCCTCAACACTTTTTAGACTATATAAATAAAAAATACTCCAAGATATATAATCTAAAGTAGAGGTAGCTAAAAAAGAAGTTTTTTTGTCGCTGCTAATCGCAACCCGACCATGATGGTTTTTCGCCTTAAGGGCTAAACTTTCTATTGCTTAAATACCTTAATACTCCTACAATCTGTAGTATATGGTAAGTTTTTCGCTAGGTCCTTTGGAGCAAGAAGTGATGGCTTGTTTGTGGGGCGAGAGAAATGTTTCGGTTAGAGAGGTTTGCAAGTGCTTGCGACGTGAGCGCAAAATTGCCTATACAACTGTTATGACAATAATGACAAGGCTTACCAAAAAAGGCTATCTAGAGAGAAAAAGGAAGGGCAGGGCATATGTTTATTCTCCAAAAAAGACCAAGAAGCAAGCTGCAAGGGCTATTGTTGGGCGCGCATTAAACTTATTAGTGGAGCAGTTTGGGGAAGAAGCTATTACTGCTTTTAATGATGAAGTTGGTAAAATTTCTGCCAAAAGAAGGAGAAAGATTTCCTTCTGGTTTAGGAAATCCAAATGAGAGTAGAACTTAGATATTTTGCTCCAATATCAATAATCTTTTCTGCTTCAATCTTGAGTATTTTTATGCTTTTGAGGAAATACTTATATTTGACCTTGGGACATTTTCTTGAAGTCTGCCGGCAAGCCGCTTCAACTTTGTTGTCTTCAGGGGCTCACTATACTGGGCTTTTGCTTAGCCTGATAGCCGCACTCGTAATTCTGATATTTTTTTCAAAAGCCATTTTTTCTCATATCAAAACTAGAAATAAGCTCAAAAAACTTCTCAAAAGAAGAGTTTTTGTTTTACCCTCTGAACTTGAAAGAATTCTTGCTAAAAACTTTATTCAAAAAGACAGTGTGATAATCATTGATTCAAAGAAGGATTTAGCTTTTACTGCCAATTTATCAAACACGAAGATTATCATTTCTTCAGGTTTAATCAAGAAATTGACCTACCGCGAGCTTGAAGCGGTTGTCCTGCACGAGTCTTATCACTCCAAAAACAGGCACCCCTTACTGCTTATTATAGGAGAGGTTTTATCATCCTCTTTGTTTTTTGTTCCACTTTTGAAAGATTTAACCAAGAAAATGAGGATTGTGTTAGAGGAAGAATCAGACAAATTTACCGTGGATAAACAAAGAAGCAGTAGGTATCTTAACCTGGCTTTGAGAAAAATAACTTCTCAAGATAAATTCTCACTCTATCCTTCTTTTTCGAAAAGGAATAATCACCAGGTGAAAAAATCAAGTGTTGTCATCTCTTCTTTGGTAGTTTTTGTGGGCCTGGCACTTTTTCTTTTTCCAATACAAAGTCACGCAGTAGAGAATAAAGGTGGTATTACTGAAGAAAGCTGTAATAATAATCAGTGCTCAACTGACTGCTTGGAAGAGAATATGAGTAGCCAGACATCGATGTCTTTTGTTAACGTTACCTATTGACAGGAAGGTAAATAAATTACTACACTCTGTAGTAAACATGGCGGAGGAGAAGAACAAAAAAAGGAAAACTGTTACAATTACTATCCCTTCAATAAGAAGTTTAACCCCGATACTTCTCATCGGGTCAATCGGCCTGGCGTTTCTTGTAGGGACTCTTTGGCAAAAGGTGCAAAATCTTGAGAGTGGAGGTACTAGGGTGACGGGTACTACCAGTGCTACCGGTGGGAATTCTCAGGCGGCACCGCCAGCAGCACAAACGGCAGGAGAAGTTGACCCGGTTACAGATAGTGACTATGTCAAGGGAAACAGAAACGCTCGTATCGCATTAATTGAGTATTCGGATTTAGAGTGCCCATTTTGCCAGAGATTTCATCCTACGGCTCAACAAGCCGTTGATGAATATCCTGATGACGTGATGTGGGTATACAGACATTTTCCTCTCGAACAATTACATTCAAAGGCTCCCAAGCAAGCAGAGGCTGTAGAGTGTGCAGGAAAGCTTGCGGGTAATGACGGCTTCTGGGCACTGACCGACAAAATATTTGAAGTGACACCCTCTAATAACGGACTTGATATGGATACACTTCCTGACTTAGCCGCTGGAGTAGGGATTGACAAATCCGCGTTTCAAACTTGTTTAGACTCTGGAGAAATGGCACAGAAGGTGAGTGACGACTTTCAATCGGGAACTAAAGCGGGCGTAACTGGGACACCCGGGAACATTCTTCTTGATACTAAAACAGGGGATAGTCAACTAATTCCCGGAGCAGTTCCATACCCACAACTTAAGCAAGCAATCGATGCAATGCTCGCTAAAAGCTAATGACCAATGGTTCCTTTAACGCTTCTTAACCTTGCTCTTGCCTTTGCTGCAGGCTTCATAACCTTTTTTGCAGGCTGTCTTGCCCCAATCGCTCCTGTTTATGTAAGTTTCCTCGCAGGAAGCTCTTCAGGAAAACTTGATGGAAAACAGAAAATGACTTTTACGAAAAATGCTCTTCTTTTCACCTCCGGATTTATCTTGGTATTTCTGATACTTGGTCTAACAGTTAACACTTTTGCAAGAAGTTTGGCTATTTATCGCACCACTCTGGAGCGCATTGCTGGAGCATTCCTTGTCTTTTTCGGTCTTTATCTTGGAAAGTTCATCCAAATTCCATTCCTAAGTAGAACTTATCAAGTGTCTCTTAAGGGGAATGCGGGAACTTCTACTGGGGCATTTTTACTCGGAACAACCTTTGGTTTTGCTTGGACTCCTTGTATTGGCCCTGTTTTGGCGGCGATATTATTTTGGGTGGGTTTTCAAACAACCTTCGCTCAAGCAGTACCACTACTTCTACTTTTTTCATTGGGACTTGGGCTCCCCTTTATTTTAATAGGGTTAGGTTTCGACAAGTTTTCTTCAAAGTTTAAAAAACTAAATAGCTATGCACCGCTACTTAACAAGATAGCCGGGGTTATTATGATTATATTTGGAGTACTTTTGTTTACCGGGAAATTTTCTGTTATCTCGTCTTTTCTTTTGCAGAAGTTTGGAAGTGCCGCTTTTGTATTAGAACTCAAGCAGTAAGCGAAGCTCAAAAGAAAGGGGATGTTTATGGGACAAAAATTATTGTTAGGTATCTTTTCAGTTCACGGCAACCCAGATAGGCTCGGTGGCGACAAGTTGTGCTAGTGGTCACCCAGAAAAAATTAATGTTTTAGTTGAAAGTTAGTAGAGGAGGGAGGTGATAAAGTATATGAGCAATAAAACAGTGTGGGTGGTTATCGTTTTGTTGGTCGTCGGCGTGGGTGGGTATTTCCTTTTACGCGGAGGATACCAGGCTCCCGTGACGACTCAACCGCCTGAAACAACGACTGAAGTAGCTATAACAGAGAATAGTGTAACTGCGAACGATCAAGGACCAGGAGAAAGCGTGACCGTTGCCAGTGTGGAACTTGTCGATTCTGGCTATGTTGTTGTGCACGAAGACGGCGGTGGAAAACCTGGGCCGGTTATTGGAAACAGTGAGTTGCTAAGCGGAAGAAATAGTGACGTCGTAGTCAGTCTAAGTAGGTCGACCCTAGAAGAAGAAGTTCTATACGCGATGCTTCATTCAGACGACGGGGACGGAGTTTATGAATTTCCAGGAGAGGACGCTCCCTTAAAGGATGACTCTGGAGTGGTTGTTTTGAGTAAATTTAGTATAAGTGAGGGGGCGGCAGAGCAAGGCGCAAAAGAGATTAGCATGAGCTCGAGCAACTTTTCTTTTAGTCCTAAGACCCTGACCTTAAAAGAGGGCCAGCCGGTAAAAATAACTTTTGCAAACAGCGGTACACACACCTTTACGATAGACGAACTTGGAGTGAATGAGTCACTTAGCGGGGGTTCTGTCACGGTTGAGTTTACACCGTCAAAGTCAGGAACTTTTGAATATTATTGTGCTGTGCCGGGTCATAAGGAGCGTGGTATGATAGGAAGCTTAACCGTAAATTAAGTTTCATGGAGTATCCAGAAGATTGGGACAACCTACCAAAACGAGAACGCAAGAAAAGGATAAAAGGGCTTAAAAAGCAGAAAGAGAAACACCAAGCTTTTGCCGGAAAATTGCGCAATTGGGGTATTGGTTTGATTGTATTGGTCGTTGTTGGGGGAGGGGGATATTATTGGTTAACTAGTGGTGACGTTTTACCCCCGACCGATTTTGCTGGCCACGTTGAGCAAAGCCCGGCTTCTCATGTACTTGACAAGCCAATGCCTATACTAGTCCAGAAACACATGCTCGAGCATGCCGACGGAAGCGGGCCACCTGGAGTGATTATTAATTACAACTGTGAGGACTTTGACTGCAACCCCGATTTGATTGATCAGCTTTCCGAAATAGCCAATCAATATCCTAAGTTTGTCTACGTTGCACCTTATCCCGGGATGACCGAGAAGTTAGCAATCACAAAATTTAGAAAGATTGAAACATTTGACTCTTTGGACAAAGAAGCTTTGGTTAACTTCATTAAAGGAGAGTAATAGCTATGAGAAAGTTTTATGTGCCCCTTATTGGGGTGTCTGTATTAGTTTTTAGTTTGATTGCGTTTTATATATTTCGAGGCGGTCTGATATTAGACGAAAAGCGAGTAGTAAGTAATCTATTCCAAGTTAGTCAGGGCGGCCCGGAGGCGTCGTTACCCACCTTGGCAATTGAGTCACTAAGGCAAAGGGAATATCCGGGGAGTGATATTGTAGTAGAGCAAAGGCTGGCCGATAGCTCAAACTATAAAAGATATATTGCTTCATATAAATCAGACGGTTTGAAAATATTTGGCCTATTAACAATTCCTAACGGTGAGCAACCAAAAGGAGGTTGGCCAGCAATCGTCTTTAATCACGGCTATCTTCCTCCAAGCCAATATGTAACCACGCAGCGTTATGAGGCTTACTTAGATGGTTTTGCAAAGAGAGGATACGTTGTATTTAAATCTGACTACCGGGGTCACGGTAATTCGCAAGGGATTGCCACTGGCAACTATTTTTCACCAGGATATGCGGTAGATGTTCTAAACGCGTTGGCTTCAATTAAACGTCTTAAAAACCCTTCGACAGGCCCTTCGACCGGGAGCTCGGGGTCGATCGTTAATGCCGATCGAATTGGCATGTGGGGACACTCGATGGGTGGAAACATTACAATGAGAAACTTGGTCCTATCTGATGATATTAAAGCGGCCGTAATCTGGGCAGGAGTGGTTGGATCATACGAAGACATTCTCAATAATTGGTCAAGAGCCAGGCGTTGGCAGGTGGCTTCAGCTGAACACAGGCATCAAGGTCCAAGCAGACAAAACTTCCTGGATGAGTTTGGAACATACGAAGAAAATCTTGATTTTTGGAAGTCTATTGACCCATATACATACCTAGAGGATATTGACACACCCGTTCAACTACACCATGGAACAGGAGATATTCATGTACCTTTATCCTTCTCCGAGGGTTTTAAAAAGGCTTTAGAGAAAGAAGGTAAATCTGTAGAGCTTTACACTTATGATGGAGCAGATCATAACTTGTCCGGAGCTGCCTTTGGCCTGGCAATGGCTCGGTCCGTTGAGTTTTTTGACAAGTATTTGAAGTAACTATTACAAGCTGTAGTAGAAATTACGCTACCTTTAGTTGTATATTGAAGTATGCCCGAGGTACTTCATCAAGTTGCTATGTTAATAATCTTTTTGGGTAGTGCCGCTCTTTTCTTACTTGCTTTCATTTGGTTTAGTCGAGGCAATTCAATAATGGGTTTTGGCATGTTCGTAATGGGTGCCGTTGCCATGAGCAATTATTTCTTACACCGGCGAATGATGAAAGGTAAGAAATGAGTAGAAAGAAAAGAGTTCCTTACAAGAAAATAGTTGTCGGTCTGGCTGCACTAATAGTGTTAGTTGCTGCCGGATTAACAAATACTAGAGGAGGGTTTTTTCTTAGAACTGGCCAACACAATATTGATTTTAGTGATGTTGCAGGCAATTTTGATAGCAGCTTGGCAACTGCTTTTTTTGAAGGCCGATCAATCGCTTTGGCTAATGCCACCCCAGGTACACTGATACAAACAGATGTTTTGGGAGAAGCAACATTAAGGGGAAAGCGAATAGAAGTAGATCTGACAAATCAGAGGCTGTATGCCTATGAGGGTGATAAAAAAGTTTTTGATTTTGTCATCTCTACCGGTAAACCCTGGTGGGCAACTCCGACTGGTGAATTTAGGCCTTGGATTAAATTGCGCTACACCAGAATGAGAGGGGGGAGTAGGGCTTTGGGAACTTATTATGATTTGCCCAACGTGCCCTTTGTGATGTTTTTCTCAAACGATAAAATTCCTGGGTGGAAGGGCTACGCCATTCACGGTACTTATTGGCACAATAATTTTGGCCATCCGATGAGCCACGGCTGTGTTAACTTAAAAACCCCTGATGCAAAAAAGCTATATTACTGGGCAGCGCCGGGGTTGGAAGGACACCAATCAATAAAAGTAACTAACCATAATCCCGGAACCAGAATTATTATTTACGGTAAAACACCCACAAGTTAGGAGGTGATTGACATGAAGTGGTCGCCGATATTACACGCAGTCGCCGTAATTTCTGGAATCCTCGGCGTGCTGGCGCTTGTTTCTTTTTGGATTGCGGCTGTAAAAGGAGGAGAGAAAGTGAGTCTGGCTTGACATACTTCAATTAAGGTATGATAATTACTTCATATGATGAATAAGTCATACAAGAGATTCTTCAGGACGTTAGCAAATGTTAATAGATTGAAAATAATTCACTTCTTACAAGAGCGCGGCGCAAAAAATGTTACAGATATCGTTGAAGGTGTAAAACTAGAGCAGACTCTTGTATCGCACAACCTAAAAAGGCTTCACGAATGCCATTTTGTTGAGGTAAAGCAAAATGGTAAAGAGCGGGTTTATTCCCTTAACAAGAAAACTATTCAGCCTCTACTGGCGCTAATGGATAGGCATGTAAATACGTACTGCGTTAATTGTAAGGAGGACGACCATGAGTAATAAAGAAAAAGTCAGTCTAGTTAGTATTGCCTTTGTTCTTTTTTCAATTATCCTTCTGGGGCTCTTTTACTTAACCAAATCAGGCCAAACGGTAAGCCTGACTCTTGCCTACGCCGCGGGATTGTCAATGATCTTTTTGCCTTGCACTCTGCCTTTGGCTTTCATCATAGTGCCCTTGACAATGGGTGAAAAACCTAAAAAGGGCATTATAATGGCAGTTCTTTTTGGCCTCGGTGTATCAATCACGCTCTCGTTTTACGGTGTATTTATGGCCGTGATTGGGCAGTATTTGGGATTGGATAGCGCAACCCGGATAATGTTCACCATCGCAGGAACTGCAGCTTTATTGTTTGGAATTTCGGAATTAAGACTTATTAAATGGACAGTCCCCTCATTTTCGGGGGCCCTTCCTTCTTTTATTCAGCGTCAGGGAGAGTATCTACGTGTATTTACCATGGGTCTTTTCTTGGGCAACGCAGGAGTAGGTTGTCCCAACCCTGCCTTTTACGTTTTGCTTGGCTATATAGCCACCGTGGGCGAGATAGGTACAGGCTGGCTGTTGGGATTTGTTCACGGCCTTGGACGAGCCACACCCCTTATCTTTTTGGCAATTCTGGGAATTCTTGGGGTAAACGCGACTGGATTTTTAACAACAAAAAAACAGGTTGTCGACAAACTAATGGGCTGGGCTTTAGTTTTTGTGGGGTCGTTTATCTTAACTTATGGAGTTTTTGGCATGCCTTGGTGGGAAGATTCGGTCTTCCACGCTTCGTGGAACAAGTTTATATTTAATATTGCCCCACAACTGGCTGAAGCCCCAGGCCATCCTGTTGCACAAGGGCTTTTTGTAGCTCCCTTTTGGGCGGGCTGGACACTATTTTTAGGACTAGTGGGAATTTCTATTCTCTGGGCAACTTCTAAGAAAATGGTTTCTAGGAAAAAGGCTTTGCTTATTGTGGCATTTTTGTTTGGGCTTATAATCCTTGCGATTAGTGGAACAATAGAAGCAGAGCATAAGCACGGAATTGACGATGTACATACCGACGACCCGCCTTCGCTAGATAGCTTCGGCGGGGCAAGGGAGGTGGGCGGACATGACTAGTGGTGAGCAAGGTCGAAGCATTGATGTTCAATTGGTTAAAACCGAGCATTGTAGTCACTGTGGCCAGGTAAAGGACTTACTAGAAAAACTTGCTCCTGAATTTCCAGATATGAAAGTACAAGAAATATCCATGATTGAAGAAGAGGGAATGAAGCTGGTGCAGAAATACGGAATTATGTCAAGCCCGGGCGTGATTATCAACGGCAAGTTGGCTTTTGTTGGTGGAGCTAGCGAGTCTCAGCTTAGAAATAAACTCAATGAATACAAAAGCTAAATTCATAATTTTAATTACCTCAATCCTTGTAGGTATTGGGTTGGCATTGATTTTCAGTCAACTGCCATTTTTGAAGGAATTGCCAACCACAATACAAGTTTTCCTTTCCGGTACAACAAGCACGGCCGTTGAAGGAATTCCCGGGGCGTTACCGGCACTTGTTATCGCTTTTGCAATAGGTATCTCAATGGTGGTTACCCCTTGCTTTTTACCAATTCTCTTTACTTTTGCACCCACAATTCAGACAAAGGCAAGCGATGCGAATATAAAAAAGCCGAATTGGCTCATTAATCTTTTTTGGTACTCACTCGGCCTCATTCTTGTCGGTGCCTTAGTTGGTGGAATTGTGGGTCTTTTAGGAGGACAGGTTATTTCATTACTCAAAGGATTCAGCGAGTCGGCCTTGCAAACGGCAGTGATAGTATTTTCTCTTGTTGGATTTATTGTGCTTTATTTTGGCTTAGCTGAGTTCGGGTTTATCCGCCAACGAGGTCTATTGAGTGGTCTTTTTCACAAAGCTCAAGAATCAAGTCTTAAGATGAGCGGTTACAGAAAGTCTTTTACAGTTGGTGCAACATTGGGTGGAGCCTTGGGCGTAGGGTGCCCATTTCCCACCTACCATGCTGTTCTCCTTTGGACAGCATTGGTTGGCAATCCATTTTATGGAGCTCTTCTTGGCGGAGTTCTGGCTTTGGGAAGAATTTTACCACTGGCGGCCTTTGGACTTTTAGCAAGCGTAAAAGTTAGCCCACAGCGCATGGTTGCCTTGATTTCAAGCAAGCGGGAGATGGTTCATCTTATTAGCGGTGTCGGCCTTATTATTTTGGGTGCATTTTCTATCACCTTTTGGATACTTTTCATAGGACCGAAAGCTTTCGGTGGTTAATTCGTAAAAAAACTTAATCAATGAATCACCTCAAACTCAATGAATACAAAAGCTAAAACAACACAAGTAAACAAAGTCTCGTTATGGCTGTGGGGTGCAGCAATACTCACAATAATTGTTCTCATTTACATCCTGGGGTGGCAAGGATTTTACGGATATGTTATTCCTCAAGCCAGTAAAGCAGCGACACTACCCCTAGCAGGCGTTGTAGGGTTTGCAATTATTGCTGGTGTTTTATCATTTTTTGCACCATGTCCTTTTGCTGTTTTTCCAGCTTACGCCGCCTTTTTCTTGGCAAGCAAAGAGGGGAAAGGTTCACCCAAGAAACAAGCCTTGCGCTTTGCAGGCACTGCATCGGCTGGCATTATTAGTTTTTATGTGATTTTAGGAGCAATTCTTGCCTTTTTTGGTACTCAACTTGCTTTTTACGCTAATTATCTTAAGCTGGGAGTAATTGCGCTTATTTTTGTTTTTGGCTTTGTACTGCTTACAGGTAAGCAACTACCAACAGGTTTTCTTGATAAGTGGATAAATAAGCTATCTGTAAGATTCAAAAACTGGGGAGCCTTTGGATATGGGATTATTTATGCTATTGCGGGTGCAGCCTGCTTTTTACCGGTGATACTCACGATTGCTTTAATTCCCATTATTTCAGGTAAATTCGTTGTTGGTTTCTCAGCCTTTATTGCTTACGGCCTAGCACTTTCAGCCATGCTTACCATTGCAACCCTTATTCTAGCTTCAGGTAAGCAGAAATTACTGCAAACCGTTGCAGGAAAAGCTGAAACTATCAAGAAACTGTCTGGGGCAATACTTATTGCAACAGCATTGTTCCTAGTAGCGTTTTATGTAAAAACTGGAATGTGAGGAGGTGAGCCTATGTGGCAGATAATAAAGTAAAATCTATCGTTTTACCCATAGCAATAATTGTCGTTGTTGGGCTTATTGGAGGGATTATATTGTTAAATAGTAGGCTTGATAAGCTAAGCACAGGCACAGATGTTATAGGCAATAATCAAAATTTACGATTGCTTTCTTTCAAAGCTCCTGGAATGTTTTGTATTGGATGCTCTGCCTCTGTTGAAGGATATCTAAAGGCTATCGATGGTGTGCAAAGTGTTAACGCCAGCTTAGCCACTAAACAGGTTGATGTTATTTATGACTCGTCTATTGTGGGTAAAGATGTAATACTTGGTAACGAAATTCTCGCTGCTTATGGTAAGCAATCAGTAAGCGATGTGTCATATACTGGCGGTAGCCAGGCAAAAACACCGTCGACCACCAATCTCCCTCAGGCTTTAGCGCTCAAACTTCAAGATGCAGCAGGCATAGTATCACAGCTTAGTAATCCTGTAGATTACCAAGGCCAGTTTGACAAGATTGACCAAGCTATTGTCCAGCAAGATTATCAGCAGGCAGAAGATTTATTGGATGAGTTGTTAGCTCAGTTACAAGAATAATGAATAAATATGACTTAATCATAGTTGGTGGAGGAGCGGGGGCTTTTGCTGCCGCAATCAAGGCCAATGAATTAAATGCTAAAACCGCCATGATTAACAAAGGACTTCCTTTGGGCGGGACTTGCGTGAATGTTGGCTGTGTTCCCTCAAAAACGCTGCTTTATGCTGGTGAGGTCTTGCACCTAGCCGAACACCACGGTATCCCTGGAATTGAACTTGAGGTCAAAAACTTTAATTTTCAGAAAGTTGTAGCAGATGAGCTTGCTTTGGTTGAAAAAATGCGTCAGGAAAAGTATGAAGGCGTACTTAAGAATCTTGAGAATGTAAAACTTATAGAGGGTAGAGCGAAATTCGTATCCGAAACAGAAGTTGAGGTAAATGGCGAGCGTTTAACGGCTGACAAATTTATTATTGCCAGTGGCTCTACTGCCAATGTCCCTCCAATAGAAGGAATTAAAGAAGCAGGATATATAACCCATATAGAAGCTTTGAAGTTGGATAGACAGCCAAAAGAGTTGGTTGTGATAGGTGGTGGAGTCCTTGCCTTAGAATTTGCCCAATTGTTCACTCGCTTTGGGATAAAGGTAACAATGCTTCATAGAAGTGATGCAATCTTTAGGGCAGGAGATAAAGATTTGGTTAAGAGGCTAATTGAGGTGTTTAGCAAAGAAGGTATTGTCGTCAAAACTAATGCTCCAATCAAAAGTGTTAGAAAAGAAGGTAACAAAAAAGTTATCACTTATGAAATAGATGGTAAACAAGAAAAAATATCCTGCGACGAGATTCTTTTGGCAGCAGGAAAAACTGCAAACACAGGTGGTTTGGGTCTAGAGCAAGCTAAAGTAGAAGTAAGTAGTGGAAAGTCAATAATCGTAAATGAGAATTTTCAAACTAAAAACCCGAATGTTTTTGCAGTTGGGGATGTAGCGGCACTACCACTAAGACTAGAGACAACAGCTGGAAGAGAAGGAACATTGGCGGCTGAAAACGCACTCAAAAACACTAAAAATATTATTGATTACGATACTGTTCCCTACACCATATTTACTGACCCACAACTTGCTGGGGTTGGCCTTACTGAAGATGAGCAAATGAAGAGAATGAAGACTTGTGCATGTCGTACAGTTTCTTTTGAGCATGTTCCAAAAGCCGCAATACTGCGAAGAACAGAAGGACTAATAAGTATGAGTATTCACCCTGAAACATCAGAAATAATGGGGGTTCACATTCTTTCTCCTCTCGCAAGTGAGTTAATAGCAGAAGCAATGATGCTGGTTAAAAACAAAAACACTATTGATGATGTGATCAATTCTCTGCCGATGTTCCCTACGCTTTCAGAAGCAATTAAACTTGTTGCGGTGTCTTTTAGGAAGGATATTTCAAAATTAAGCTGTTGTATATGAGAAAAGCAAGAGTTGCAATAAATGGATTTGGAAGGATTGGCAGACAATTTTTTAAGATTGCTTTTGGGTAGCCGGAAGTTGATATTGTTGCTGTTAACGATAAAAGGGGGTGAGAAAATATTAAGAGGATAAGCAAGATGAAGATTCAACTAATTAGAAATGACGGCTGCCACATTTGGGAGACAGCCGAGAAAGTTTTGAAAGAAGTTTTAAGCGAGGCGGGGTTGCCGGCCGATTATGAGATTGTTGTAGTTGAAGACGACGAGAAGGCGAAGGAGTATAGGTTTTTTGGTTCCCCTCAAATATTAATAGACGGAAAAGACATTGACCCTCTTGCCTCTAAGGTCTCCGACTATCATTTTCAAGGTTGCCGTTTTTACTTGTGGCCTCCGGCGGAGAGAGCCTCTGGCTCGGAGAGGAAAATGTACGAACACCCTCCTAAGGCAATGATTCTTCAAGTCCTGCAAAGCACCCAACAAAATAAATTGACAGAGAGGGAAAAGGTCGGTTAATCGGTGAAAACTGCAAAAACTGAACACAAAAGGGCCTTTTTAGAGACTTACAAACCAGTTCTTATTATTGTCGGCCTTTTTGCATTAGTTTCATTGCCGCCTTCTCAATTATTGTTGTTGCCAATGCGCTAAGGCTTCGTAGCGTTAAGTTATAATAGTTTCTGGTGAAGATTATATATAGCTCGAAATATTTGAAATATCACTTTGAGGCCGGTCACCCCTTTTGGCCGGAAAGGGCGAAAGAGTTTATTAGTTTATTAGAGGTTAGAGGTTTGAATTATCAATTAGTTGAGGCACCGAAAGCAAAAGATTCTGACATTTTACTAGTTCATACTGAAAAATACTTACAAAGAGTTAAAAAACTTGCTAAAGAGAAGGGATATTTAAGCGTTGATACTCAAATTAATCCTGATAATCTTGAGGCTGCGTACTACTCGGTTGGAGGCACAATAAAAGCCTTTGAGATAGCGTTGAGAGATGGTTTGGCGGTCAACACTTTAGGAGGGCTTCACCACGCCGAAACTAACAATTCTTCAGGCTTTTGTATCTTTAACGACCATGCAATAGCAATTAAGAAGTTTCAGTCTAAGTCTAAGATTAAGAGGGCTGCGGTTTTGGACGTTGATGTTCATGCGGGAAACGGAACCCAAGAGATTTTTTACAGCGACCCAACTGTTTTGACAATCTCAATTCACCAGGACCCAGCCTTTTTTTATCCCGGAACAGGCTTCACAGGCCAAATTGGTGAGGGAAAAGGAAAAGGGTTTAACATAAATTATCCTTTACCGTCCGGAACAACTGAAAAAGAATACTTGCCAGTTTTGGACGAAGCCTTGGAGAGAATCAAAGAATTTAGACCTGATATCTTAGTTATTGTCTTTGGTGCGGATACTTACAAAGGCGACCCCCTGGCCGGTTTTAATTTGGAGATGGAAACTTATGGAGAAATTGCCCTTCGACTCGCTTCGTTCGCTCAGGCCAAACCGGAGAGAATACCGATGGCAGTACTTTTTGCTGGGGGATATTCAAGACAAGTTCCTGAGATTTGGCATGAGTTTATCAGTGGACTTAGGGGTTGACGTAAACTTGACAAAGAAGCTATAGTGAAAAACATGGCAACCTTTGATGTAACAGACGCAGACTTTGGAGAAAAGGTTTTAAAATCAGAAAAACCCATACTGGTAGACTTTTGGGCAGCCTGGTGCGGCCCTTGTAAAATGGCCGAGCCTGTGCTCGAGGAGCTTTCAGAAGAGTATAAAGATAAAGTATTGATAGCCAAACTTGATGTTGACGCTAATCAAAAGTCGGCCCAGGACTATGATGTTATGAGTATCCCGACGACAATTCTTTATAAAGGCGGAAAAGAAATTGGGCGACAAATCGGATTTGCAGGAAAAAAAGCATTCGAGGATATTATAAAAAAAGGAATAGAAGAAGGGGGTGATTAACTTTGGACGATCAAGATAAGACAACAGACCAGCCAACTGGTACGCCACCCGCACAAGATACCGGTACTGGTGGTCAAACTACGGGTACAGGAGATGAACCAGCGGCTGGAGCATCACCTGCGCCATCTGAACCAACCGCTCCTGCCGTACCAGCTGCGTCCACTGAGCCACCCGCTGCTACAACTCCGGATCCGGCAGCACCGGCTGCTCCTTCAGAGCCCGTAACGACCGACTCGCCAGCCTCAACAACCCCTGACCCAAATGCATCAGGAGGGACTGGCAGCGAAGAAACGGAGGAGGGGGAAGGAACAGGAACACCGAGCGGTACACCTACCGCTTAAACCTTGACTGTGCTGCTAAGCTAAAATGAGAGATAGTAGTAATTGTTTTTTATGGACGAAGAAGTATTTGCTCCAAAACCCAAGGAAGGCGAACCTTGGGATGTTGCCATAATAGGTTCAGGCCCAGCTTCTCTAACGGCGGCAATCTATACCACTCGGGGAGCTGTCTCAACCCTTATTTTAGGGGGAGAAAAATGGGGAGGGCAGCTTATGCTAACAACAGAAGTTGATAATTATCCGGCTATGCCCGGGATTCAGGGGCCGGAGCTTATGCAAAAGATGCGCGAGCACGCAACTCGTTTTGGTGGAGAGTTTGTTGAAAAAAGTGTCGAGCACGTAGATTTTAACAAAAAGCCATTCGAGCTTTCTGCCGGGGGACAAAAGTATTTTGCAAGAACAGTTATTATTGCCACTGGTGCCCTAACTCGGTGGCTCGGAGTCCCCGGGGAGAAAGAGCTAATTGGCAGGGGAGTTTCTTCTTGTGCGCCGTGTGACGCTCCGTTTTACAAAGGTAAACAAGTTCTGGTGATAGGCGGTGGTGATTCGGCAATGGAAGAAGCCCTGGTTCTTACAAAGTACGCGACCTCGGTAACCATTGTTCACAGAAAAGGCGAATTTCGCGCATCAGCTGCGATGCAGAAGAAGATTTTTGACGCAAAAGTCGATGTAATTTGGGAGACCGAGGTAACTAAGGTGTTGGGACAGGAAAAGCTTTCCGCAATTAGTCTTAAGACAAAACTTGATTCAAGGCGGGCACAGGAGCTTAAGGACGGGAAAATTAATAATTACAAAGGTAAAATTATCGAGGAAAAAGAAGGCTTTCTTTTTTGGGAAATGCCGATTGAAGGAGTTTTCGTTGCCATCGGCCATAAGCCCGATACTGACGTTTTCAAGGGCCCAATTGAACTTGACCAAAAAGGCTATGTTGTAGTTCATGACCACACCAGGACAAACCTGCCGGGCGTTTATGTTGCAGGAGACGTTCATGATTACCATTACAAGCAAGCAGTAACTGCTGCAGGGTTTGGTTGCATGGCAGCAATGGATGTTTTAAAGTATTTGGATGGGTTGAGGGAAAAGGAAACCCAAGGAAAACAGTCTGCAGGTGCTTGACACACTTTAAGTTTGCAGGCAGAATGTTGGGTATGTCTGAAGAAGTAGAGAAAACATCCCCAAAAAAGAAGTCTTCAGCTTTTGAGAAAATGGTTCCATTTCTTTTAGTTCTTTCAATTGGTCTGGCATTTCTTGTAGGAACTCTTTTGCAGAAAGTTAAGTCACTTGAGCAAGGTGGGACAGGACCAATTACAACCACTGGAACAACCGGCACGGGTGATCAAGGGACTGGTGATCAAGGAGCTGCTCCTCCTCCTACTGCAGGTGGTAAACTTCCAGAAGACCAGGCATCAAAAATTCCGGCAGTGTCAGCCGAAGACCACGTTAAAGGCTCAAGAGACGCACAAGTGTTTTTGATTGAGTATTCGGATTTGGAATGCCCTTTTTGCAAGAGATTTCACCCAACTGTACAGCAAGCAGTTGATGAATATGATGGTCAAGTTGCCTGGGTTTACCGACATTTTCCTCTGGACACCCTTCATTCAAAGGCCGATAAGGAAGCCGAAGCAGTTGAGTGTGCAGGAGAACTTGGGGGAGACGATGGGTTTTGGGCGCTTTTGGATAAAATATTCGAAGCCACCCCTTCCAATAACGGTTTAAATCTGGACGATTTACCAGGGTTAGCCGGGGAAGTGGGACTTAATCAAAGCAGTTTTAAGGACTGCCTTGATAGCGGAAGATATGCAGAACGTGTTGAAGCAGATTACCAGGGTGGTCTGGCTTCAGGAGTAACCGGTACTCCTGGGAGCTTTGTGGTAAATAGTAAAGGAGAGGCTTGGTTTATACCGGGGGCCCTTCCTTACGACTCTTTAAAAGTCACAATTGACGAGGCCTTAGGCAGTTAATTAGTTGATTAGTTAATTCGTTAATTAGAGAGCTTCAAGAACTTTATATGCCACTACGGCTGCAGAGCCCCAGACATTGAAGGATTTGTTGATGCCAAGCAAAGGAAGCTCGACAATTACATCCGCCTCTTTTAGCACTTTTTTTGATATCCCTTTTGTTTCGTGCCCTAAAACTAATGCTACCGGAAACCTAGGCTCTAAGCTCTGATAGCTAATAGCTTGTGGGTCTTGTTCAACAGCAATTATATATGTTCCTTGATTTCTTAATCGCTTAATTAACTTAGTCACTGAATCTACTTTGTCCCACTGCACCCAAGCCTCGGTTCCAACTGCAGCTTTATGAATCCTTGAGGATGGGGGAGTTTCCATCTTGCCGCAAAGATAAATTTTTTCTGCAGCTACCGCATCTGCCAGACGAAACATGCTTCCCACATTAAAAGTATCCAAAATCTCATCTAAAACAAAATAAATAGGGTTTCTTTTGATCTTTTTCAGTTCCTCGGGAGTCGGTTCAGACTTGCGAAGCTTTTTTGCGTCAAGCTTTTTCATAGACTAGAAATTCTTGAGAAGTGGTATAACCGTCGTTTGTCGTAACCTTATCCTGCCTATATCTTTTAATACGCCTAAACCCTTCATTTAACAGGCCATCAACTCTTTTGTCTTTAAGGACAGTTACTGCATTTGCTAGATCGTCTGTAATTGTTCTATTAACTCTTGTAATATAGAGCCGGTCGAGAACTTTTGCGTCCATAAGAATTTTAAGAACACGTGGTCCTGTCGTCAATTTGATAACTTTATAGCCTTCTTGGCCTAAGCGATTAACCATCACTGTTCCATCAACTCCTTCTTTCCCTGACCCGATAACCGTGGCTCCGGCTTTTTTAAGCTCTTTGGCTTTCTCGCTATCTTGCATCGAATCGATGGTGAATATAAAAATCTTTCTTCCGCTTTCGGAAATTGTTTTGGGAATACTAAAGTTCAAACTCCTACTTACGACCACAAGGTCGGGGTTTCTTTTAAGACTATTTTGATCTCTCCAATCTCCTAAACCCTCAAAAGTACCACCTTTGTCGAATTGAGTGAGGACGTTTTGACCACTTTCACCCTTTCCCGCAAACTCACTCATATAGCTTGTGCCGGTAATGATTACATCAGCCTGGGCAGTAAGCTCTTGAAAGAGTCTCCAATCTGAAGGATTTTTAAGTTTTTCAGGGGCACCTCGTACATCTTTAACTGCGATTACATCATTTAAGTCAGTTATGTAATTGGCGATAACAACCGGTCTGCCAAGTTTTTTTGCTAATTCTTGGAGGTTGTGATTTAAATACATACCTTCAAGTTGAACTGGTTTTTCTTCTGGCTCTATTTGTCTGATTTCCGGGGTAGTCATGGTGTTTGACACGTTAGCCTTGAGATATTATAGCATCAAGGGTAAATAAATGGTAAAATACGTCCTAGCCTCGAGCTTTCGAGGCCCCATCGTCTAGTGGTCTAGGACATCGGGTTTTCATCCCGAAAACCGGGGTTCGACTCCCCGTGGGGTCACACTTCGGCAGGCTCAGTGTAAACTGTGCGTGTCGAAGGGTGATTCTGTAAATTAAATACAAAATTCCGGAAGGAATTTTGAGAGGAGAAACAGGGAGCGGTAAGCAAAAAAGCGGAAGCGGTTTGCGAAAGGTGGAGCTAGTTTTGACGAGGGCCCGTAGCTCAATGGTAGAGCATCTGGCTTTTAACCAGCAGGTTGGAGGTTCGAGTCCTCCCGGGCTCACTGATGCGGGGTCGTCTAATGGTAGGACAGCGGTCTTTGGAGCCGCTAATCGGGGTTCGAATCCCTGCCCCGCAGCAAGCAAACGCAGTTCGCGAAGCAAGGGAGCAGGGAAAAGCGGAGTCTCCGAAGGAGTCAGGCAATCCCTGCCCCGCAGCTAGAGGCAAAACGTTGCCGAATATCGCGAGTGCAGCAGCACGAGGGAATATACAAATAATACACGTATCTTGAAGGGTAGTGCTTTAGTGGTGCGCAAGTGTTGAATGTGCACGGTAAATCTCCAGTTTTACGGGATCTAGGGACCTGCCCCGCAGCCACGCACCATTCGGTGCATGGCAAGTGGGCAGCAAAGGTAGTCCGAAGTTGGAAACGAAGTGATACCCTGCCCCGCAGCAGCATAGATGATATACAGATTTATATTGTGATATAATTAAGCTCTGTGAAGGACTATCTCACAGTCAAAGAAGCTGCCAAATATTTTAAAAAACACCCTGCCACAATACGGCGTTTAATTCGCTCCCGAAAACTAAAAGCCACCAAACTCGCCGGTAAATATGGAGTTTATATCATTGCCAGAGCCGACCTTCTTGAATTTATGATGAGTAAAGTTATGGAGGAAAGATAGCTTTACAATTCCCCAATGGCTTTCAAGGTAGCTTCTGGAATAACTCAAGGTCAAATAAAACAGCTTCTTCATTACTCAAAAACCGATTCCCAAGTTAAAAGATACACTTCTGACCCTGTCCGCTTCAAAGACAAAAAGACGTTTGAGAAGTGGAGAAAAGAGAAGAAAAGTATTTACACTTTGGTAGATAAAAAAGGAGACCTTTCCGGCCTTATTTGGTTTGGAAAGATTACCCTTCCTACTGAAAAATTCAGCAAAGATGTTAAAAGAAAAGATTTTG